>JBKJQL010000274.1:0-2804 GCA_046594035.1 Gaiellaceae bacterium
TGCTCGCCTACGAGATGAACGGCCAGCCGCTGTCGCGCCCGCACGGCGCGCCGGTGCGCGTCGTGATCCCGGAGATGTACGGCTACAAGGGCGTGAAGTGGGTCGAGCGGATCACGCTCGCCACGGACGCACCGCCCGGCTACTGGGAGCAGCGTGGCTACGACGCCGACGCGTGGGTGGGGCGATCCAATGGAGCCTGAGTACATCGAACGGTTCACGCCGACCGAGCGCACCGCGCACTGGGTGCATGCGGTCGCGTTCCTTGTGCTGCTTGCGACCGGCCTCATTCTCTACCTCCCGAGTCTCAGCCAGGCCGTCGGCCGAAGGCCACTGCTCAAAGACGTGCACGTCTACACCGCCGTCGCATGGATGCTCGCGCTCGTGCTCGTCGTCGTGCTCGGCGACCGTCGCCGGCTGCGCCAGACCGTGCGCGAGCTCGAGACGTTCGACACCGACGACGTGCTCTGGCTGCAGCGCTACCCGCGCCCGCAGGGACGCTTCAACGCAGGGCAGAAGGTGAACGCCGCGCTCAGCGCCGCGTTCGCCGTCCTCTTCGCGGTCTCCGGCGGGCTGCTCTGGCTCGGTGAGCGCGACCACCGCTTCCAGTTCGCGAGCACGATCCTGCTCCACGACTGGCTGACCCTGTTTTCGCTCGTCCTCTTCGTCGGTCATCTCTACCTCGCCGTGATCGCCCCGGCCACGCGGCACTCGCTCCGCGGGATGACCGTTGGCACCGTCCGGCGCGACTGGGCGATGCGCCACCACGCCAAGTGGGCGCGCGACCAGTGACGAACGAGCGACAATGAGCGAGATGGCAACCGTCCTCGTCGTCGATGACGAACCGATCGTGCGCGACGTCGTGATCCGCTACCTGCAGCGGGACGGATTCGACACGCTCGAGGCAGGCGACGGCGATGCTGCGCGCGCGATCATCGAGACCGGTGCGGCCGACCTCGTGGTGCTCGACCTGATGCTGCCGGGAACGGACGGCCTCACGCTGTGCCGCTGGATCCGGGCGAGCAGCGAGCTGCCCGTGATCATGCTGACCGCGCGCGGCGAAGCTGCCGACCGGATCGTCGGCCTCGAGATCGGCGCGGACGACTACGTCACGAAGCCGTTCTCGCCGCGCGAGCTTGCGATCCGCGTGCGCAACGTGTTGAAGCGCGCCGATGCGTCGGTGCAGCCCGCTGCGGAGACGCTCACCTTCGGGAACCTCACGATCGACGGCAAGACGCATGAGGTCACCCTGGACGGCGAGCAGGTGCGGCTGACGGGCAAGGAGTTCGACTTGCTCTTCTTCCTCGCTTCGAACCCGAGAGAGGTCTTCTCGCGCGCGCAGCTGATGGACCGCGTCTGGGGCTACGAGGCTGCGCTCGACACAGGCACCGTCACCGTCCACATCAGGCGGCTGCGGTCGAAAATCGAGCGCGACCCGTCGGTGCCTGAGCATCTCGAGACCCTGTGGGGCGTCGGCTACAGGTTCGTGCCGTGATCCATCTCGCGCTCGTCGTCGCGGCTTCCACCCTCACGCTCGGCGCGCTCGGCGCGCTAGGTCTGCGGCAGCTGCCGACCGTGCGCGCACAACTCGCCGCGCTGGCGCTCCTCGCCGTCGTCCTCCCGCTCGGCGCGGTACTGCTCTCCGGCTGGGTGATGTTCCACATGGGCGCCGACGTGAAGATCCTGGCGGTCGCAGCGGGCGCCGCTGCAAGCGCCGTCGCGGTGGCGCTCGTGCTCGCGCGTTCGATCACCCGCCGTCTCGACAGTTTGAGCATCGCCTCGGGCCGGCTCGCGGCCGGCGATCTCGCGGTCCGAGCGCCGGTCGACGGCCCGCGCGAGCTGGCCGGCCTTGGGCGATCGTTCAACGCGATGGCATCGGAGCTCGAGAGCCTCTTCGACGCACGGCGCGAGCTCGTCGCCGCCGCGAGTCACGACCTGCGCACGCCGGTCGCCTCGATCACGGCGATGCTGGAGGCAATCGAGGACGGCCTCGCGGAGCCGGAGGAGTACCTCGCTCCGCTGCAGGAGCACGCCCGCAGGCTCGGGACGCTCGTCGAGGACCTCTTCGAGCTCGCGCGCATCGACGCGGGCGCGCTCGCGCACGAGCTGCAGGTTGTGGCGGTCGCGCCGCTCGTCGAGTCGTGTGTGCGCGGCGTGGAGGCAGAGGCGCGCGCACGCCGCGTGCGTCTCGACCGGCGGATTCAGGATGCGCCCGCGGTTCGCTGCGCGCCGGACCAGGTCGAGCGCGTGCTGCTGAACCTGCTCACAAACGCGCTGCAGCACACGCCGTCGGACGGCGCGATCGTGGTGCTGCTCGACGCCGACGACGAGCACGTCACAGTCACCGTCGAGGACTCCGGCTCGGGGCTCACGCCCGAGGCGGCGCGGCGGATGTTCGACCGCTTCTGGCGCGGCGATCGCGCACGCACCGGAGGCGCCGGCCTCGGGCTGGCAATTGCGCGCGGGCTCGTCGAGGCACAGGGCGGCCGCATCTGGGCCGAGGGACGGCCCGAAGGCGGCGCGCGCGTGTCCTTTACGCTGCCGCTCGCGCTCGAGGCTTAGAAGCTCTAACCGAATGAGCTTGTGTCGCCCGGCCGCGCTCGGCGGCGCGATGCCGTGTCCTCGGTTGCCCCGGTAGAACACCGCTACCGGGGCGCCCTGCGTCCTTGTCTCGCACTCGCCGATCGCAGCCGGATCGACGAACCGCATTCAGTTAGAGCTTCTTAGACGGCGCCGGCTGGTTCGCCGGGTTCGCCGGGGTCGACGCCCGGGTCGCCGCCCTCGGCGCGCACGAGAAGCCGCTCCAG
>JBKJQL010000287.1:0-16952 GCA_046594035.1 Gaiellaceae bacterium
CCAGACCGCGTCGTCTTTCTCGTAGGTGTCGAGTCTCGGCATGAACTCCGGCAGGCGCTGCTCGAGCTCGCTCTGCAGCGCCCAGCTGTCGAAGTGAATGCGGAACCGCTCCATCGACTGCTCGATCGACGCGAGCATGTGCGGCACGGGGTCGCCGTCGCGTTTCGCGAGCTCGACCACGTAGTCGCCCTTGTAGCCGTCCTCGGGGACCTCCTCGCCGCGGCGTAGTGCCTCGACCGACTCGCGGAAAAGGTCGACCTGGCGACCGGCGTCGTTGTAGTAGTACTCGCGCGAGACGTCGTGGCCTGCGAACTCGAGGAGCCGCGCGACCGAGTCGCCGTAGACGCCGTTGCGCGCGGCCGAGACGACGATCGGCCCCGTCGGGTTCGCAGAGACCAGCTCGACCTGCACGCGCTCCGGATTCTCGGCCCACCCTCCGCCGTAGCCGTCGTCGATCTCCGCGAGCGCGTCGACGAAGAAGCGGTCAGAGACGCGCAAATTGAGGAATCCGGGGCCGGCGACCTCGGCCGACTCGATCTCGTCGAGCTCGACGACCTTCTCGGCGAGCTCCTGCGCGAGCTCACGCGGAGGCCGGCCGATCGCCTTGGCCGAGCGCATGGCGACGTTCGTCGCGAAGTCGCCGTGCGAGGTGTCCTTCGGCCGTTCGAGCTCGACCTCGGTCCCGACCGCTTCGCCGACACGCGCCGCGAGACGCTCGACCGCACTGGGACTGTTCTGGTCAGACAATGAAATCCTGCGGCTCGAACATCTCCTCGAGCTTCTTGATCTCGGTGGGCGAGCCCAGCCCGACGATCACGTCCGACTCCTCGAGCAGCGTGTGCTTCGTCGGGCGCAGCTCGAGCGCGCCTCCCTGCTTGCGTACAGCGACGATGTTCGCGCCCGTGTGCGAGGAGACGTTCAGCGCGCCGATCGTCTTGCCGACCGCGCCGCAGCTCGAGGTGACCTCGATCTCCTCGAAGCTCAGATCGGGCGCCTCGGAAGAGGTCATCGCGTTCACGAATGACGTGACTTGCGGCTTGATCATCAGCTGCGCCATCACGCGGCCCGCAGTCGTGTACGGCGTCACGACGCGGTCGGCGCCCGCGAGCTTGAGTTTGCGCTCCGCCTCCTCGGTCGACCCCCGTGCGATCACGGCCACCTCAGGCCGGCGCGCCTTGACCGAGAGCGTGATGTAGAGGTTGTCGCCGTCGTCGTCGGAGGCGACGATGATCCCTCGCGCGCGGTCGATACCCGCTTTCACGAGGTCTTCGTCCTCGGATCCCCGACCGTCGACGAACAGCACGTCGTCCTCCCGTGCGTGCTCGAGCGCCTCCTCGCCGGAGTCGAGCACCACGAACGGGACTCCGGCCTCACCGAGCTCTTCCCCCGCGCGCCGGCCGACCCGGCCGTAGCCGCAGACGATGATGTGGTTGCGAAGCTCGTCGATCATCTTGCGGCGTTTCTTCTCCCTCCAGGCCCCGCCCATGACGCTGTGCGCGATCGAGTCGAAGATCTGCGCTGCGAAGTAACCAAAGATAGCCACGCCGGAGAGCACGACCCCAATCGTCAGCATCTCGGCTCCGAGACCCTCCGGTGTCGTGTCCAGACCGGTGAGCGAGGCCGTGACAATCGTCCGGTAGAGCGCCTCGTGCCAACTCTCGTGCAGGAGGTGCATGAAGCCGAGCGTGCCGCCGGCGAAGACGACCGCGACCGCGGTCACCAGGATCCCGATCTCGCGGCGTGTGAATCCTGCCCTTTCCATGGGCTCTAGTATCGTGGCCCTCGATGGACGACGACCCTACCGAGCGCCAGCTGAATATCCACATGGATCCCCAGCACCTCGCCGGGGTCTATGCGAACTTCGCGAACATCACCTTTTCGGACTACGAGTTCACGCTCACCTTCGCCCGCATCGACCACGAGGTCGAGGAGGGCGACGTTCCCGGTGTCGTCGTCTCGCGGGTGAACATGTCCCAGCAATTCGCAGGGGAGCTCCTCGCTGCGCTGCAAGAGGCGTACTCGAAGTACACGACGGTCAAGGGCATTCAAGACCTGCCCGAGACCGAAGACCGCTAACGATTGTTCCGTGCTCTCCATTGCTCGGCCAGCTTGATGCGCTGTGCCAGCGTCGGGTGGGTCTCCAGCCAGAGGTAGTCCCACGTCGGAGGGCTCGGATCCTCGAGGCTCGTGCGCGCGAAGGTCTGGAAGAGCTTCCGTGCGGACGCCGGGTCCTGGGTCGCGTTGAGCGCCCGCCAGTCCGCCTCCGCCTCGTACCGTCGCGAGACCACGTTCTGGAACGGAGTAGTCAGCAGCCCGATCACGGTCAGGACGAGGATCACGTAGGGCAGGTTCGCGGGATCGCCGACGCCGCCACGTCGGCGCGTTGCCAGCGCGAGCAGCCAGAGCGTCGGGAGGACGATCAACGCAGCCCAGCCGATGCCCTTGATGATGTGGCGACTGCGCACGTGGCCGAGCTCGTGCGCAACCACCACGACCTGCTCGCCTTCGGTGAAGCGCTCGTCGAGCAGCGTGTCCCACAGAATCACGTGAGTCGACGGCCCGAACCCCGCGGTGAACGCGTTGGCCTGGTTGGTCCACTTCGAGACGTCCTGCACACGGACCCGAGTGCCGGTGACGTGCTCGACCTGCGCCAAGCGTCGCGCGTCGGCGGCGAGCTGCGGATTGCGGAGCGGGTGCGACGACGCCGCGAGCAGCCAACCGGAGACGAACGTGAAGAACACCACGATCACGACGACGACCGGCGTCGCGACGAGCCACCAGCGGCGGAAGCGGCCGGCCAGGCCGACGAGCAGCACGATCGTCACCAGGGCGGAGACCGCCGCAGGTGCGAGTAGTGCCCACTGCCCGCTCAGCCAGGCGAGCACGTCGAACGGGCCGAGGCCCCAGTGGTGCTGCCACCAGAGCTCGGCAAGGCTGAACGGCAGCGAGACAAACCACAGCACGACGATCAGCACCATCCCGACGATCACCGCGCTGCCGATCCGTCCGAGCCCGATCGACCTGACTTTCTTCGGCAGCAGGCGCGCGAGCACGACAAGCGCGGCGAGCGTCGAGCCCGTACCGAGCAGCCAGAGCAGTTCGGCGCCGCGCGAGTAGCTTTCCGCCCGATCGAGCGTGTGCCGGGAGAAATACTCGTGAACGTCGAGACCCGAGACGTCGACCGACGGCACGCTGGTGCCGGCGAGCAGCCACGCACAGGTGCACCACGCCGAAGCGGCGACGGCTAGCGTGGCGGCCTTCCTGATGCGCATCGCGGTCATCTCAGACATTCATTCCAATCTTCACGCCCTCGAAGCGGTCCTGACCGACATCGAAGGGGAGGCCCCGGACGAGATCTGGTGTCTGGGCGACGTTGTGGGATATGGCCCGAAGCCGAACGAGTGTGCCGACATCGTCCGTGAGCGGGCGGCGATCGTCCTCGTCGGCAACCACGACCTCGCCGCCGTCGGGAAGCTCGACACGACTGACTTCGGGCCGCTCGCGGCCGAATCGGCGCGCTGGACGGAGGACATGCTCGGCGAGGAGCAAGCCCGCTGGCTGCGCACCCTGGAGCCTGCGGCGATGCGCGACGGGCTCGAGCTCTACCACGGGAGCCCGCGCGACCCGGTCTGGGAATACGTGCTCAGCGAGGACGTCGCGTTGAAGAACCTCCAGCTGACGACCGCGCCGATTGTCCTCGTCGGCCACAGCCATCTCGCTCTGGCTCTCTCCTGGGACGGCGTGCGCCTGGACGGCGGCCTCGCGCCCGGTGGGACAGAGCTCGAGACGTCAGGCGCCCGCTGGCTGATCAACCCCGGCTCCGTGGGGCAGCCCCGAGACAGCGATGCACGCGCCGCCTGGCTGCTGATTGACAACGCGATTGGACGGGCAGCTTTCCGGCGTGTTCCGTATCCAATCAGGGAGACCCAGGCGGAGATGCGGGCCGCAGGCTTGCCCGAGGACCTGGCAACCCGGCTCACGCGCGGCGTCTGAGAGGGCCACATGAGTCCTCTTCTTAGAACTGCAGTCCTCCTCGCCGCCGCGGCCGTGTTGCTCGCCGGCTGCGGCGGCGGCGGCGGACCGCACATGGCGCGTCAGGACGCAGCGCCGCTGATCACGCTCGCCGACAAGATCTCCCGCGAAGGCGCATGCGCGCAGGCGCGCGACATCCGCGCGTTGCGGGCGCGCACGACAACGCTCATCAACGCACACCGCGTGCCCGCGGCGCTTCAGGAGCCCCTGTCGTCCGGTGTGAACGTGCTCGTGGTGCAGACCCCGCCGTGCCTGCCTGCGATTCCGCCACCGACGTCGACGCCGACGTTCACGCCCGATTCGAAGCCCGCGAAGACGAAAGAGGACAAGCACGGGCACGGCGACAAGGGTGGCGATTGAGCACCTATCGCATCGACGAGGAGATCGGCCGCGGCGGGATGGCCGTGGTCTACGCCGGCTGGCATGAGCAGCTCGAGCGACCCGTCGCGCTGAAGGTACTCGCCGAGCACCTCGCGGACAATGTGGAGTTCCGCGCGCGTTTTCTGCGCGAGGCGCGGATCGCGTCGAAGCTCCACCACCCGAACCTCGTGCAGACCTACGACATCACCGAGGTCGACGGCATCCCATGCATCGTGATGGAACTGCTCCCCGCCGGCACGCTCGAGGGAGACACGTTGACGCGCGAGGAGGCCGGCGAGGTCGCCGCCGGCCTGGCGCACGCGCACAGCCGCGGCGTCGTGCACCGCGATCTGAAGCCGGCCAATCTTCTGCGCTCGCCTAACGGCCACGTGAAGGTGGCGGACTTCGGGATCGCGCGCGCGCTGGAGGAGACGATGGTCACGCAGGTCGGCACCGTGCTTGGGACGATGCGCTACCTCGCGCCGGAGCAGGCGGAGGGTCGCGTCGTCGGGACGGAAGCCGACGTCTACTCCCTCGGCGTCGTCTTCGACGAGCTTCTGGAGGGAGCGACGGGCGCAGACCTGATGCTCATCGAACGGATGC
The DNA here is from genome assembly GCA_046594035.1 of Gaiellaceae bacterium. GTDB lineage: Bacteria > Actinomycetota > Thermoleophilia > Gaiellales > Gaiellaceae > PALSA-600. The sequence goes on from JBKJQL010000287.1 coordinate 4,996, forward strand.
GGGCACACGACGCGTCGCTGCGCCCGTCGGCGAGCGAGGTCGCCGCGGCCCTCGGCGTGACGCAGGTGTTGCCGCCGCCGCGCGCAGAGCACCGCCCGAGCATCGCCATGCGCACGAAGGTGCTCGCCGCGGGAGCGGTTGCCGCAATCCTCGCGGCGATCGCACTCGCCGTCACCGGCGGGAGTGAGACGCCGACGCGCGTCGAGCCGGTACCACACGGGGCGACTCCTGCCCAGCAGGCGCGCAACCTCAGCGCCTGGCTGAAGACCTACTCGCGCTAGACCATCTAGGGCTCTACAGCGCTTGTGCGTCGGCGCCGGTGCCGAACGTGATGCCCTCACGGGCGAGCGCGAGCTGAACGTCTTCGCGCGCCTTGAAGATCCGCCACTTGACGGTTGCGAGCGTCACTTCCAGCGAGTCGGCGATCTCGTTGTAGGAGAGGCCGACGACGTCGCGGAGCAGGAGAGCCATCTTCAGATCGACGGGCAGGCCGTCAATCGCGTGCCAGAGGGCGTCGATCGCCTCGGCCCGCTCGACCGGCTGGTCGAGTACTTCGAGCTGCGGCGCATCGTCGAGGTTGATCGGGTTGAGCGGACGCCGCTCCTTCGCGCGCAGCTCGTCGAGCACGCGGTTCTTCGTTACCTGGAAGAGCCACGTCGTGAACTTGCAGCGAAGCGAGAAGCGCGGCAGACCCTGGAAGACGCGAAGGAAGACTTCCTGCGTCAGGTCCTCCGCCAGCGCCCGGTCGCCGTTCGTCAGGCGCAGGACGTAGTTGTAGACCGGCGTCTGGTACGTGCGCAGGATGATCGCGAACGCACGCTCATCACCTCGTTGGGCCTTTCGTAGGACCGCGAGATCTGGCTGGGGGAGAGACAAGGGAGCCGGAGTATAGCCCCGTTTTCGGTTGTAAAAATCCGCCTTACGGAGGATTTACGAGGGACCTGCCAGTCATTTGCAAAGGTGGCTCGATTCCCAGCAAATGCAGGACAGTCGGGGCGAGATCGGCCAACTCTCCGCCTGCCGCGAGGCCCGCTCCGGCGATCGTCACGAGCAGCGGGACCGGGTTTGTCGTGTGGGCCGTATGCGGGCTGACCCCATCCGCCTCGAGCATCTTCTCGGCGTTCCCGTGGTCGGCGGTGATCAGGCAGACGCCTCCGAGCTCAGCCACGCGCTCGACGATCCGCCCGAGGCAGCGGTCGGCCGTCTGCACCGCGTCGACGACCGCCGGGATCTGACCGGTGTGGCCGACCATGTCGGGGTTCGCGAAGTTGACGACGCAGAACCCGTAGCCGTCGTCGATCTGCTCGACCACCTCGTCTGCGACCTCGCTCGCCGACATCTCCGGCTTGCAGTCATAGCTCGGTACGTCGCGCGGGCTCGGAACGAGTGCCCGCGTCTCACCCGGCCACGCGTCTTCGCGCCCGCCGTTGAAGAAGTAGGTGACGTGTGCGTACTTCTCCGTCTCGGCCACGTGCAACTGCCGGACATCGTGCTCGGCGAGCACCTGGGCGAGTGTGCCTTCGATGTCCTGCTCGGCGAACGCGACCCGAGTGTCGAGGTCGGACGAGTAGCGCGTCATGGTCGTGACGTCGACGCCGTGGTCGAGCAGCATGCGCGTGAGCTGGCGACCGCGGTCTGGGCGGAAGTTGAAGAAGATCACGGTGTCACCCGGCGCGACCCGCGGTGCGCCCTCGAGGCAGATCGGTTCGAGGAACTCGTCCGTGATACCGCCGGCATACGAATGCTGCACCGCGGCAAGCAGTTCGCCTGAACTGACGGTCGCGGCGCAGCGTTCTTCGACGATCGCATCAAAGGCCTTCTGCGTACGCTCGAGACGCTGATCTCGATCCATTGCGTAGTAACGCCCGACAACCGTCGCAATGCGATCGAGGGGAAGCTCGGCCAGGTCGTGCACCGCCGAGGTCGGCGAGACGTCACGACCATCGGTGAAGGCGTGGATCCAGGTCTTTTCGGGGGCGAAGCGAAGCAGCGCCTTCACGTGCTCGATGTGCGAGTGAACGCCGCCGTGCGAGACGAGGCCGATCAGGTGCACGCGCTTCCCACGGTCGAACGCCGCGCGCAAGATCGGGTTCTCGTAGAAGGATCCGTCCTCGATCGCGTTGTTCACGCGCATCAGGTCCTGGTAGAGCCGTCGGCCGGCGCCGATCGTCAGGTGACCGACCTCGCTGTTGCCCATCTGTCCCGGCGGAAGGCCGGCGGCTTCGCCGGAGGCTTCGATCGTCGTGTGCGGGTAGTCGCGCCAGAGCGCATCGAAGACGGGTGTGTCGGCGAGCTCGACAGCGTTCCCCGGCCCGGCCGGCGCGATCCCCCAGCCGTCGAGAATGATCAGCGCTACGAGAGGCTTGATTTGGGGCGATGTGCTTACGGGGATGCTCCCAGATCAATCCTCTACAGGGAAGCTGCGCGACAGATTGCGGCGAACGACTCGACATCGAGGGAGGCGCCGCCGACGAGCGCGCCGTCGACCGCCGGCTGCGACATCAGCTCGGCTGCATTGTCCGGCTTCACCGACCCGCCGTAGAGCACCGGCAGGTCGAGCACCGACTTGATCGTCTCGTGCGCCCGCTGCGCCAGCTCCGGCGTCGCGGTCTTACCGGTGCCGATCGCCCACACCGGCTCGTAGGCGATCACGAGGTTCTCGTCGGCGTCGAGCACGCCGACCTGGCGGCGCAGCACGTCGTCCGTCTCCCCCGCCTCGCGTTCGGCTTCGCTCTCACCGACGCACGCGATCACGTGCAGGCCCTGCTCGAGCGCGGTCTTGACCCGGCGGGCGACGGTCTCGTCCGTCTCGCCGAACCACTGCCGCCGTTCGGAATGGCCGACCAGCGTGCCGTACACGCCGAGCTCCTGGAGCATCGACGCCGAGATCTCGCCGGTGAATGCCCCCTCGAGCTCCCAGTGGCAGTTCTGCGCGAACACGCCGACTTCTGTGCCCGCGAGCGCCTGGACGGACGCCTCGAGCGAGACGTACGGCGGGCAGACGACGACGTCCACTTCGCTCGGCAGCTCGACTTCGCGCAGCGCACGGCAGAACGCGCCTGCCTCCGCGGGGCCTTTGAACAGCTTCCAGTTGCCGACGATCAGCATCGGGGCAGTCTTTCAGGCATCCGGGATCGCCGCGACACCGGGCAGCTCCTTGCCTTCGAGCAGCTCGAGCGATGCGCCGCCGCCGGTCGAGATCCACGCGATGCGATCCGCGACACCCGCGTCGTGCACCGCGCGCACCGAGTCGCCGCCGCCCACGACGGTGAACCCGTCGCTCTCGGCCAGCGCGCGCGCAACCGCAAACGTGCCTTCCGCGAACTTCGGCCATTCGAAGACGCCCATCGGCCCGTTCCAGAAGACGGTGCGCGCGCCCGCGATGCGCCGCGCAAAGTCCTTGCGCGTCTCCGGCCCGACATCGAGCCCGAGCCAGCCTTCGGGCAGAGAGTCGAACGGCGTCACCTGGGTGGCCGCGTCGGCGTCGAACGACGACGCGGCCACGACGTCCTTCGGGAGCACTGCCTCGAACGAGAACGGGTTTTCAGAGCGCACGTCCTCCGCCATCTTGCCGCCGATCAGCACCTCGTCGGCGCGCGAGCCAAGATTTTCGAGCACGCCGATCTTGTCCTCGACTTTCGCACCGCCCGAGACGATCACGAACGGCCGCTCGACGTCGCCGAGCAGCTTCCCGAGGTGCTCCAGTTCGGCGAGCAGCAGCAAGCCGGCGTATGCAGGAAGGAGCTGCGCGACCCCGACCGTCGAAGCATGCGCGCGGTGCGCGGAACCGAACGCATCGTTGACGAAAAGATCGCAGCCGTCTGCAAGCTCGCGTGCGAACGCCTCCTCGTTCTTCGTCTCCCCTGGGTTGAACCGCGTGTTCTCGAGCACGATCACGCGCTCGTCGCCGACGAGCTCGAGCAGCCGTGCGCGTACAGGCTCGATCGCGTACTGCTCGTCCGGCCCCTTCGGACGTCCGAGGTGCGAGCAGACGCGCACCTCGCGCGCACCACGCTCGAGCAGCAGCGCGATCGTCGAAAGCGAGCTGCGGATCCGCGTGTCGTCAGCGACACGACCGTCCTCGAGCGGCACGTTCAGATCCGACCGAACGAGAATGACCTTGCCTTCTACATCGGCGGTCTCGACCGACCGCGGCAGTGCCCTTTCGGGCGTCATCGTCGAGTTCCTGGGTCGCGAGCACCAAGCGATGCAAGGACGCAGGGCTCGGCAATAGTAGGTTCTATTGCCGAACCCGAGGACGCGGCAGCGCGCCGCGTGATCGCGGGCCAGGGGCCGACGTTTGGCGCCCGGACGGACACTACCCTCAGGCTCACGCGAAGAGGCGCGGCACGAGATCGACGAGCCGGCACGAGTAGCCCCACTCGTTGTCGTACCAGCCGAAGACCTTCGCGGAAGCTCCGCTTGCCATCGTCAACCCGCTGTCGAAGGTGCATGACGCCGGCGTGTGCACGATGGCTGTCGAGACGAGCGGCTCATCCGAATAGTCGAGATACGGCGCGAGCGGGCCGCTGTCGGCCGCCGCCTTGAACGCGGCGTTGATCTCCTCGGCGGTCGTCTCACGACCGAGCGTGACGACGAAGTCCGTGATCGAGCCGGTCGGAACCGGTGCGCGCACGGAGATGCCGTCGACCTTGCCCTTGAGGTGCGGGAGCACGAGGCCGATCGCCTTCGCGGCGCCGGTCGAGGTGGGAATGAGGTTGATCGCGGCGGCGTGCGCTCGCCGGAGGTCCTTGTGCGGGAGGTCAAGTACTTGCTGGTCGTTCGTGTACGCGTGAATCGTCGTCATGAACCCGTGCTGGATCCCGCCAAACGCCTCGTCGAGCACCTTCGCCATCGGAGCGACGCAGTTCGTCGTGCACGATGCGTTCGAGATGATCATGTGCTGCTCCGCGTCGTAGGAGTCGTCGTTGACGCCCAGGACGAGCGTGATGTCGGGGTCAGTTGCGGGCGCCGAGATGATCACCTTCTTCGCACCGGCATCGAGATGCTTCTGCGCCGAAGCGCGGTCGGTGAAGAAGCCGGTCGACTCGATCACGACGTCGACGCCCAGGTCACCCCAGGGGAGCTTCGCCGGGTCGCGCTCGGCCAAGCCTTTTAGCTCGTTGCCGTCGACCTTGAGAGAACCGCCTTCGACTTCGACCGTTCCCTTGAACGGGCCGGACACCGAGTCGTGGCGCAGCAGGTGCGCCATCGTCGGGAGATCACCGAGATCGTTGAAGGCGACGATCTCGAAGTCCGCACCGCGCTCCTGCGCCGCCCGGAAGAAGTTGCGGCCAATGCGGCCGAATCCATTGATACCTACGCGAGTTTTGGCCATGCGCCTACGTTACCTAGGGCCGGCTTCGGCGATCCCGTAGATCGCCGCGAGCTTCTCGCGCAGGTAGCGGACGTACGGCTCGGGATCGATCTCGGACGTGCCGCAGACACGCTCGAGCGTCTCGCCGGGGGTGAACTTGCGGCCGTGGCGGTGCAGGTTCTCGCGCAACCAGTCGCGCAGCTGGCCGAACTCGCCCTGCTCGAAGCCGTCGTAGATGTCCGGAAGATCGGCGGTGATGCGCTCCCAGATCTGGGCGGAGATCAAGTTCCCGAGCGCATAGGTCGGGAAGTAGCCGATCGAGCCGCCCGACCAGTGGACGTCCTGGAGGACGCCTCCGGTGTCGTCGGGGACGGTGATCCCGAGGTAGTCCCACATGCGGCTGTTCCACTCCTCCGGCAGCTGCTCGAGGGGGAACTCGTCGGCGAGCATCGCCTGCTCCAGCTCGAAGCGGAGAATGATGTGGAGGTTGTAGGTCGCCTCGTCCGCCTCGACGCGGATCAGCGACGGCTCGACCAGGTTGACCTCGCGGTACCACCGCTCGACGTCGTAGTCGGCGAGCGCCGGATGCAGCTCCTGCAGGCGCGGGAAGAAGTGCCGCCAGAACGGCATCGACCGCCCGACGAGGTTCTCCCACATGCGGCTTTGTGACTCGTGCATGCCGAGTGAGACACCGCGCGCGAGCGGCGTGCGCTCGAGCGCGGGGTCGATCTGATGCTCGTAGAGCCCGTGGCCGAACTCGTGCATCGTCCCGAAGAGCCCGCCGAGGTGCTCGGTGAAGTACCGGGTGGTGATGCGAATGTCCTGGATGCCGGCCCCCGACGCGAACGGGTGCACGGTCGTGTCGAGCCGCCACGCGTCGTCGGTGAAGCCGAACGCGTGCGCGACCTCGAGCTCGAAGACCTTCTGGGGCTCGATCTCGAACCGCGGGGCGCGCGGCTCGTTGCCTCCTTGCGCGGCCACTTCCTTGACGAGTGGCGCCTGGTGCTCCTTCAGGTAGTCGAAGATCCGGCGCACTTCCTCCGTCTTCATGCCGCGTTCGTAGTCGTCGAGGACGATGTCGTACGGCTCGTCGCCGACCTCGAAGCAGTCGATGTAGCGCTTGCGTAGATCGAGGTTCTTGCGCAGGACCGGCAGGAACGTCTTGAAGTCGTTGTTCTTACGCGCCTCGACCCACACCGGGTTCGCAAGCGCGGCGGAGCGTGACATGTCGGCGCGCAAATCCGCAGGGACCTTTATCGCCTTCTCCCAGTCCTTCGCGGCAACGCGAATCAGGCTCGCCTCGAGCGAGTCGTACTCCTGCTGCTCGCCCCAACCGCGCAGGTCGTCGATCAACTTGCCGACCTCGGCGGAGGTGAACTTCTGATGCGCGATGCGGCCGACGGTCGCCATCTGTTCCGCACGAATCGCTGCGCCCCGCGGCGGCATCATCACGTGCTGATCCCAGCCGAGCAGGGATGCCGCCTTCACGAGATCCGCGATCTCTGCGAGCCGCGTCCTCAGATCGTCGAATTTCGTCTGGCTCACGGCCGCGAAAACTATAGGAACGCAGAAACGGCGGGCCTGGGAGGAGGCTCCGAGGACGACCCTCCCCCCAGGTTTGACCGTGTTCAGCGATGACGGAGGACGGGGTCTGTATCCGCCGTCTACTAAACTCGGACCCGCCGGTGACTCAGTATGGGGAACGCGGTAGGAGCGTGGCTAGAGCAGTTGCAAAGTAGGAAACGTAGAGGCTTGATGTGGAACTGGGTGCCCGTGGGGATGGCTCAGACCAAGCAGGTCGTTCGGGTCGGGCGTAGGGCATAGCCGGGTCTACGTTCAAGCCCGAGCCGGGCGAGCTGCGCCGCGTCTGAGCCACCAGCCACGGGTGCGCGTGCGTTTCACATCAAGCCTCTAGCTTTCAACGAGCTTCACGACTGCCTGCAAACGGCGATGTGCGGAGGCTTTGGAGAGAGGCGGGCGGGCTTTCGCGGCCAGCTCTCGCAGAGATGCCGACGGGTGGCGCAGCCGAAGTTCGGCGATCTCGGCGAGGTGCGGCGGCAACGCGTCGAGGTCGAGCGCGCGGATCGCCTCCAGCTGGCGGTGGGCGGCGCGGGCGGCGCGGACGAGATTCGCCTCGTCGGCGTTCGCAAGCCGGTTTGCGTCACTGCGCAGCGCCGACAGCACGGCGTGCTCCTCGAGCAGCAGAGCGGTGTCTCCCGCTCCGGCGAGTGCGAGCACGTCGGCAATCGGCTCGTGGCCCTTCGCGTAGGCGACGGCGTGCGAGCGGCGCTCGGCGACAGCGAGCTGCACGCCTTCACTCGCCGCGAGGTCGGCGATGAAGCGCGCGCCGTCCACCCCGCTCGCGCGGATCTCCAGGTGCGGATCGCGCGGGCCGGAGAGCGATCCGGCCCCGAGCAGCGCGCCGCGGAGATAGGCGCCCCGGCAGCACGAGCGCCCGACCACTCGCTTCGGCGGGTGCGCGAGCGGCGCCCCCGTCGCAGAAAGGACGCCCGCTTCCCGGAGCACCTCCAGCGCGCGTTCGTCGACGTCGACGTGCAGCTGGTAGCGCGTCGCCTGGTCGAACGAGCTGCGTTTGTAGGTTCGGATCTCCGACTGCACACCAAGGTCGCGGAGGAGCGCGAACGCGCGTCGCGCGGCAGCAGAGCTCGCAAGGTCAAGGTGCACCGCGACCTGGCCCCCTCGCAGGTGCCAGGCCCCCGACGCGTGGAAGAGCGCCGAGAGCTCGGCGTGGCAGCAGCAGCGGCGGGCGGGCGCGATCTGCGCGAGCTCGTCGCGGAGCTCGTCAGAGAGCATGACGGATCCGCGCGGTCACAGCATCACACCCTCGAGCTCCAGCAACCGTCGTTTGTAGTCGACCCCGAGCGAGCCCCAGCTACCGATGCCGTTCGAGGCGACCACGCGATGCACGGGCAGGAACGGCGCGAGCTCGCACCGGGCACAGAACGTCCCCGCCGCGCGAGCCGCACCGGGGTGGCCGGCGAGCACCGCGAGCTCGCCGTAGGTCACGACCTCCCCGCGCGCGACGCGCCGCAGCGCCTTCGCGCAATCACCATAGAACCCGTCGTCGACCCGCAAGGGTACGTCCGCGAAGTCGTCGGGCGCGCCGGCGAAGAACGCCGCCAACCGTCCCGCAAGGACATGACCGGCGTCTGACCCCGGTCGTGTCCGTTTCGGACGGGGGAGCTCGCTGTGGAAGACGCGGCCCTCGTCGTCCAGCCACACCTCGCCCACGCCCCAGCCGGGTGCGTCGTACTGCACGAGCGTCGGCTTCATCCTTCGATGTTGTAGCTTCGCCGCGTGACGCGGGCGAATCTCCCGGCTCTCGGGTACGTGTACGTGGCCCTCGCGCTCCCCGCGTTGTTGCTCGGCATCGGCCATGACCAGGCGAAGACGACGCTTCTGACCGGGGCTTCGTTCGCCTACCTCTGGTTCCTCGCGAGCCTGCGGGCCCGGCTCGTCCGCTTCGACCCCGACGGTTTCTTCGCGAGCGTCGTCGTCCTCGGCGGCGCCTCCTATCTTGCGCTGCAGACACTCACTGTGATCGGCCCAACCACGCGGGCGTCGGGTCCCGCCTCCGCGTGCGCCGCGACCGTGATCATCGGCTCGTCGCTCGCGGCCTGGCGCGCCCGCAAGATTCCGAAGTGGTTCGGTCAAGCCGGCATCGCCGGCGGCGCGATCGTGCTCGCGGTCGGCCTCGCGGAGGCCGCCGCCGACTGGAGACTCTGGGGTGACGGCGTGTTCGCCTCCTCGCTCGGCTTCATGGTGTGGGTCGTGGTCACGGCGACGTACCTGTTGCGGCGCTGATCACGGGGAGGAAGTGCGCGGCTGCGCGCTCGATCATCTCGTCGAGCGGCGCATCGACGTCCAACGTCGCGAGCCGGAGGTCTCTGGCCTCCCACCGGATGCGCTGCGTGATCCCGCCCTGCTCGTCCGGGAGGAGAAAGAGCGCGTGACCGGGCTCGCGCAGCACCGCGGCGACCGAGGTCGGGAACAGCTGCCAGCCCTCGACGATCGCCGCCTGTGACGGCGAGAACGCAGCCAGGTCCTCGAGCACGAGGCGAAAGCGGTGCCGCGCCGCGGTCAGCGCGACGTCGACCGTCTCGTCCACGACCAGCGAGGGCATCCGCGGCTCGTGCTCCGCCTCGTGCTCGTCGATCGCGTAGAGCCGAAGATCGAACCGCCGGGCCAGCTCCCGCGCGATCGAGGACTTGCCGCTCTCCGGCCCGCCGCCGATCCACAGGACGTGCGACAGGTCCACGGCCGTAATGTACGGCGCATGAGCACACACGCGATCTTCCGTCCGCCGCCTGCGCACAACGAGCCGATTCACGACTACGCGCCGGGCAGCCCCGAGCGCCAGCGCCTTCAGCTCCGCCTCGAGCAGATGCGCAACGAGCGCACCGAGATCCCACTCGTGATCGGCGGGAAAGACATCTTCACCGGCGAGACGAAGCAAGCCGTCATGCCGCACGACAAGGAGCACGTCCTCGCCGACGTGCACCAGGGCGGGGCCGAGCACGTGCAGCAGGCGATCGACGCCGCGGCGAAGGCGTGGGAGGACTGGTCACGCTGGCCCTGGGAGGACTGGTCACGCTGGCCCTGGGAGGAGCGCGCGGCCGTCGTCTTGCGCGCGGCCGAGCTGCTGTCCGGCCCGTGGCGCGACACGCTCAACGCAGCGACGATGCTCGGTCAGTCGAAGACGGCGCACCAGGCAGAGATCGATGCTGCCTGCGAGTCGATCGACTTCATGCGCTTCAACGTCGAGTTCATGCACCGCGTGTACTCCGAACAGCCCGTCTCGTCGCCGGGCATCTGGAATCGGCTGGAATACCGGCCGCTCGAGGGTTTCGTGTTCGCGGTCTCACCGTTCAACTTCACCGCGATCGCGGCGAACCTGACGAGCTCCCCCGCGCTGATGGGGAACGTGATCGTCTGGAAGCCGGCGGGCACGGCGATGCTCTCGGCCTACTACGTGATGCGCCTCTTCCAGGAGGCGGGCCTTCCCGACGGGGTGATCAACCTCGTCTACGGGCCGGGCGCGGAGATCGGCGGCGCCGCACTCTCGAGCCCCCAGCTCGCCGGCATCCACTTCACGGGGTCGACAGCGGTCTTCAACTCGATGTGGCGCACCGTCGCGTCCAACATGGAGCGCTACCGCAACTATCCGCGGATCGTCGGCGAGACGGGCGGCAAGGACTTCATCGTCGCCCACCCGACCGCGAACGTCGACTCGCTCGCGACCGCGATCGTGCGCGGCTCGTTCGAGTACCAGGGACAGAAGTGCTCCGCGTCGTCGCGTGTGTACGCGCCGTCGAACCTCTGGCCCGAGCTGCGCGAGCGGCTCCAGGAGGAAGTGGCGACGATCAAGATGGGCGACGTCTCCGACTTCGGCAACTTCATGGGCGCCGTGATCGACGGCTCGTCGTTCAAGACCCAGTCCGAGGCGATCGAGGAAGCGAAGGCGAGCAAGGACGCCGACATCGTCGTCGGCGGCGGCTACGACGACTCGCACGGCTACTTCGTCGAGCCGACGGTGATCGAGACCCGTGACCCCGGCTTCCGCACGATGCGTGAGGAGCTCTTCGGGCCGGTCGTCACCGCGTACGTCTACGACGAGAAGAAGTGGGACGAGACACTCGACCTCGTCGACAGCACGGCTCCCTACGGTCTGACCGGCGCCGTCTTTTCGGAAGACCGCGCAGCGATCGAAGTCGCCCGCGACAGGCTTCGCTACGCGGCCGGCAACTTCTACGTCAACGACAAGCCGACGGGCGCCGTGGTCGGCCAGCAGCCGTTCGGCGGCGCGCGTTCCTCGGGCACGAACGACAAGGCCGGCTCGATGTGGAACCTGATCCGCTGGGTCAGCCCCCGCACGATCAAGGAGACGTTCATCCCGGCCAAGAACTACCGGTATCCGTTCATGGACACGGATCCGGACTCCGCCGGAACCTAGATTCACACGACGCGGAACGTCCACGCGACGGCAGTCGCGTGGGCGGCCGTTCGCGCGTACGCGACCGCGACGTGCGTGCCCTTGGCGAGCGGCGTCGTGGGCGCTCCGTAGATCGTTCCCCTGGTCGGCGTCAGGCCGCCACCCTTGGCTACGAGCTCCGTCCCGTCCACCCACATCCCGGACTCGATCAACGGCTTCGCTGCCGAGAGCTCGGCCGCAACCTGCGGCGTCGGCGCGACGTCGCCGTCGGGACCGAGAATCCGGATCTTCACCACACCGGTCCGGTCTGCCTTCCAGGAGCCCGCGACGCGGTGGTACGCGGTGGCCTCGTTGCCGTCGAGTTGCACCGCCCAGTCGCCACCCGCGTAGAGCGTCGTGCCTGGGCCAGGAGGCGCGGCCTCGTTCGTCGTCGTGATGGATTCTTTGGAGGAGCCGCCGCACCCAGCGAGGGCGAGAGCGGTGAGCAGGAGAGCGAGCGGGCGCACGGCCGCGCATCGTAGTAGCCGCCCATCAACCATCTAGATGGGTGATGCCACGGTTGCGCCCGTGCGGGAACGGCCCAGACGCGGCGCAGGACGCCCGCCTCGCCCTTGAACAGCCATCCCGGCTGTCCAGCGGGCGAGTCGAACGTCCTGCTTGGTCTGGATCCGCCCCCACACCCACGCC
>JBKJQL010000004.1:0-7711 GCA_046594035.1 Gaiellaceae bacterium
CGCGCCGTCGCCGCCCGAGTCGAAGCGCTGCCGCAGATCTGCGACGAACGCGGAGGCGTCGCCGTCGAACACGGCGGCGAGCCGGACGATGCGCGCGAGGTCGGTCTGCCGCACCACCTCGCGCTCGCCAAGCTTGTCGGGAAGGTGCTCGAGCCACCCGGAGTCGAGTGCCGCCGCGCGCACCGCTCCTGCCGCATCCTCGCCGGAGCGCTCGAGCCGCCGTGTGATCCGGCGTGCCGCGTCGCGCTCGAGCAGCGACGCACCCTGGAACGGGATCCCCGCCTCGTGCAACAGCTCCTCGAAGTCGGTCAGGCGCGCATTCGTGCGGGCGAGGATCGCGATCTGCTCCAAGGGCTCACCGAGGTGGCGGATCTCCGCGACGATCGCGGCGCCTTCCTCCTCCGGCGTCGCGTAGGGCCGTACGACCGGCTCCTCGCCGTCGGCGAGCGTCGGCCGCAGCGTCTTCTCCGCTCCGCCGAGATTCGGCACGAGCTTGTTCGCGAGCGCGAGCACCTGGGGCGTCGACCGGTAGTTCTCCTCGAGCCGCACGACGAGCGCCTGGGGAAACCGCTTCGGCACACCGAGCAGATGCTCAGGACTTGCGCCGGTGAACGAGTAGATCGACTGGTAGTCGTCGCCCACCACGCAAAGGTCGTCGCGCTCGCCGAGCCACAGATCGAGCAGCGACTGCTGCAGGAGATTGACGTCCTGATACTCGTCGACGGTGAACGCGCGGTACTGCGCGCGGAACGTCTCGCGCGCATCGCCGTTCTGCTCGAACATCGTCACCGCGAGCTCGAGCAGATCCTCGAAATCGATCAGCCCTTCCGCGACCTTGCGCCGTTCGTACTCGCGGAAGACGCGCAACATCAGGTCGATCGGAATCGGGGGCTCGCGGCCGTCCGCCTCGAGCGCGTAGCGATCGACGGTGATGCGCCGGTTCTTCGCCCACTCGATCTCGGTTGCGAGGTCGCCCGCGGGCCGGAACTTGAACGGCGCCGGCAGCGAGTTCGCGATCTGGCGCAGCGCGAGCGCCTTCGACGGGAGGATCTTCCCGACGGCGCCCGGCGCGAAGTGCCGCAGCTGGCGCAGCGCGGCCGAATGGAACGTGGACGCGCGCACGGCGGGGGCGCCGAGCGCAGCCAGACGGTGCTTGAGCTCACCCGCGGCCTTGTCCGTGAACGTGACGGCCATGATCTGCGCGGGCGCAAACGCGCCGCTCGCAACCTGTTGCGCGATGCGACGCGTGATCGTCGTCGTCTTGCCCGAGCCTGCGCCCGCGAGAATGCACACCGGACCGCGCACGGCCTCCGCCGCACGGCACTGTTCGGGGTTCAGGCCCTCCAGCGGGTCCACCCGGCCACGGTACCGGGGCAGCCGGCGGGACTCTGTCACCGAAGTCGAACGAAAGTGTCTGACACCCACACGACCAGCACCGGGTCAGCAGTCCGAAAAGGTGTCAGACACCGGTGGAGCCTGCGGCGCCCGCCCGCAACGACGAACACGTGTCAGACACCAGGCTAGTGCAAGGTGTCCTCCAAGACTGCTTCGCGCCCCGTGCGCTGCGGTTCGGCGACCATCGCGCGCAGCTTGGCGACGACGGCGAGGGTGTCGCCTTCCTCGACGAGGCGCTCCAGCTCCGTGAGCGCCTCTTCGAGCCAGGCCGCGTCGATCTGCGGCCGCGCGGCGCGCATGATCTTCGGATGCGAGGTCGGGCCCACGGCCTCGCCCTCGTTCCAGAGCACCTCGTGCACCTTCTCGCCGGCACGCGCACCGGTGAACACGATCGGGATGTCGTCCTCGTTGCGACCGGAGAGCCGGATCATCTGCTTCGCGAGGTCGTAGATCTTCACCGGCTCGCCCATGTCGAGCACGTAGACCTGCCCGCGGCCACCCATCGCTCCGGCCTGAACGACGAGCGACGAGGCCTCCGGGATGGTCATGAAGAACCGCGTCATCTCCGGGTTGGTCACGGTGACCGGGCCGCCGCGTTCGATCTGCTTGCGGAAGATCGGGATCACCGAGCCCGACGAGCCGAGCACGTTGCCGAACCGCACGGCGACGAAGCGCGTGTCGACCTCGGGATGGAGCGCAAAGGATTCGACGATCCACTCGCACACCGCCTTCGACTGCCCCATCACGTTCTTCGGGTTCGCAGCCTTGTCGGTCGAGATCAGCACGAACCGCTCGACGCCGAACTCGACGGCGACCTCGGCCAGCGAGCGCGTGGCGAGCACGTTGTTCACGACAGCCTGCAGCGGGTTCGCCTCGAGCATCCCGACGTGCTTGTACGCGGCGGCGTGGAACAGGACATGTGGGCGGTAGCGATCGAAGACCTGCCGCATCTTCACGCGGTCGCCGCTGTTCGCGAGCACCGGGATCGCTGCCGCGAAGCCGCGCTCGTCGACGAGCTCACGGTTGATCTCGAACAGTGCCGACTCTCCCTTGTCGACGAGAACGAGCTGTGCGACGCCCAGTCGTGCGAGCTGGCGGCAGAGCTCCGAGCCGATCGAGCCGCCTGCGCCCGTCACGAGCACGGTCTTGCCCTTGACGTAGGTCGCGACGAGATTGAGGTCGACTTCCACCTGCTGGCGGCCGAGCACGTCCTCCACCTGCACCGGCCGGATCTGGCGGCCGAGATTCAGGTCGCCGGCAATCAGCTCGTGCAGTCCCGGCAGCGTCTTCACGGGGACGTTCTCCACGCGGCACGTCTCGACGATCTGCCGCCGGACGCCGCCCGGCGCCGAGGGAATCGCGATCAACACCTCGTCGGGCTTGTTGTCGCGCAGGATGTGCGCCAACTCGTCGGTCGTCCCGAGCACCCGGACGTTCTTGATCCGGTCGCCGCGCTTGCGCGGATCGTCGTCGATGAAGCCGATCGGCGTGTAGTGCAGCTGCCGGTTGCGCTGCATCTCGGTGACCATCAACTGCCCCGCATCGCCGGCGCCGATGATCAGCACCTCCTTGCCCCGCGCGACGAGGCCGGCCTGCGGACGCTCGATCAGCGTGCGCGCAAGCAGGCGCGTCCCGGCGACGAACGCGAGTAGCACGAGAAAGTCGAGCACCGGCACCAGTCGCGGCAGCCGCGACGTGTGCGAAGGCGGAAACGCGTAGAGGATGAGATACGTCAGCGCGCAGGCGACGGTGACGCCACGCGCGGCGCCCCACATGTCGCGCGTCGACACGTAACGCCACCACCGGTTGTAGAAGCCGAAGAGAACGAAGATCGTCAGCTTGATCGCGACGACGAAGGCGACGACCTGCCAGTCGAGCAAGTGCCGGTAGTAGACCGGGGTCGACTGGTCGAAGCGCAGGAAGAACGTCAGCCGCCACGCGGCGACGATCAGGACCGCGTCGAAGACGAGTTGCCAGATCCGATGCCGGTTGACCGGCAGCCGGATCACGACCGCACGAGGTCCGAAGCGCGCTTCAGGACGGAGACGACCTCCGCCTGCTGCTCCTCGGTGATCCCGGCCCACAACGGCAGGCAGAGATTCTCGCGCGACGCCTTCTCCGTCTCCGGGAAGTCGCCCTCGGAGTAGCCGAGGTAGCGCAGCGCGGGCTGCAGGTGCAGAGGCGGCTGGTAGTAGACCGCGGAGCCGATGTCTGCATCCTTGAGCGCCGCAGCAAGACGGTCCCGCTCGGGCGAGCGGACGCAATACATGTGGTAGACGTGGCCCGGCTCGTCGACGGGGGTCTCGAAGAGCCCGTCGAGCAACTCGGTGTACCGCGCGGCCGCTTCCCGGCGCTGCTGGTTCCAGTCCGCGATGTGCTCGAGAAAGATCCGCAGGAACGCAGCCTGCATCGCATCGAGGCGCGAGTTGTAACCGATGTAGACGAACTCCTTCTTCGACTCGGAGCCGTGGAAACGCAACATGCGCAGCCGCTTCGCGAGGTCGGAGTCGTTGACCGCGATCAGGCCGCCGTCACCAAGCGCGAAGAGATTCTTGGTCGGGAAGAAGCTGAACGTGGAGGCGATGCTCGTCGCGATCCCGCCGGCGCCGAAGGCCTGCGCAGCGTCTTCGATCACCGGGAGGCCGAAGCCGCTGAAGTCGGGAGCCGGACGCCCGAAGAGGTGCACCGGCATGAGCGCCTTCGTCTTGTTGGTGATCTTCGCCTCGAGAAGTGCGGGATCGAGGTTGAGCGAGACCGGATCGATGTCCGCGAACACCGGGATCGCTCCGCGGCGCGCGATCGCCTCCGCCGTTGCGTAGAACGTGAACGACGGGCAGATCACCTCGTCGCCGGGGCCGATCTCCATCGCGTCGAGCACGAGGACGAGGGCGTCGGTGCCGTTCGCACAGCTCACCGTCTCCTTCGTGCCGAGCAACTCGGCCGCCTCACGCTCGAAGGCCTCGACCTCGGGGCCGAAGATGAACTTCCCGGACTCCAGGGTGCGCGCGAACGCCTCCTGCAGCTGCGGGATCAGCGGCGCGTACTGGGCTTTGACGTCAACGTGGGGGATCGACATCGGCGGATGGCATCGTAGCCGCGCGGCGGATACGAAGTGCCAAATACGCCGCAAGTGCCGCGATTCCCACCACGACGGCGATTTCGACGTAGCGGAAGTCCTGGTGCAGGGTCTCCCAGTTCGAGCCGAGCGCCCAGCCTGCGCCTGCGAGCACCACGCACCAGATCGTGTTGCCGGCCAGCGTCAGGACGTTGTAGCGGCGAAACGGGCTCTCGAAGACGCCCGCCGGGATCGAGACGAACGACCGCGCGACCGGCGTGATCCGCCCGCTGAAGACCGCCCAGGCGCCCCAACGCTCGAACCAGCGCTCGGCGCGGCTCAGGCGGTCGGGGGTCAGATGGAACCAACGGCCGCGGCGCTCGAGAAAGGCTCGCCCTCCGCGGTCGCCGATCCACCAGCCGAGAATCGATCCGAGCTGGTACCCGATCACCCCGGCAAGCACCACCGCGACGAAGGCCGAAAACCCGGTTCCGTGCCAGCCGAAGACGTCGACGCGATGAGCGAGCGCACCTGAGGCGAGTGCGCCGGCGTAGAGCATCACGAGCTCGCTCGCCGCGGGGAACACCGCGTCGATCAGCATCAGGACGAAGACCGCAGCGACGCCGTATTGGGCGAGCCAGCTCGAGAGCGCGTGTGTCACAGCCCGGGAACCCTAACTATCCGCGCCTGAACGCGAAGGGAACGGCGAGGTCGGACGTGCCGACGTCACTCGTCGCGAACACGTGGGCGACGTAGACGCCGCCATAGGCCCTCGAACCGAGCGGAAGTCTTCCGTCCCACACCACGGAGCGTGCGCCCGTCTGCAGCGAGACCGGCGGGAGCGACCGGACGACGACGCCGGTCTTCGTCTCGATGCGCAAACGAATGTTGGCCGGGCGAGAAAGCGTGAACCGGATCGTCGCTTGCGCCAGTGAAAGCTTCGGTGCGGTGACTCCGCGCAACGTGGTGTCGTACCGAAACGCCCGGTCGATCGTCGAGACGCGACCGAGGTCGTCGGTGGCCGTGACGCTCCAGTGCCAGTCGCCTTCCTGGTCGAAGGTCGAGTACGTGAACGCGTATGAGCCGGGATCGTGCTGCACGGCCGTCTCCAGCGGCCGCGCGACGCGGTCGGGGCCGATCAGCTGCGCCGTCACCTTCGAAGGACGCACGATCTTGTACGAGAGCGGCTGCGCGCCCTTCCCCGGGTCGCCGTTCACGAGCGCGAGCGGCGGCGGTGCCGCGTACACACCGAAATACTGGATCAACAACGCCTCCTTGACGAGCCGCTCGCCGCCGGGGTCGCTCGGCCGGTTCAGCATCTGGCCGTCGAAGGCGATCGTGACGGAGCCGCCGGAGTCGAGTGCGGACGCGGTCACTGCGCCGAGGCGCGCGAGGGTCTGGGCGAGCTCGAAGCTCGTCAGCCCGACGCTGTATCCGGGCTGGCGCCCGTCAACGGCGACGAGGATGATCCGCCCGTCCGCGAGCTGCCCGACTCCCGAGCGCGGGTCGCGCTGGCTGACCTGGTCGTTCGTGAAGGCCTCGAGCGAGCGGAACACCGGCTTGCCGTTCCGCACGAGCACCGGACCGCCGCCGAGAGCCGACGTCATGCCCGTCCAGGCCGGCTGCAGGATCAGGCGCGTCGCCACCGGCGTGCCGACCGTCGCCTCGGCCTGCAGGATCGTGGAGAGCGAGGTGCCCGCGGCCATCAGGATCGCGCCGTCGGGAGGGATCGCGGTGCCGCCGCCGACAGCGGTCGCGGTGACCGTCGCCTGAAGGTCGACGTTGGGGGACGCAGCAGGGAACGGCTGCAGCACCACTTCGGCCGCTCCGGGAACGCTCGGCGTTCGGGCGCCGAATGCCGGCGTGAAGAGGATCACCTCGCCCGCCTTCGGCGCCTCGTTGAGCCCGTTCACGGGGCGACGCTGACCGGTGCCGCGCCACGTACCGAAGAACTTGACGCGATCGACGTGCAACGCGCCGGCCGAGTCGACGCCGATCGACGAACGCGTGCTGAGCGGCGGATGCAGGAGCAAGCCGCCCTGCATGAAGATCCCGGCGGGCTGGCCGTCGACGGCATTGAAGAGGTCGCCGTTGATGCCGGCGACGGTCATCTGGTTCGAGACGTCCTTCTGCAGCTGCGTCACGCGCTGCTTTCCACCCGTCACCGTGCCCTTCGCGAGCACCGGCGCCAGTTGGTAGAGCCCGTTCGCCTCGCCCGGGCGCGGCGCGGTCAGCACGTGGATCACGACGGCGCCGTGCGGCGTGAACTGCACGGCCTTCTCGTAGGTGACACCGGGCATGAGCGGCGTTCCCTGGGCATGCGCGGGCGCAACGAATATCGCCGTGAGCAGGCAGATTGCGGCGGCACGGCGAAACATGACCCGCAACCGAGGGTAGCCGAAGCAACTTCGATGCGTCCGCCTTACAAGCGTTTTACGCAGGGCTTGCGAAGCGCGTACCGCAGCGAGTCAGGGTGCGTCTGTTGTCAGTCAATAGGAGGAACTCAATGCGCAAGTTGACTTTCACTGCAGTCGTGCTCGTCGCTTTGATCGCGGCGAGCTATGCGGTGGCGAACGGGATCGAGGGCGCTAAGAGTGCCAAGGCCGTCGCCGGAACGTTCAGTGCGACCGGCACGAGCACGTCCAGCCGGACGTGCACCACGACCGACGGCAAAACGATCGTCGTCACCGACGGCAAGTACACCGGCGTCGCGGCGGGCGACCCGGACCTGACCGGCCCGATCACGCTCCGCGCGCGGAGCGTCGTCAACACGACCGACAATGTCGGCACCGTTGACGGCCGCTTCTCGATCGACGTCGCCGACGGCAAGAACACCGGCGGCAGCTACTCGGCCGTGTACGACCACGGCGCGATCGCCGGCCTCGCGACCGGGAAGGCGCATCAGCCGAACGGCAAGCTGATCGCGAACCTCTCGGCCACGTTCTCGGCAGCGTCCGGGTTCACCGGCGGCAAGCTCGGCGGCGGGACCGCCGGCGGCTCGGCCGTCATGATCGGGGCGGGCTCGTGCAAGCCGTCCAAGACGACCTCCGAGAAGAGCGAGGCGCACGGGCTCGTCTCGGCGCTCTCGGCCACCTCGATCACGGTCGCAGGGCTCACCTGCGCGATCCCGGCGGACAAGTCCGCGGACGTGAACGCCAAACTCGCCACGGGCGACACGGCGCAGATCCGCTGTGGGCTCGTGAGTGGTCAGAACACGCTCACCTCGATCAGCAGCAAGAAGCACTAACCGAAGCCGCCGTG
>JBKJQL010000158.1:0-15416 GCA_046594035.1 Gaiellaceae bacterium
GCGGCGCGCAAGCGCGGCGAGTTGCCGACGGAGGACGAGTTCCGGAAGAAAGCGCCTAGGCGCTGAGCCGCTCGGCGACTGCGGCCGCGGACGGCATCGCCGCGATCTCCGCGGCGATCCGGCGTGCCGCCTCACGGTAGGAAACCTCGCTGAGCAAGTCGTGTGCTGCCTCGCGGATCGCGTGCTCCGAAAGCTCATCCGGCATGACGACGCGCGCAGCGCCCGCAGCGGCCGTTGCGGCAGCGTTCTCGAACTGGTCGGCCGCGTGCGGGACCGCGAGCAGCGGCACACCGTGCGCGAGCGCGCCGAGTGTCGAGCCCGACCCTGCGTGCGTCACGATCAGGGAGCAGCGCGAAAGGACGTCGTCCTGCGGAATGAACCGTTCCACGGTCGCGTTGGCCGGGATCCGCCCGAGATCGGCAGGGTCGTTCTGCCAGCCCGTCGTAAGCAGCACGTCGGCGTCGAGATCCGCAAGCCCTCCGAGCAGGATCTCGAGCGTCCTCGAGTTGGCGACGACGGTGCCGAGCGTCGCGTAGATCAGTGGGCGCTCCCCCGAGTGGTCGTGAACCTGCGCGTCGACGGGGCGCCGGGGCAAGACGGTAGTGCCTTCCGGCGGCCGTTCCGAGTCGAGGCTCGGCGGGCAGATGTCGACGAACGTCCCGCGGAACATGCCGGCGTGCGGTGCCGGCTCGACACCCGCGCGCTCCCACATCGGCCCGACCGCGACCGCAGCTGCTTCGATCGTGCTCCAGGGGATCATGCGGCCGAAGCTGTGCTGGACGGACGGCAGCCCGAACTGCGCCGCGACCACCGGCGTCGAGAGCTCGGCCGCATCGTGGATGAGCAGGTCCGGCTGGAATGCCTGCACTCGCGCGTGCAGCTCGTCGATGCGTGCGGGCGCCTCGACGAGAGCAAAGCGCTGGGTGAAGACGAAGCGCCGGCGATCGGGGATCGGCATCGTCTGGCTCTCCGCTCGCGCGGAGGCAAACCGGGCATCGACCTCCTGCTCGTCGAGGCCCGCGGGAAGCAATTGAAGGCCGGCCGTTTCCGCGTGGGAACCGAACGACGACGCGGCCGCGAATGCCACCGTGTCCCCCCGGTCGCGGAACGCGTGTGCAAGTGGCACCAGCGGCGCGAAGTGGCCGAAGCCAGACACACAGCTGAAAAGGACGCGCACATGCGCCCGGCAGGATTCGAACCTGCGACCTCTCGCTCCGGAGGCGAGCGCTCTATCCCCTGAGCTACGGGCGCGAACGGCCACTAGTGTAGCCCCGTGGAATTGACGGCTCGGAAGGCGACGGTCCAGCTCGCGGAGACCTTCACGATCTCGCGCGGATCGGAGGACGAGGCCGAGGTCGTCCAGGCCCAGATCACGCACGAGGGCGTGACCGGCCACGGGGAGGCGGCGCCGATCGCGCGCTACTCGGAGTCGGCGGCCTCGGCGCTCGCCTGGCTCGAGCAGGTGGAGATCGGCGACGACCCGTTCGCACTGGAGGAGATCGAGGATCGCCTCCCGCCCGGCGAGCACGCGGCACGCGCCGCCGTCGATCACGCTCTTCACGACCTCCAGGGCAAGCTGACGGGCCAGCCGGTCCACAAGCTCCTCGGCCTGCGTCGCGTCGGCCCGCCGACCTCGTACACGATCTGGCTGGGCGACCCGGATGACATGGCGCGCCGCACGGAGAAGCTGGCCGGGCGGGGGTTCAAGCGCCTGAAGCTGAAGCTCGGCGGCCGCGACGGTCTCGACGTCGCCCGCGTCAACGCGGTGCGTTCGGTCACCGACCTGCCGCTGCAGTGCGACGTGAACGAGGCCTGGTCGCTCGACGAGGCGCTGGAGTACCTCCCGCAGATGCCGCTCGAGTACTGCGAGCAACCGCTGCCTGCCGGCCACGCGGACGGCATCGAACTGAAGCGCCGCGCGCCGCTCCCGATCTACGTTGACGAGGACTGCCACACACTCTCCGACGTCGCCGCCTGCGCGGAGCGCGCACACGGGATCAACATCAAGCTCGCGAAGTCGGGTGGCATCCGCGAGGCCGTGCGCATGGTGCACGCCGCGCGTGCCCTCGGGCTCGGCGTGATGCTCGGTTGCATGGTCGAGTCCGGGCTCGGCATCGCGCCCGGTGCGCACATCGCCTCGCTGATGGATCACATCGATCTCGACGGCAACCTGTTGCTCGCGTCCGATCCGTGGCCCGGCGTCGAGTTTGCCGACGGCGTGCAGCTGCCCGCCAACGCGCCGGGACTCGGTGTTGCGCCAGCGTAGGCTGCTGATCCTCGCCGAGGGACGATCGGCCGACCCGCACTTCGGCAAGACCGGCCGCGGTGTGATGCGTTACCGCCCGGAGGAGGTAGTCGCCCTGCTCGACAGCGACCGCGCACCCGGCGATACGGAAGACGGCTTCCCGGTCGTACGTAGCGTCGAGGAGGCACGGCAGTACGAACCGACGACCGCGCTCGTCGGTGTGGCGACGCAGGGTGGGCGCTTTCCGCCCGCGTGGCGTGAGCTGCTGAAGGACGCGATCCGCGCGGGCCTCGACCTCGAGAACGGCTTGCACGAGTTCGTCTCCAACGACCCGGAGCTCGTCGAGCTGGCGCGCGAGCACGGGGTGGAGTTGCGAGACCTGCGCAAGCCGCCGCCCGACCTCAACGTACCGACGGGCGCGAACCTCTCCCACGGCGCGACGACCGTGCTGACCGTCGGCTCCGATTGTGCGATCGGGAAGATGACCGTCTCGCTCGAGCTCGACCGCGAGGCACGCCGGCGCGGGATCAAGAGCGAGTTCGTGCCGACCGGCCAGACCGGGATCGCGATCGCCGGGTGGGGGATCGCCGTCGACGCCGTCGTCTCCGACTTCATCGCCGGCGCCGCCGAGCGGCTCGTGATCGAAGGGGCCGAGCGCGGCGGCGAGCTGCTCTTCGTCGAAGGCCAGGGATCGATCCTCCATCCGTATTACTCAGGGGTCACGCTGGGGCTGATTCACGGGTCGGCCCCGCATGCGTATGTCCTCTGCCACAAGGCAGGCGAGCGTTTCGTCGAGGAGGACAAGCGGTTCCCGATCCCGCCGCTCTCCGAGTTGGCCGACCTGCACGCCCGCCTGAGCCTGCTTGCCCGGCCCGCCAGGGCGCACGCAATCGCCTTGAACACGCGTGACCTGGACGAGGCTTCCGCGCGTCGCGCGATCGAGGAAACCGAGGCGGAGACCGGTCTTCCGGCCGATGACCCCGTCCGTTTCGGCGCCGGGAGGCTCGTCGACGCGCTGGAGCCGCTCCTAAAGAGGTAGGTCGCGTTGACCGAAGAATTGGGACGGACGGCCCATGACGGCGGGTTCCGTGATGGGGCAGTCTTGAACTGGCCTGGTCGGGTCAAAGGAGAAAGGGCGATCGTGAAAAGACTCTTTGCGGCACTGGCGGCCTGTGTGGTCGTGCTCGGACTGGGCGCATCGACAGCGTCCGCCGACAACATCACCTGGGGCGTCAACGACGACGCCGGGAAGTACGAGAAAGGTGTCGGCCTTTTCTGGTCTTCGCTTCTGGGTGTCGGGATGACGTCCGATACCGTCACGCTGCGCTGGGACGAGACAACCGCCAGCGGATTCGACGGCAGTGAGGCCGATTTCCTCGCACCTTCACTGGCTGCCGCGCAGGCCGCAGGCGTCAAGGTGACATTCGACGTCTATCCGCGCCACTCGGCAGCGCTCTCCGACCCCGCCAACGCGGCCAAATTCGCGGCCTGGGTCAAGGGTCTCGCCCAGTCGTATCCGTTCGTGACCGAGTTCGTCGTGATGAACGAATGCAACACCTCGCTCTTCACGAATCCGCAGTACGACGGCGGCCAGAACGTCTCGGCCCCGCGGTGCGGTGCCTTTCTCGCCGCCGCCTACGACGAGCTGAAGTCCGTCAATCCTGGGATCTTCGTCTGGGGCCTCGGTCTCTCGCCGCGTGGCAACCCGGTGCCGACCGACGGCTCCAGCCCCCGCGCCACGAACCCGATCGACTGGCTGACGTTCCTCGGGCAGTGGTACCGCGCGAGCGGCCGCTCGGCGCCTCTGATGGACGGGGTGGACATCCATCCCTACCCGATCCCCCAGAGTCTGCCGTTCGAGACGGGCTACAACGACCCGACGGCCTTCAGCGTCACGAACCTGCCGCGGGTCTACCAGGCGTTCTTCACCGCCTTCAACGGCACCGGCCAGAAGACGGTCGGCCCGGGGCGCCTGCCCGTGAGCCTGAATGAGGTGGGGATCCAGACGACGCCGAGCGCGGCCGTGGCGGGCCAGTACACCGGCAGCGAGAACGCCGCGGATCAGGGCGTCGACGGGACGACCGGGACCGAGGCCTACCAGGCCACCTGGTACACGAAGCTGGTCGATTTCGCGCTGTGCGACGCCGACATCAGCAAGGTGAACATCTTCAAGCTCGTCGACGAGTCGGCCCTCGAAGGCTGGCAGAGCGGGCTCTTCTACCAGGGGTACGTCGCGAAAGCCTCGGCGGCCGCGTTCAAGGCCGAAGTCGTCAAGACCGCGGGCAAGTGCCCGACCGGCTCGGCGTCCTACTTCGCGCCCTCCGGGTCCGGGACGAGCGCAGTCAAGCCGAAGGGCAAGCCGGCAGCCAAGCCCAAGGCCAAGCCCAAGCCCAAGGCCAAGTCCAAGCCCGTCAAGCCCAAGGGCAAGTCCGCGCCCAAGCCGACGAAGGTCAAGTCCGCGCCCAAGCCGACGAAGGTCAAGAAGAAGTAGCGCGAGCCCGCGCTCCGGCGCGGTTTCCGGCGCGCGCAAAGGGCCCGGCGACAGGCCCTCTGTGCCGCCGGTTGACATACGAACACCTGTTCGCTAGGATGGCGAACAGATGTTCGTTCGGATCTTTCTCATCGCAGGAATCGCCGTGCTGGTGTGGAGCGCCATGGCGCGCTCTTCGACCGCTCACGGCGCGAAGCAGGTCGTGACGGTTCACGCGTACGAGACGCTGTGGTCGATCGCCGAGCAGCACTACGCGGGCGACGTCCGCGACGGCGTCTGGCAGATCCAGCGCGCGAACCACCTGCGAAGCGCCGACGTGCGCGTCGGCCAACGGCTCGTTCTGCCCTAGCGCCGCTCGCCGCCGCTGCGAGACTGTGCAGCGGCATGGACCTGGACATCGTCTTCCTGGGCACGTCGGCGAGCGCGCCCACCGCACAGCGGGCGCCGGCCGCGCTGCTCGTGCGCCGTGGCGGGGACAGGCTGCTCTTCGACTGCGCGGAGGGCACGCAGCGGCAGTTGATGCGTTCGACGCTCGGACTGCCCGAGTTGGAGGAGATCTTCCTCACGCACTTCCACGGCGACCACTACCTCGGTCTGCCGGGGATGCTCAAGACGTTTTCGCTGCGCCAGCGTGCGCTGCCGCTGACGATCTACGGCCCGGCGGGGCTGCGTGAGCTCTATAAAAGCCTCGGCCGGATCGTCGGCAGGCTCAGTTATCCAGTGGAGATCGAAGAGGTGCGCCCCGGCGAGGCGCTCGAGCGCGACGGCTACCGGGTCCTCGTCTTTCCGGTGCATCACGGCGTGTCCGCTGTCGGCTACGCCGTCGCGGAGAACGAGCGTCCGGGTGAGTTCGACTCCGCGGCGGCGGACGCCCTCGGCATCCCGTTCGGGCCCGAGCGCGGGGCGTTGCAGCGCGGCGAATCGATCACGCTCGACGACGGACAGGTGTTGACGCCGGATGCGGTCCTCGGCGCCGCGCGTCCCGGGCGGCGCATCGTGATCCCCGGCGACACGGCGCCGGTCGAGACGGTGCGTGTGCTCTCCGAGGGGGCGGACGTGCTGATCCACGAGGCGACGTTTCTCGAAGACGAGCGCGACCGCGCAGCGGACACGCTGCACTCGACGGCGCTCCAGGCGGCCGAGCTTGCGCGCGATGCCGGTGTCCGCCTGCTCGCGCTGACGCACGTCTCGCCGCGGTACTTCGGGCCGGAGCTCGCCCGCGAAGCGCGCGAGGTGTTCCCCGACACGGTCGTACCGAAGGACTTCGACGTGATCGAGGTGCCGTTCGCCGAACGTGGTGCCCCGGAGCTGATCAGACGCGGCGCGCGGCCCGAACGCGAACGCTCAGAGTTGCCAGCAGCCCCCGCGTAGGACAGGTACTTCTTCGCCGTCCCGCGTGCGGCCCGTGACGGAGACGTCGTCGCTGCCGATCATGAAATCGACGTGGATCGCACTCTGGTTGATCTTGTCGCGATCGGCATCCTCGACGTGCGTCGCATAGGCATTGCCGAGCGCGAGATGGCTCGCAGCGTTCTCGTCGAGCAGCGTGTTGAAGAAGACCGTGCGGGTCTTCCCGATCCGTCCTTCGCGATCGACGAGCGCAACCTCGCCGAGCCGTTCACCGCCGGGATCCTTCGCGACGCGTTCTCGGAGCGCTTCGGCGTTCTCGCCCTCGATCTGGACGACGCGACCGTTCTCGAAGCGAACCACGAGGTCGCGAACGACGGTGCCCGACACGTCGAGCGGCTTGGTCGCCGTCACGATGCCGTCGGCCCGCAGCGGGTCAGGCGTTGTCGTCACCTCTTCGGTCGGCAGGTTGGGCGCGTGGATCACGCCGTCGACCGTCTGCATGCCGGGGGTCTCCGATCCGAAGCGTGACGTGGGGAGGAGTCCGATCGTCAGGTCAGTACCGGGGCCTTCGAAACGGACCGAGTCGAGCTTGCGCTCATTCAGGCGGGTGCCCGCGTCGTGGAGTTGCCCGAGGCGCTCGTGCCACGCGGCGGCGGCGTCCTGCTCGTCGAGACGCAGCACGTAGACGAGCTGCTCCCATAGCTTCGCCATCGCGGCGTCGTCGTCGAGGCCGGGGTGCACGAGGCGCGCCCATTCCGGAACGGCCCACGGAACGACGGTCCAGTTGGTCGTGCGCGCGTTGATCACGTCGAAGTTCTCCTTGTGCGCCGGGAGCGCGTCGCGGCCGGAGCGCGTCGGGTCGATCCCGTCGAGGAGGCCGGGAGGGATCTGAGGCGTGATCGAGATCCGGACGCCGTGGCCCCCGCCGAGGTCGAGCAGCCGCTTGCCGTACCAGGAGGGAACGAAGTCGAGCGTGTTCTCGGGGGCGCGCTCGAGCCGGATCCGCTTGATGAAGGGGTCGAAGTACCAGGGGTCGACGAACTTCGCTCCGCGCTCGTAAGCCTCCGCCGCGACGAGCCGGACGAGCGGCGCGGCTCGCGGCTCGGCGACGATCCAGACGATCTGGCCGGGCTGCACGTTCGCGCCGACCTCGACAATCAATTTGGCGTAGCGACTGAGGGTCTGGGTGTCCACGGGGGCGCACATTAACGCCGTCCGACCCGATGCACTACAGTCAGCGACGGCACAGTTCCACCACTACACCCCTTTAACCCGGTCCAGAGAGGCCGAAAAGGAGTCGAATGTCTCACTCTGCCGTGAAACCGGCGCCGCGTGTCCTGCTGGACGAGGAATCGATCCGGCGCACCCTTTCCCGTATTGCGCACGAGGTGATCGAGCGCAACGACGACCTCGAAACCGTCGCTCTGGTCGGGATCCACACGCGCGGCGTGCCGATTGCGCACCGCCTCCGGCGCCTGATCGAAGAGCGCACCGGCGAGGAGCTTGCGCTCGGTCAGCTCGACATCACCTTTCACCGCGACGACGTCCACGTGCGCGCCGGCCAGGCGCCGCGCCGGCCGCAGCCGCTGGCGCGCGAGACGAAGCTCGACTTCGGGCTCGAGGGACGCACGGTGATCCTCGTCGACGACGTCCTCTACACCGGCCGCACGATCCGCGCGGCGATCGACGCCTTGCTCGAGTACGGCCGTCCCGACCGCGTGCAGCTCGCCGTCCTCGCCGACCGGGGCCACCGCGAGCTTCCGATCCGGCCCGACTACGTCGGCAAAAACCTGCCGACCGGGCGTAACGAGCGCGTGCAGGTCGAGCTGGTCGAGATCGACGAGATCGACCGCGTCATCCTGGTGACCGAGCGCGAAGGGGACGACAATGACTGACCTCCGTGTCGTAGGTGGCGACTTGCTTCCACCGGCCAACGAGAAGCGCAATCTCCTCTCGATCTCCGACCTCACACAGGGAGACATCGAGCGTCTGCTCGCCACGGCGCGCTCGTTCGCGCACTCGCAGGAGCGCGACAACAAGAAGCTGCCGACCCTCCGCGGGCGTCTGATTCTGAACGTCTTCTACGAGTCGTCCACACGCACCTCGTCCAGCTTCGAGCTCGCAGCCAAGCGACTCTCGGCGGACACGATGACGCTCAAGGCCGTCGGCTCCTCGGTGGACAAAGGAGAGTCACTGAAGGACACGGCGCTCACGCTCTCTGCGTACGACCCCGACGTGATCGTCATCCGCCATCCCGAGGTCGGGGCTGCGGACTACCTCGCGCGGTTGACCGACGCCCGCGTCGTGAATGCCGGCGACGGCAAGCATCAGCATCCGACACAGGCCCTACTCGACCTCTACACGATCCGCGAGGCATTCGGCCGCCTCGACGGCTTGCAGGTTGCGATCGTCGGAGACGCCTTGCACTCGCGGGTCGCACGCTCGCTCGTGCAGGCGCTCGAGCTCGTCGGCGCGGATGCGATCCTTGTCGGCCCGCCGGCGCTGCTGCCGGAAGGACTCGCACCGACCTCGCACGACATCGCGGCGATCGCCGACGCCGACGTCGTCTACGTCCTGCGCATGCAGCGTGAGCGGATGCTCGAAGGGGCGAACTTCGTCCCGTCGCTGCGCGAGTACACCGCCCAGTGGGGCGTCACGCCCGAACGGATCCGGGACGGCCAGCGCGTGATGCATCCAGGCCCGATGAATCGCGGCGTCGAGATCGACGCGCGGGTCGCCGACAGCGACGCCGCATTGATCGTCGATCAGGTGCGCTCCGGGCTGATCGTCCGCATGGCAGTGCTCTACGACCTCCTGACGACCGGCCCCGTTGCGGTCGAGACCACGGTGGAGGTCGCGTGATGCTCACCGGCGGCAAGGGAACGGACAACATCGTCGTTCGCGGCGCACGGCTCCTCGATCCCGTCGAAGGGATCGACACGACGCTCGACGTTCGCATCGACAACGGCGTGATCGCCCAATTAGGGGAAAACCTCGACACGAACGAGCATCGTGTGATCGATGCGGTGGGGCTGACACTTGCGCCCGCGTTCATCGACCCGCACGTCCATCTGCGCACACCCGGCCGCGAGGATGAGGAGACGATCGCGAGCGGTACCGCAGCGGCGGCGGCCGGGGGCTACTGCGCGATCCTCGCGGTCCCGAACACCGACCCGGTGATCGACGATGCGGACGTGCTGCGCGGGCTCCGCGCACGCGCAGACGAGGAGGCGCGGATTCCGGTCGGCTTCCTGGCCGCGATCACGAAGGGGCAGGACGGGTCAGAGCTCACCGAGATGGCCGCGCTCGCCGACGCGGGCGCCGCGGGCTTCACCGACGACGGCCGTCCGGTTGCCTCCGCCGGGGTGATGCGCCGCGCACTGCAGTACAACGCGGTGACCGGCCGGATGATCGCCGTCCATTGCGAAGAGGCATCGCTGACGCGCGGGGGCCACGCACACGCCGGGCTCGTCGCGGCAGAGCTCGGGCTCGGCGGCTGGCCGTCCCTCGGGGAAAGCCTGATGGTCGCGCGTGACATCGACCTGGCAGCCGAGACGCAACAGGCCGTGCATCTGATGCACCTCTCGGCCCGGGAGTCCGTCGCGCACCTGCGTCGCGCGCACGAGCTCGGCACGCGCGCGACCGCCGAGGCGACGCCGCATCACCTCTGCCTGACCCACGAGGCGATCCGCACGCTGGACGCCAACATGAAGATGAACCCGCCGCTCCGCACCGAGGACGACCGGGCCTGCCTGATCGAAGCGCTGCGGGACGGAACGATCGGCGCGATCGCGACCGATCACGCTCCACACTCGCCCGAGGAGAAAGACGTCCCGTTCGAGGCGGCGCCGTTCGGCGTCACGGGCCTCGAGACGTCCTTCGCGGCGCTCTACACCTACCTGATCGAACCCGGTGTGCTTCGGCTCGAGACGGTGCTGGAGCGCATGTCCGCCGGGCCTGCGTCGATCTTCGGGCTCGAGCGCCCGCGCATCGTCGTCGGCGCGCTGGCCAACCTGACGCTGATCGACACGGAAGCGAGCTGGCGCGTCAAGGTCGAGCGCTTCCAGTCGCGGTCGCAGAACTCGTGGCTGCTCGGCAAGCGCCTGCGCGGCCGTATCCGGATGACGATCGCGGCCGGGAGGGTGGTGCACGAGCTGTGAAAGGTTCGCTGGTGCTCGAGGATGGCACCGTCTTCGAGGGGGAATCGGTCGGCGCCGAGGGGTATGCGTTCGGCGAAGCGGTCTTCACGACCTCGATGAGCGGCTATCAAGAGACCGCGACCGACCCGAGCTTCGAGGGACAGATCGTCACCTTCACGGCGCCGATGGTCGGCAACTACGGCGTCGAGGTCGAAAGGTCCGAGTCCAAGCGCGCGCACGCGAAGGCGGTCGTGATGCGCGAGGCGCGAGGGCCGCAGTGGACCGATTGGCTGCACCAGAACGGGCTGGTTGCGCTCACCGGCGTCGACACACGTTCGGTCGTCCTGCACCTTCGCGACTCCGGCGCCATGCGCGCGGCGGCGGTCAGCGGGGACACGTCGGTCGACGAGGTCCTGACCGCGGTGCGTGCTCAGCCGGAGATGGCGGGGGCCGCTCTCGTGGCGGGCGTCTCGACGAAAGAGCGTTACTCGTACACCACCGACGGGTCGGTTCGCGTTGCGGTCGTCGACTACGGATGCAAGCGCTCGATCCTCAAGCGCCTCGCCTCGAACGGCGCGGCCGTCGACGTGTTCCCGCACGACGTGGACGCCGACACGCTCACCGCCTACGACGGCGTACTGCTCTCGCCAGGCCCCGGCGATCCCGCGCCGTTGACCGGCGAGGTGCAACGGCTGCAAGAGCTGCTCGGTCGCGTGCCAGTCCTCGGCGTCTGCCTCGGCCACCAGCTACTCGCGCTCGCCACCGGCAAGGAGACGTTCAAGCTCCCATTCGGCCACCGCGGCGCGAACCACCCGGTGATCGACCACCGCTCACGCGGCGTGATCGTGACGTCGCAGAACCATGGCTTCGCGGTGTCCGCCGCGGACGAAACGGGCGTCACGCACAGCTCGCTCTACGACGGCACGGTCGAAGGCCTCGCGTATCCCGAGTTTCGCGCACGCTCGGCGCAGTTCCATCCGGAGGCGGCGCCCGGGCCGCACGACGCGGCGTCGATCATCAGCGGCTGGGTCGAGGAATTGAAGTCCGCCGCGTAATGCCAAGGCGCTACGACATCAAGTCGATCTGCCTGATCGGGTCGGGCCCGATCGTGATCGGACAGGCGGCCGAGTTCGACTACGCCGGCTGCCAGGCGCTGAAGGTGCTGCGCGAGGACGGGTTCCGGACGATCGTCGTCAACTCGAACCCGGCGACGATCATGACCGACCCCGGCTTCGCGGACCGCACCTACCTCGAGCCGCTCGACGTCGAAGGTGTGAGCGCTGTGCTCCGCCGTGAGCGCCCCGACGCACTGCTCGCGACGATGGGCGGCGGCACCGCGCTGAACCTCGCGCGCGAGCTGGAGGAGTCGGGGATTCTTGCCGAGCTGGGAATCGAGCTGATCGGTGCGAAGCTCGATGCGATCCAGCGCGCCGAAGATCGCGAGCTGTTCAAGCAGACCGTCGAGGGCTGTGGCCTGAAAGTTCCGACGTCGCGCGTCGTCACCTCGCCCGACGACCTGCTCGGAGTCTCGTTGCCGGCAGTCGTCCGTCCTGCGTTCACGCTCGGCGGCCACGGCGGCGGCTTCGCCTACGACGCCGAGCAGCTGCGCGCGCAGGTCGAGCGCGGCATTCAGGAATCGCCGATCGGCCAGGTGCTGGTCGAGGAGTCCGTGCGCGGCTGGGACGAGTTCGAGCTCGAGGTCGTCCGCGACCAGGCCGACAACGTCGTGATCGTCTGCTCGATCGAGAACCTCGACCCGATGGGGGTGCACACGGGCGACTCAGTGACGGTCGCACCGCAGATGACGTTGAGCGACGAGGCCTACCAGGAGCTTCGCGACGCGGCGATTGCAGTGATCCGCGCGGTGGGCGTCGATACCGGCGGGTCGAACATCCAGTTCGCGCGCGATCGCGTCTCGGGTGACATCCGAGTGATCGAGATGAACCCGCGCGTCTCGCGCTCCTCGGCGCTCGCGTCGAAGGCGACCGGGTATCCGATCGCGAAGGTCGCCGCGAAACTCGCGGTGGGCTACACGCTGGACGAAATCCCGAACGACTTGACCGGGACGACGCCGGCGAGCTTCGAGCCGACACTCGACTACGTGGTCGTCAAGATCCCGCGCTTCACATTCGAGAAGTTCCCGGGGGCCGATCGCACGCTCGGCACGCAGATGAAGGCGGTGGGCGAGACGATGGGCATCGGCCGGACCTTCATCGAGGCCTTCGTCAAGGCGAAACGCGGGCTGGAGGGCGACTTCGAGTGGGAGCCGGAAGGGATGCATCCCTGGTTCATCCGTGAGCTCGAGCAACTCGAGGCCGAAGAGGCACGTCAACAGATCGAGCGTCCGGTGTACCGCCGTATCGACTCCGTCGCGGGCGAGGTGCACGCGCCGTCGAACTACTACTACGCAACCTGGAACGAGCAGGACGAGGGTGCGCCGGAGGGCGATGCGAAGCGCGTGGTCATCCTCGGCTCGGGTCCGAACCGGATCGGCCAGGGCGTCGAGTTCGACTACTGCTGCGTGCACGCGGTGCAGACCTACCGCGAGCTTGGCTACGAGGCCGTGATGATCAACTGCAACCCGGAGACGGTTTCCACCGACTACGACACGTCGAACCGCCTCTACTTCGAACCGCTCGACGAAGCCTCCGTGCTCGCCGTCCTCGAGCGCGAGCAGCCGGAGGGGGTCGTGATCCAGTTCGGGGGCCAGACGCCTTTGAAGCTCGCACGCGCGATCGAAGGGGCCGGCTTCTCCATTCTCGGCACGCCGTTCGACGCCGTCGATCTCGCAGAGGACCGCGAACGCTTCGGCAAGCTGCTCGCCGACCTCGGCATCCTCTGCCCGGACTGGGGGATCGCCCGCTCCGGCACCGAAGCGGCCGCGATCGCGCATCGCATCGGTTACCCGGTGCTGGTCCGGCCGTCCTACGTGCTCGGCGGACGCGCGATGCGGGTCTGCCACCGCGCGAACCAGGTGGTCGAGGCCTTCCACGGAGTGGACGGCCCGACCCTCGTCGACCGGTTCCTCGAGCGTGCGACCGAAATCGACGTGGACGCGATCTGCGACGGCGAGAACACCTACATCGGCGCGATCATGCAGCACGTCGAAGAGGCGGGCGTGCACTCCGGCGACTCCGCCTGTGTGCTGCCGGCGCAGTCGCTGAGCGGCGCTGCGCAGGCCGAGATCTCGTCGATCGTCAAGCGGCTGGGGCCGGCCCTCGGCGTGGTCGGGCTGCTGAACGTGCAGCTCGCGGTCGTCGACGAGGAGGTCTTCGTCCTCGAGGTCAATCCGCGCGCCTCCCGCACCGTGCCGTTCGCATCGAAGGCGACGGGAGTCAACCTCGTCGCCGCGGCCTGTCGGCTCGCAGCGGGGGAGAAGATCGCCGACTTGGATCTCCCGGCGGAACGGCCTCCGCGCCAGGTGAGCGTCAAGGCCGCCGTGCTCCCCTTCGCGCGCTTTCCGGGCGCCGATCCGGTGCTCGGCCCGGAGATGCGTGCAACCGGCGAGGTGATGGCGAGCGCGACCGATCTTCCGACCGCGTTCGCGAAGGCCGAGCGCGCCGCAGGACGTTCGCTGCCGCACGACGGCACCGTGTTCCTCTCCGTCCGTGATGACGACAAGGCCGCGGCGATCCCGGTCGCCGCCGCTCTCGCAGGGCTCGGGTTCCAACTCGTCGCGACCCGCGGCACCGCTCGCTCGTTGCGCGGCGCCGGCCTCGAGGTCGATGACGTCCGCAAGGTGAACACGCCCGGGGAAGAGGCGAGCGTCGTCGATCTGATCAAACGCGGACGGTGCAACCTCGTCGTCAACACGCCGGAAGGTGGTTCGGGCCCGCGCACCGACGGCTATCTGATCCGGGAGGCGGCACTCGCAGCTCGCATCCCCTGCATCACGACGATCGCGGGAGCCGCGGCGGCCGTGCACGCGATCGCGAACGCGCGGTCGGAGACCGCGCTCTCCCTCCAAGAGCGGATCGATGTCGAAGCCTCGGCGCGAGCGTCTTAGGGTCGTCGGCGTCGAAGACGTCGGGCCGTACGCACTCCTCCGCGTCGACCGCGGCGGTGTCGACCCGGGAGCGCCAGGGCAGTTCTTCATGCTCGAGGCGCCCGGCCGCGTCTTGCCGCGCCCGATGTCGCTGTGTCTGGCCCCGCGCGGCGAGCTCGGCTTTCTGCTCGATCCGATCGGCCCGGGCACACGGGCTCTTGCGTCGCTCGCCGTCGGCGATCTCATCCACGTCTTCGGGCCGCTCGGCAACGGCTTCCGGCTCGATGTCGCCCGGCCACTGCTCGTCGGCGGCGGCATCGGCATCGCACCGCTTCCGTATCTCGCGGAAGCGCTCGAACATCCGCCGGTCGTGCTCGGCTTCCGGTCGGAGCACCACGCTGAGGCCGCGGCGCTGCTCCCGAATGCCGAGGTAGTGATCGATCCGACACTCGTCACGGAGGTCATGCCCATGGGTCGCGACGTGTTCGCTTGTGGTCCAGAACCGATGTTGGAGGCGGTCCGCGCTCTCGTCCCGGATGCGCAGCTCGCGTGGGAGGCGCCGATGGCCTGCGGCTACGGAGGCTGCTACGGGTGCGTCGTCGAGGTCGATGGAGAGTTGAAACGGCTGTGTGTCGAGGGGCCGGTCCTGTGCTTCTCCTGAACGCCAGCGGGTGTCTCGACGCGCTCACGGCACCCGACGT
Organism: Gaiellaceae bacterium; assembly: GCA_046594035.1. Taxonomy (GTDB): domain Bacteria; phylum Actinomycetota; class Thermoleophilia; order Gaiellales; family Gaiellaceae; genus PALSA-600. The sequence continues at coordinate 14,912 of JBKJQL010000158.1, forward strand.
TGCGACCTCGTTGGACGCATTCGTGACGAAGACAGTGACGCCCGAACCGCGTAACGGCAACCCGCCGGTGCGCATCGCGGAGACCGACTACGGGATGTTGAACGCGATCGGTCTGGCCAACCCTGGACGTGATGTGTTCCTAGTGGAGACATTGCCGAAGTTGCGCGCGTTGCACGTTCCGTTGTGGGTGTCGGTCGGCGGTTTCGCGGCGCACGAGTACGCCGAAACGTGTGCGCAACTTCATGATGTGACGATCGAATTGAATCTCAGTTGTCCGAACGTCGACGAGGCGCCGGAGTCCGCTGCGGAGATCGTTGCCGCCTGTCGCGAGGTGACCGAAAACCCCCTCTACGCCAAGGTTTCTCCTCATTCCTGGGACATCGGCGAAACCGTTCGGGCGATCGAGGCTGCAGGCGCCGATGGCGTCAGCCTCGTCAACACACTCCGTGGTGTCGCACTCGACGCGCGCTTGCAGACGAAGCTCGAGCGCGGCACCGGTGGGTAC
>JBKJQL010000265.1:0-2759 GCA_046594035.1 Gaiellaceae bacterium
ACGGCTCCAGCTACTAGAGGCTTGATGTGGAATTGCGTGCCTGCGGGGATGGCTTAGACCAAGCAGGTCGTTCGGGTCGGGCGCAGGGCATAGCGGGGTCTACGTTCAAGCCCGCCCCGAACGAGCTGCTTGGTCTGAGCCATCCCCGCAGGCACGCAATTCCACATCAAGCCTCTAGTAGCTGGAGCCGTTGTCGGAGAGGTCGACCGGGCCGATCCCGGCGACGACCGACTCCTGCGAACGCTCGTGCAGCCGTTCCCGCCCGCGGCGAACCGCGACGAGGAACTTGTCGAGGTTCGTCTCGAGCGTGGCAAGCATCCCGTCGGCCCAGTCCTCCATCTCGAGGCGCATCTCGCGCGCTGAGCGGCGGGCCTCGTCGATGATCTCCTGCGCCTGGCGCTCGGCCAGCTTGACGATCTCGGTCTGGGAGGCCTCCCGTACGGCCTGCTCGCGGGCCTCCTGGAGGAGACGGTCCTGCTCGCGCTTCGCCTCGGCCAGCATCTCCTGCCGCTCCTTGACGATCCACCGGGCCTGCTTGATCTCTTCCGGGATCGTGGCCCGCATCTGATCGAGGATGTCGTAGATCTCCTCGCGGTCGATGCGAACCTGGTCGGTCAGCGGCACGGCCTTCGCGTTGTGCACGAGGTCGTCGAGCTTGTCGATCAGAACTAGGACGTCCATGGCTTCCAGTTTACTCCTGATCGGATAGTGGAGCGCCGCCGCGACCGTTCGGGAACATCTCCTTCAGGCGTGCGGCAACAGCCTTTGGCACGAGCTCTTCGACATTTCCGCCGAACGAGGCAATCTCCTTCACCCCGCTCGAGGAAACGAAGCTGACCTGGGGGCTCGCCATCACGTAGACGGTCTCGATCTCGGGCGCCAGATGCCGGTTCAGCTGATTCATCTGGAACTCCCATTCGAAATCCGAGAGCACCCGGAGCCCCTTGACGATCACCGTCGCCTCCCAGCGGCGAGCGAACTCGACGACGAGCTCGCTGAAGATGTCGATCTCGACGTTCTCGACGACCCCGGCGAGTGCGTCCTTGAGGAAGACGACCCGCTCCTCGACGGTGAACATCGGCGACTTGTGGTGCGGGTTTCCGACGACGCCGACGACCACGCGGTCGAAGATCCGCGCGGCGCGGGAGATCACCTCGACGTGCCCGTTGGTCACGGGATCGTAGGTCCCGGGGTAGATGGCGGTGATCATCTGTCGAACAGAGTAAGCCGCGCGGAGCCGTACTTGCGAGAGGTTCGTTGTTCGAGGCCCGGAACCTCAGGCGGTTCCTCACGTCCGGACGACTCGTAGACGAGCACGCCATCCTCTCGCAGAAGCTTCCCGAGGTGCGGCGTGACCTTCGCGTGGTCGTAGCCGTACGGTGGATCGCAGAGGATCAGGTCGTAGCTGCGGCGCTCGCTCGTCACCGCCCGCACGGCGTCCTGCTGGAGCACGGTGCCGCGGAAGCCGAGCGAGTCGAGGTTCGCGCTGATCACCTTGCACGCGTAGCGATCAAGCTCGACGAACGTCACCGACGACGCGCCGCGGCTGAGCGCCTCGATCCCGAGCGCGCCCGAGCCGGCGAACAGGTCGAGCACGTCGGCGTCGTCGACGGGGCCGATCAGATTGAACGCGTTCTCGCGCACGCGGTCGGAGGTCGGCCGCGTCTCGTCGCCCTTCGGCGCGGTGATGCGGCGACCCCGGTGTGTGCCTGCGATCACCCTCACCTTGGCGCCACCACCGTAAGTCCCTCGCCGACGCAGGCCTCGCTCAGTCGCTGGTCGTAGGTCAGGACAGCATCGGGCTCGACATGCGATGCCGTTGCGAGATGGATCGCGTCGAGCGTACGCAGGCGGGCAGACGCGAGCCGAGCTGCGTGGCGAATGATCAGGTCGCTGACGCCCAACAGCAGGCACGAGTTGAGAAGACGCAAAGCCTCGGAGTGGACGCTTTCGTCTGGGTTCGCAAGACGAACCGCGCGCGTGACTTCGACCAAGGCGATCCGGCTCGTCGCGAGGATGTGACGTTCCGCGCCGAGGTAACGGTCGAGCGCCCCACTCTCTTCCTCGTCGACTACGAGCTTGACCAGTGCGGAGGAATCCGCATAGAAGAGCGATGGCTCAGCGCTCAGCGCGATCGTCCTCGAGAGCTTGCGACGCCGAGCGTCCGGTCACGACAGGGAAGCGCCGGATCGGCTGCTCGAGTGGAACGGGCGAGGTCGCATCACCGAGAACGAGCAGCCGATCGAGCCGCCGCCGCGGCACTCCCGTCAGAACCGCCACCGGCTCTCCGTCATGAGTCACCTCGACGACTTCGCCCGCACGGACACGCCGTACCGCCGCGGTCAGGTTGTCCCGAAGCTCCCTGATCCCCATGCGCACCATGTGGTCACATGATGCCACACATTAGGCGGCGGCACCAGTGTCCGTTCCGGACAGCATCCGCTCGGCCTCGTCCTGCCACGGGCCGTCCTCGTCGCACAGCTCCGCGGCGATCTCACGTGCGCGCTGGATCAGCGCGTGATCCTCGCGGAGCCGCGTGAACTGGAGGTCGCTCCAGCCCGACTGGCGCGTCCCGAGCAACTGGCCCTCGCGGCGCAGGTCGAGGTCGACCTGCGCGAGCTCAAAGCCGTCGGTCGTCTCGACGAGCGCCTGCAGCCGCTTGTCCGCCGTCTCGGAGAGCTCCTCGACCGGCCGCGAGACGAGCAGGCAGTAGCTTTGCTCCGAGCCACGCCCCACGCGACCGCGCAGCTGGTGTAGCT
>JBKJQL010000014.1:0-3275 GCA_046594035.1 Gaiellaceae bacterium
CGACCGCGCCTCGCTGGAGGTGCATCGGGGAGAGATCGTCGCGCTGACCGGCCCGAACGGCGTGGGGAAGACCACGCTCGCGCAGATCGCGGCCGGCCTGCTCGAGCCGGAGGCCGGCGAGGTCACGCGACCGCGTGCTGCCTATCTGGCGCAGGATCCGGGCCGACACCTCGTGACCGAGCGCGTGCTGGACGAAGTCGCGCTCGGCGCCGACGTCGAGCGCGCGCGTGTCGCGCTCGCCCGCCTCGGTCTCGCCGGGCACGAGCAGCGTCACCCGCGCGACCTTTCGTCAGGCGAGCGCGAGCGGCTTGCGCTCGCCGCTGTGCTCGCGACCGAGCCCGACCTGCTCGTGCTTGACGAGCCGACCCGCGGCGTCGATCCCGAACGCAAGTCCGAGCTGGCGCGGCTGCTCCGCGCAGAGGCGCCGGGTCGCGGCACGCTCGTGGTGACGCACGACCTGCCCTGGGCGGCCGAGGTCGCCGACCGGATAGTGGAGCTCGGTGCGCGAGAGGGTGACCCGCGTAGGCTCGATGGAGCGGGCAGAAGGCACGATGCGTAGGCTCGTCGCGATCGCGCTGTTGTTGCTGGTTGCCGCATTGGTGGTGCAGGACGGCGCGCTCGCATCGGCCCTCGGAGCCGCTGCGCTCGTCATCGCCGGCATCGCGTGGTTCGAGTCGGGTACAGACTCGACGCGGGAGCTTGCCGTGATCGCCACGCTGGCGGCGGCCGCCGCTGCCGGGCGCGTGCTCTTCGCCGCCGTGCCGGGAGTGCAGCCGGTGACCGTGATCGCGATCGTCGCGGGCGCTGCGCTCGGCTTGCGCGCCGGTGTCGCGACGGGGGCGCTCGCTGCCTTCGTCTCGAACCTCTTCCTCGGCCAGGGAATCTGGACGCCGCAGCAGATGCTCGGCTGGGGTGCGTGCGGTGCCGTCGGGGCCCTACTCGCGCCGGTGATCCGCAACCGCTGGGCGCTCGCGGCGGTCGCAGCGGTGCTCGGCTTCGCCTTCAGCGTCAGCATGGACGTCTGGCTCTGGTACGGGTTCTCGCCGCACACGTTAGGCGCGCTCGCCGCCGTCGTCGGCCGCGGTCTCTGGTTCGACGTCTCGCACGCCGCGGGCAACGTGGCGATCGCGCTCGCGGCCGGCCCCGAGCTCCGGCGCATGCTCGACCGTTATGGCGCGCGTCTGAGAACGGTTGTCGTATGGGCGTAGCCCCCGCTGTCGTCGCCGCGCTCCTGCTCGCAGTCTCGCCCGTCTCGTACCTCCAGTCGCGCGCATCGTCCGGCGCGTACTCGGAGCCCAACGGCACCACCGACGCGCTGCTCACCTCGTGGGCCGTGCTCGGTCTGCGTGCGGCCGGGGCGGAGTCGCCGGACTCGCTTGCCTACCTGCGCTCACAGGAGGCGACGCTGAGGACCTCGAACGACGTCGCGATCGTCGCGCTCGCCGAACAGGCGCTCGGCGCCCGGAACGAAACGCTCTTGTCACGCCTCCAGGTCCGTCCGAGTGGACAGATCGGCGAGTCGCTCAACTCGACGTTCTGGGGCGTGCTCGCGCTGGGGCGCTCGAGCGCGGAGACGACGCGGTTCATGCTCGCCCACCAGGCGCGCAGCGGCGGCTTCGCGTGGTACCTGAACGGCAAGCCGGACTCGAACGACACGGCGGCCGCGCTCGAAGCTTTTCGCGTCGCGCGCGTGCGCGGCAAGCCGGTCACGCGCGCGGTGGCGTTCCTGCGCACGTTCCAGAATCGCGACGGCGGGTTCGAGCTGACGGCTGGCCGCGGCTCCGATGCCCAGTCGACCGCCTGGGCGATCCAGGGTCTCGTCGCCGCGCGTGTCACACCGCCGCGGAGCGCCTTCGCCTACCTCGCGCGCCTGAAGCGCTCCGACGGCAGCTATCGCTACTCGGCGAAGTACGTCACGACGCCCGTGTGGGTCACCTCGCAGGTGCTGGCGGCGCTGGCCAAGCGGTCGTTCCCGCTCTGATCCACTCGACCCGACGCCCAGCAGGGACGTAACCGAGCCGCCGGTTGACGGCGAGCATCGGCGCATTCGTCTCGTCGTTGGTCGTCGCCATCATCGTGATGCCGCGCGCGGCCGCCCACTGAATCGACGAGAGCTTCACCGCCAGCGCGAGCCCGCGACCCCGATAGGCTCGAAGGGTTCCCGTGAACATGTTGTGTGCGCGTCCGCTCTCGGCGTCGGCGATGAGCAACGACACGGCGCCCGCGACGCCGTCGACCATCGCGACGAAGCTTCCTTCGGCGGTGAACGACGGATGACGGAGCACGTGATGCTCCCACTCGTCGTACGGGATGTGATCGATCTGCTCGGTCTGCGGCATGTCGCGTGTTGCCTCGAGGTCGACGTCGTAGACGAGCCGAGGATCGACGGCGCTGACCGGCTGTAGATCCAGCTCGCGTGACGGCGCCTCTCGAACCTCGCGCGGGTCGAGCACCGACTCGGTCTCGGCGCGGGCTTCCTCGAACCCGAGCGCCGTGGCGAACGCGACACCCGCGTCGTTCTCGTGAAAGCTCGTGAGCACACCCTCGAGCTCGAGTGCGCCCGCATGCTCGAGACCTCTGTCGTACAGGGCGCGTCCGATACCGCGCCTGCGGTGTGCGTTCGACACGGCCACGTTCAGGATTCCGTTTCGCGATCCCTCCGTGAAGAAGTTGCGGAAGCATTCGACGCGCCCCACCGCCCGTCCGTCGATCTCGGCGACCCACGCTCGCGCCTCGGCGCGCTCCGGAGTGGATCGTTCTCGATGGATGTAGGAGGCCACGGTGACCACGGCGGTCGGATTGACCTCTTGGGTCAGCTCGACCAGGTCGGGTGCGTCGCGTTCGAGGTCCAGCTCACGGATCTCCGGCTCGTCCATGCCGGTATTTTGACGAGACGTGTCCCAAGCGGCCAGAAGCTGGCGGGAATGGGATCTCGACCGCCTCGCCTGGCGCTACCGTGAGGCTGTGAGCGCGACCCAGCCCGAGACCTACCTCGCCGATCTGAACCCGGCCCAGCGCGAGGCAGTGTTGACCACGGATGGACCGTTGCTCGTGATCGCGGGCGCGGGCTCCGGGAAGACCCGCGTGCTGACGCATCGGGTTGCGCACCTCCTTGCCGCACACGGCGTGAAGCCGAACGAGATCCTCGCGATCACCTTCACGAACAAGGCTGCCACCGAGATGAAAGAGCGCGTCGAGCGCAACCTCGGCCCGATCGCGCGCGCGATCTGGATCATGACGTTCCACTCGGCCTGCGGCCGCATGTTGCGCAGCGA
>JBKJQL010000226.1:0-11467 GCA_046594035.1 Gaiellaceae bacterium
ATCCAGGAGCTGCTCGGCCACTCCTCCCTCTCGACCACGCAGATGTACAGCCACGTCGACGCCAAGCGACTCAGGAAGGTCTATGACCATGCCCATCCGCGCTCCTGAGCTGCGCGACCCGGAGGTCGAAGGGTTCCTCGCGTTGCTCGCGGCACGTCGCGCGCCGAAAACGGTCGAGGCCTATCGCCGCGACCTCGCGCAACTCGGCGCGTATCTCGGCAAGCCCGTCGGCACGGCGACGCTCGAGGAGCTCGAGCGCTACACGGCGCAGCTGCGCGCCGACGGGCTCTCCGGTGCGACGATCGCGCGGCGCACCGCGGCCGCGCGCAGCTTCTACCGTCACCAGCAACTGCTCGGCGCACGCGACGACAACCCCGCGGCCGCGATCAAGCTGCCCCGGCGCGCGAAGCCGCTGCCGAAGACGCTCTCGCCCGGCGAGGCCGAGCGTCTCATCCAGGCGGCGGCCGGAACCCAACCGCGTGCGCTCCGAGACCAAGCTCTCGTCGAGCTGCTCTACGGCGCGGGACTGCGCGTCTCCGAGGCGATCGGCCTCGACAAGGCGGGCGTCGACCTCGACGACCGCCTCGTTCGAGTGATCGGAAAAGGCGGCAAGGAGCGCGTCGTCCCGATCGGCCGGCACGCCGCGCAGGCGCTCCTGGGCTACCTCGCACGCGGTCGGCCCTACCTCGACTGCCGTCACCGCCCCGAGCTCTTCCTGAACGCCCGTGGCGGCCCTTTGACCCGCGCCGGCGCCTTCCTGATCCTCCGGAAACTGGCCGAGAAAGCAGGGCTCGACCCGCACCGCGTCCACCCCCACCTGCTCCGGCACTCGTTTGCTACGCACCTGCTCGAGGGAGGAGCAGACCTGAGGTCGGTTCAGGAAATGCTCGGCCATGCCGATCTCTCGACGACGGAGCTCTACACGCACGTAACCGACAAGCGTCGTCGGCAGTTGTATTTCCAGGCGCATCCTCATGCGCACCGAAGGACTACGGAGGAGCAAGGTGCAACTCGATCCACACGTCGAACTCCTGATGGCTCTGGCGTCGGGCGCGGCGTGGCTGATGATGAGGGCAGGGCTCGCAAAGAACGCGCTTGAGCTGAGGCGCAAGCGGGTCACGTGCCCCTCGTGCGGCCGTCACGACCGCTGCAGCTGCGGCTAAGAAGCTCTAACTGAATGCGGTTCGTCGATCCGGCTGTGATCGGCGAGTGCGAGGCAAGGACGCAGGGCGCCCCGGTAGCGGTGTTCTACCGGGGCAACCAAGGACACAGCATCGCGCCGCCGAGCGCGGCCGGGCGACACAAGCTCATTCGGTTAGAGCTTCTGAGGCTCTGATCAGCCCGCGAGAACGGCGCTGACCTTCGCAACCAGCTGCGCAGGGGTGAACGGCTTCTGGATGAAGGGCCCTTCGGCGCCCGCGTCGGTATAGCCCGACGTGTAGAGAATGCGAACGCCCGGAACCTCGCAGGCAATGCGCTCGGCGAGCTCGAATGCGTCCATCTCCGGCATCACGACGTCCGTGACGAGGAGGTCGATCGGGCCTTCGCCGCGAACGAGATCGATCGCCGCGTTCGGGGTGGCCGCGTCGAGAACCGTATAGCCGGCGCTTTCGAGGGTCAGCCTGATGATGTCACGGACGACATCTTGGTCGTCGACGACGAGAACGGTTCCGGTCATAGGTGAAGTCTCGCCATGGCCTTCGGGGGTAGGGATCCCCGAAACGGGTTGCTCCGACACCTCACCGGCCGCTCACACCGTTTTCCTACTGATGGGCGGTCTTGGTGGGCGGCCAGTGCGGGGAGATGTCCGGGTCGCCCAGGTCGCCGTAGGGGATGCATCGACCCTTCAAGAGCTGCCGGTCGGCGATCAACAGCTCGTTGACCCGCGGGTTCGAGGGCACAGCCTTGCGCCAGGCGAGCCGGTAGGAGCGGCCGAGCCTGATCAGCCCCTTGGGCGGAAGCGGTCTCGGGGAGCGGAGCAGGAACGAGCCGCTCCCGGGGCGCACCACCACCGCCCCGCTCCGCGCGAAGGCCGCCTCGGCCGCCCGCTCCTCCTCCGGGGAGGCCGCGTAGAACAGCCAGACGCCGTAGCGCGGGGTCGCGGCGCCGTGCACGAACGGCAGCGCTCGCTCGCAGGAGTCGTCGTCGACCAACCGCACCGAATCGACGCTCAGGGCGACGTAGCGGTCGATCAGGTTCGCCGGGTGGCCGTAGTCGAACGACGAGAAGTTCGCGCCGGTCGTCCCGGTCGAGCCGAAGAGCACCGACCCCGCCGGCTGCCGGGCGACGGCGTCCGCGATCGCCTCGACGCCGATTGCGTGCGTGTTGTCACGATGGCGAAGGTCGTAGCGCAGCTCGTGGACCAGCAGCCCGCCGACGGCGACAACGATCACGAGCATTCGCAACCGGCCGGCGAAGCGCGCGAGCGTCACGATCCCGGCCAGCACGAGAACGACGAAGGCGGGGATCGCCGGGATCATGTAGCGGTCGAAGAAGAGCGCCGAATCACCGGAGGCCGGTACGACGGAGAAGAAGACGATCGGCGTGACGACGGACAGCAGGCAGAAGACGACGACGCGAGGCTTTCGCTGCACGAGCAGCGCGACGATGCCGATCGCGGCGAGGACGGTGAAGTAGTTGATGTCGTGCCCGCCCGGCGCGATGAACGTGCGCGCGTCCTCCCACACCGGCTGTCCGGAGAACGTGCGACCGCGCGCGGAGCTCGAAGAGACGCCGTAGCGGTCGCCGAGGACGTGCAGCGTGCGCAGGTAGTACGGCACGAACGTGAGCGTGAACGTGAGCAGGCCGGGCCACGCCTGGCGCAATACGACGCGGGGCGGCCACGGCGCGTAGAGCAACGCGGCGACCAGCGCAGTGCCGGCGTACAGCGGCGCGGTCGGATGCACGAACACGGAGAGGCCGAGCACAACGCCGGCGGCAGCCCAGAGCCGGCGGTCGCCGCGCTCCGCCGCCCCGAGCGCGAGCGCCGTCGACCACATCAACCACGCGAAGAGCAACGTGTGCGGCCTGCCGAAGGTCGCGTAGAGCACGGGGATCGGTGAGGCGGTCGTCAGGACGACGACGCCCGCTGACACCTCGTCGCCGAGCAGCCGCCTCGCGATCAGCGCGACCGCGGGCAGCGCGAGGCAGATGAACACGAGGGACGGGATCCGCAACGCGCCGAGGCCCGGCCACCAGCCGAGGAGGAAGTGCTCGAGCCAGAAGTGCAGCGGGCCGCCGCCGCGCTTCGTCGAGACGATGTCGAAGATGTTCGCGAACGAGAAGTCGCTGACGCGGATCGTGAGCTCTTCGTCGACGTTGAGCGGCGTCCACCAGACCGTCGGCAGCGCGAGCCAGACAAGGAGCGCGGCCGACGCAACCGTCGCGGCGACCGGGAGGAGCGGCCTGGGCTCGACGGAGCCTCCGTTGCGTAGGGGTCGGCTCCACCGGCCCCGGAGCGACACTGCCTTACTCGGGTCGAGAGGCAGCGAGCGCCTGCATCTCGGGCGTCTCGGGAGCGGCGCGGTACGGATGCTCGTCGGGCACATCCGTCTCGTGGTAGACGCTTTCCGCGTTCACTGCCCAGATGTCGTGTTCGGCGCCGGCGACGAGATTGTCGACCGCGCGCATCGCCGTGAGCATCGAGTGGTCCGAGTTGTTGTAGCGGTGCAGCCCGTTGCGCCCGACCTGCTGCAAGTTCTCGATCCCGTCCAGCCAGTCGCGGATCACCTGCACGCGCGCAGCGTAGTCACCGTCATAGATCGGATACGCCTTGGGGACGCGGATCGCGAAGCCGCGCTCGACCTGCGACTTCGACGCGAGCCCGAGCTTCTCCAGCTCCTCGGACGCAAGCGCGACGAGCGCGTCGTCCTCCATCATCCAGAGGTCGTCGCCCGCGAAGCAGAAGTACTCGAGCCCGACGCACGCCTTGTCCGGATCGGGAACCATCCACGGCGACCACGACCGGTAGTTCTGAATGCGACCGACGCGCACAGCGGGCTCGTGGATATAGATCCAGTTGTCCGGGAACAGATCCTTGCCGTCGACGACGAGCGCGACGGTCAGGAAGTCGCGATAGCGTAGTCCGCGGGCGGCATCGAGCACCTCCTGCGGAGCGCTCGGGCTGACCATCTCGACGACCTCGCGCAACGGCAGCGAAGAGATGACTGCGTCAGGCAGCGTGAACGACTCACCGCCGGCCTCTACCTCGACGACCCTGCCGCCCGCGAGCTCGAGCCGCGAGACCGGCGCTTCCAGCCTGACCTCACCGCCCTCCTTGGCGATCGCGGCGGTCATCGCATCCCACATCTGACCGGGACCGAAGCGCGGGTAGTTGAACTCGGAGATCAGGCTCTTGACCTTGTTCCCCTTGTTGCCGAAGAACGCGGCCTTCGCAGCGGAGAAGAACGAGAGGCCCTTGATGCGCTGCGCGGCCCACTCGGCGCGGATCTCGGACGGCGGCACACCCCACACCTTCTCGTTGTACGACTTGAAGAAAAGCTCGTAGAGGCGCTTGCCGAACCGGTTCGTGACCCAGTCCTCGAGCGAATCGTCGACCTTGCCGCGCTTGGCCGCCGCGCGCAGATAGGACGCCATGCAGCGGGTGAGCTCGATCGGGCCGAGCTTCCTGATCACGTCGCCACCGCGCAGCGGATAGTCGAGATAGCGGTTGTTCCAGTAGATGCGCGACATGCGCGGGCGCCGAAGGAACTCGTCGCCGAGGATCTCGTGCCAGAGGTCGTCGACCTCGGTCACCTTGGTGAAGAAGCGGTGGCCCCCGAGGTCGAAGCGGTAACCGTCGATCTCGACCGTCTTTGCGAGCCCGCCCACCTGGTCCTCCGCCTCGAAAACGACGACATCGCGGCCGGAGCGCCCCAGGAGGTAGCCGGCGGTCAGCCCTGCTGGGCCACCGCCGAGCACGAGCGTGGTCTGGGGGATGTCGTTCTGCATGAGCGCCCGGCCGCAGGGCCGCCGCTGACTCTAGCCGACTCGCCGATAAACAAAGGCCTGCAAGGGCTTGAAATAGTTCTTGTGGACGGCGATTTCCACGGTTGCTACATGCGCCACGAGCTTGAGACGGTGGTCGTGCTCGAGCAGCCACGTCCAGGCAGTGGACTTCTGCCACACGAGCTTCGTCCACTCGGCCCGCCAGGCGCGGTAGTCACGGAAAACCGGTGCGATCACGACGAACTTGCGCCCGCGCGGGACGGACGCAATCAGTCCGTCGAGCGTCGGCTTCGCGCGCGCATTGCCGAGCCTCGTGACGGCGTCGCGCCAGTCGAACGCCTGCGGGTCGGGCACCGGGCCGAGCGTGTCTGCCCAGCGGAACCCCGGGCCGAGGTAGTACCGGAGCACGGGTGCCTGTTCCGGATGCGTCGAGATCACGAGATCGCCCTGGTGGAGGTACGGGGCGACCGCGGCGGTGATCGACCGCGCGTTCTCCTTGTCGTCGCGAACGCTGTAGAAGCTCCAGAGAAAGACGACGGCGACGAGGGCGACGAATCCGAGACGCCGCGCGCGCACGAGGCCGCGGGCGCCGAGGAACAGAACGGGGCCGAGGATGACCGAGAAGTACCGGGCCGTCCACGCCGGCGAGAACTGCGAGGCGACGAACGCAGCCACAACGGTCCCGCCACCGAGCAACGCGAGCCCGAGCACGACTTGCCGCTCGTCGTCGACCCTCCGGCGCACCACCTCCGCGAGTCCCGCCCCGGCGACCAACGCGAGCGCGAGGAAGCCGCCTTCGCCGCCAAGCACGTACATCGGCGAAAGCACGAGGTCGTGGAAGTTCGGCTTGGTCGACCACGGGGCGCCGGTGTGCCTCGCCTGCGAGAGGAGCGTGGGCAGCCACGGCGCGTAGAGCACCGCGATGCCGAGGGTGACCAGGGCAAACAGCTTCAGCCGCTCGCGCGCTATGAGCACGGTCGTGGCGGCGAGGGCGATGCACACGAACAGCCCCCAGTTGTGGGTGTAGAGCATCAGCGCCACGGAGGGCACGAGCACCGCCGCCCATCGGGGCCGGCCGCGCAGGACGCCTTGCACGTACGCGTAGGCGATCACGATCGAGAGGATCGCCTCGAGCTCGTACATCCGCGTCTCTTGCGCGTAATAGGTGAGGAACGGATTGAGCGCGGCGAGCAGCGCGCAGACCAGCCCCGTTCTGCGGTCGAAGAGCGACCGGGCCGCCGCGTAAGCGAGCGGGATCGAGCCGAGACCGAAGAGCAACGACAGCGCGTGTGTCGACTGCTCGCTGTCGCCGAAGCTGCGGATCCAGAGGCCGAGCAGCATGTAGTAGGCGGGGGGAGACCCGTCCTGCCGCAACAGCGAGGGGATCGACGACCAGTGATGGTGGGCGAGGCCGACGGAGATGCCCTCGTCGATCCAGAAGCCCGCGTTCAGCTGCCGCGTTCGGATAAACAGCGACAGAGCGGTCAGCGCGACGAGGATGACGGGCGTCGCCCACCGCGACTCGAGTGCGTCTTCCCAGCGCGTGACGACCGCGAGCAAAGGAGTCCGTACTGCGTTGCCGCTCGCCAAAGCCGGTTGAACGTACCAGCGATACTCCAACCGTGGACGAAAGGCGGGGCGCGAAACATGGATTCAGGCCGAGCGAGCGCCCGCAGCGGGATGCTCGCGGAACGGCTCGAAGCTGCGCGGGCCGCTGAACGAGATCGCCGGGCTCTTCGCCAAGGTCGACGTCTGTTCCCGTACCTGCTCGCGAGCGAACCTTGCGGCGCCACCGGGTGAAGCGGCAGATCTCTACTCGGAGCTGGTCTCTATCGCCTGAACCGCCTGGAGGCGCTCGACGGTCCGCCGGCCGTTCCGGGTGAAGACGATGTCGACGGTGTCGTTCTTGCGATACGTCCCGGCGACGCCGAAGAACAGGGACGCCCAGCGCCAGAACCCGAGCGTGCCCTCCTGCGCGAGCTCGTTGCGAAAAACGAGCGTCCGCCCGAGCTGGTCGTAGTCGACCCCTGGGGCCTGCGGTACGCCGTTCACGAACACGTCAAAGGCTCCCGCGACGTGACCGGGCAGCTCCACCTGGCTGCGGTGTTCATTCTGACCCCGTGATTCCACGCTCTATACGATGCCATTCGGCGTGCGCCGTTTCGCTTTTGCCACTCTTGCCACAAGCATTGTCGCCCTCACGACGACGGTTTTCGCCTACGCGGGGAACGGCGGTTTCCTGCCCGGCGAGGCGCATTCGCCGAACGCGCACACGGTCCACAGCGCGTTCGTCTACGTCGCGATCTTCACCGGCATCATCTTCTTCGGAGTCGAGGCGGCGCTCATCGTCTTCATCGTGAAGTACCGCCGAGGAAAGCGCTCGCGCACGGCTGAAGGGCCTCAGATCCACGGCTCGACGAGGCTCGAGATCATCTGGACCGTCGTGCCCGTAGTCATCCTCGCGGCGATCGGGACGGTCGTCTTCCTGACACTGCCCAGCATCACCGACGCGCCGAGCGCAACCGCCGCGAATTCGACCCGTGTCCTGATCTCCGGCCGCCAGTTCTACTGGCAGTTCAGGTATCCGAACGGCGCCGTCTCGATCGACACGCTCGTCGCGCCGGCCGACCAGGTCGTGAACGAGGACATCACCGCACCAACGTGGGACGTCATCCACTCGTGGTGGGTCCCGGACTTCGGCGGGAAGTACGACGCGATCCCAGGCCAGGTGAACAGGACGTGGTTCAAGGCGCCCGCAGGCACCTACGTCGCGCGTTGCTACGAGCTGTGCGGACTTCAGCACGCCGCAATGCGCGCGACCGTCCACGTCGTGCCCCGCGCCGAGTACGACACATTCGTCGCCCAGCGCGCCTCCGGTGGTACGGATCTCGGCCGCGAGGAATGGCAGGGCGTCTGTCAGAAGTGCCACCGCCTCGACCAGCGCTACATCGGCCCCGCGCTCCGCGGCAACCCGCTGCTCGCGGACCGCAAGGCAATCGAGGTGTTGCTCCGCAACGGGCAAAGGGAGATGCCTTCCGTGGGCAAGGACTGGAGCGCGCAGCAGCTCGACGCGCTGATCGCGTACACGAAGCAGTTCGCGGGCAAGGGGGGCAACGGCTGATGGCGGTGAACGTCGAATCGGTTCAGCCGTACCGCGCCGACTGGCGCCGCGGAAAGATCACCTCGTGGCTGACGACGGTCGACCACAAGAAGATCGGCCTGATGTACATCTGGACGGCGCTCGTGTTCTTCGGCATCGGCGGGTTGATGGCGTTGCTGATCCGCACGCAGCTCGCGACGCCGAACGAGCACTTCCTGACCAAGAACTCCTACAACCAGGTGGTCACGATGCACGGAACAACGATGATCTTCCTGGTCATCGTCCCGATCCTCGCCGGCTTCGGGAACTACCTCGTGCCCTTGATGATCGGCGCGCGCGACATGGCGTTCCCGCGCCTGAACGCGCTCTCGTACTGGTTCTACTTCCTCGGCGGCGTCGTGCTGATGTTGAGCTTCTTCGCGGAGAACGGGTCGGCACGCGGAGGCTGGACGATGTACACGCCGCTCTCGACGATTCACATGCCGGGCAACGGGCCCGACCTGTGGATCCTCGGCCTGCACGTGCTCACGATCTCCTCGCTCGCCAGTGCAATCAATTTCGTCGTGACGATCCAAAACATGCGCGCGCCCGGAATGTCGTGGATGCGCATCCCGCTCTTCTGCTGGTCGATCGTCACGTACGCGTGGCTGCTGATCATCGTGCTGCCCGCGCTCTCGGCGGGCCTTACGCTCATGCTGCTCGATCGCCAGGCGGGGACGCACTTCTTCGATCCCGCACACGGCGGTTCCCCGATCCTCTACCAGCACGTGTTCTGGTTCTTCGGGCACCCCGAGGTCTACATCATGGTCCTGCCCGTCATGGGGATGATCTCCGAGATCATCCCGGTGTTCTCGCGCAAGCCGATCTTCGGCTACAAGGCGGTCGCGATCTCGACGGCGGGCATCGCGTTCTACTCCCTGCTCGTCTGGGCGCACCACATGTTCACGGTCGGGATGCCGATCGGCCTCGACGTCTTCTTCATGATCAGCTCGATGATCATCGCTGTCCCGACGGGCGTGAAGATCTTCAACTGGCTCGCGACGCTCTGGCGCGGCAACCTTTCGTTCGACACGCCGCTGCTGTGGGCGCTCGGCTTCATCGCCGTGTTCACGTTCGGCGGCATCTCGGGCGTGATGCTCGCGGCGTTCCCGATCGACTGGGCCGTGCACGACACGTACTTCGTCGTTGCGCACCTGCACTACGTCCTGTTCGGCGGCTCGATGTTCGGGATCTTCGGCGGGCTCTATTACTGGTGGCCGAAAATGTTCGGGCGCATCCTCGACGAGACCCTCGGCAAGTGGCACTTCTGGCTGACGTTCATCGGCTTCAACCTCGCGTTCTTCCCGCAGCACATGCTCGGGATGCTCGGGATGCCGCGACGCGTCTACACGTATCAGGAGGGTGGCCTCTGGCAGGCCTACAACACGGCTTCGACGATCGGCTCGTACGTGATGGGCGTCGGCATGTTGATCTTCCTGTTCAACGTGATCAAGACCTCACGCACGGGTGCGCGCGCGGGGAACGATCCGTGGGTCGCCGACACGCTCGAGTGGTACACGACCTCCCCGCCCCCGGACTGGAACTTCGACAAGGTCCCCTACGTCACCTCGGCGCGCCCGTTGCGCGACCTTCGACGCCGGCTCGCGGAGACGCGGGGCTTCTGATGGGGACGTGGGCGCGCCTCACAGCGGTTGCCGCGGTGCTCGGGACGGGGCTCGCGGTCGTCTCCGGCGCGGCGGACTGGGGCACCGCCCATCGCGTGCTCGCAGCGCTCGCCCTGCCGCCCCTCGCGGCGCTCGCCGCAATCGCGTGGGTCTCGGCGCGGCGGTTGCTCCCGACGGCGCTCGCGGCGCTCATCCTCTTCGGGATCGCCGCGCTCCTGACGGGTCGTATGGTTCACCTCGGCGTCGCGTCGCTCGCGCTCGGTGCGACGGTCGTGCTCGCCGCCCGCACGTTCCGCGGCCACGTCGAGCAAGGGCCGCTCCGCGACTACCTGACGCTGACCAAGCCGCGCATCATGTCGCTGCTCCTGCTGACGGGCGGCGCCGGCGCGTTCGTCGGTGCGGCCGGCGTTCCGGCCTGGGGCGCGTTCGTCGCGACAATGATCGGCCTCGCGCTCGCCTGCGGCGGCGCCTCCGCGCTGAACCACTATCTCGACCGCGACATCGACAAGCTGATGGGCGCCCGCACCGCGTCGCGTCCCGTTGCCTCAGGCCGCGTCCCGGCAGAGCGCGCACTCGAGTTCGGACTCGCGCTCTCGGCGTTCTCGTTCGTGCTGCTCGCCTCGCTAGTCAACGTGCCGACAGCGTTGTTGGCGCTCGCAGGCAACCTGTTCTACGTCCTCGTCTACACGCGCTGGTTGAAGCGCACGACGGCGCAGAACATCGTGATCGGCGGAGCAGCCGGTGCCGTGCCGCCGCTCGTTGGCTATGCGAGCGCGAGCGGGCACCTCGGCTGGGCCGCACTCGTGATGTTCGTCGTCGTGTTCGTGTGGACGCCACCGCACTTCTGGGCGCTCGCGCTGATGATCAAGGAGCACTACGCGAGGGCCGGCGTGCCGATGCTGCCCGTCACGCGCGGCGATCAGGAGACCGCGCGCCAGATCGTGCGCTACACGGTGCTGCTGATCGCGGTCACGCTCGCGCCCGTCGCGTTCGGGACGTTCGGCATCGTGTACGGCATCGTCGCGGCGGTGCTCGGCGCGATCTTCGCCTGGTACGCGATCGAGTTGCGCCGTACGCTCGAACGTGTCGCCGCGGTGCGGCTCTTCCACTACTCCCTCCTGTATCTCGCACTGCTCTTCATCGCAATGGCAATCGACCCGATCATCTGATGGCAGAGCCGCTTCCCGAACCGACAACGCCCGTGGAGCTCGTCGAGCCGCCCGACATCGCCGACCGCGCGCTCGCGCGGAAGAACATGGTGTGGGGCTGGGCGCTCTTCGGTCTCTTCTGGGTGCTGTTCGCCGGCACCGCCGGCGTCGCGTTCGTGTACCTCTGGCTGGACTGACGAACGGCGTAGGCTTGCCGGAGCCGGCAGCTACAGCGGTCTGTATCACCGAGCTGGAGCCGGGACCGCTCGGCCATCGGCTCGCAGTCAAGGATCTCTTCGACACAGCGGGATCCGAACGACGTCCGGCTCCGCCGGCTGTGAACGGCGTGCCTGCCTCGATCCAGGTCGTTGGCAGGCCGGGGGACGACGCCCTCGTGCTCGCGGCGGGAAAGGCGATCGAAGCCGCCCTCAAGGCCCGGCCGTCGTCTGCCGACTAAGGGGGCATGAAGCTCCCCCTCCTGGGTCTCTTTGCCGTGGCCTGTGCGTGCGCCCTTTCAGCGTCGGGACAGGCGACCGTCACCTCGCTCGAAGCTCCGACGGGGCTGCACGGCTTTGTCTATCGCACGACCGAGCCGCAGCCCGTCTCAC
>JBKJQL010000248.1:0-3922 GCA_046594035.1 Gaiellaceae bacterium
CAGCGTTGGCTCTGTGCCCATCGCTCCCGCGCGAGGCTATGCGCAATCGGGCACGCGATCGGAAGCCGTAGGGGCTGTCCGTAGCTCGGGATGCGCGATGGAAGAGCATATCGCGCAATTCCACTCAGAAACTCGAGATCTCTTGGCAGCAAGCATTCGTCTGGGGAGGCTGCGATACGCTCTTCTATCGCAGGATCCTCAGGATCCGTGCGGAGCGCGGCAGCAAGCATTCGTCTAGGGAGGCTGCGATACGCTCTTCTATCGCAGGATCCTCAGGATCCGTGCGGAGCGCGGCAGTAAGCATTCGTCTGGGGGTGCTGCGATACGCTCTTCCATCGCAACATCCTCAGACGACGGTGCAGTTTA
This sequence comes from Gaiellaceae bacterium, assembly GCA_046594035.1. GTDB lineage: Bacteria > Actinomycetota > Thermoleophilia > Gaiellales > Gaiellaceae > PALSA-600. Next base: position 367 of record JBKJQL010000248.1, read on the forward strand.
GGTATTCGAAGACGACGAGTGCCTCGTCGGCGAACCGCCGAGCGTGATCCGCAGAACCGAACGTGAACGGGCGCGTGAGGCCAGACGCGTCGTGCGATGCGGTGATCGGGAAGACGGACGTCTCGACGACCGTGCCGGCGGACGTCTGCTTACCGTGCAATGTCGCAACCACGCGGCCGTCCCTCCGGACCTCGTAGTTGAAGATCGAACGAGCGGAGCCGGCTTGCGCCGGCTCCGCTCCTAGGCTCTCGGGGGGAGGGGTAGCGCTCACCGAGTGCGCGCGCCGGCATTGTGCGCCGCCTGCGCGACGACAGCCGCCTCGACCGAGCCCGGAATCTGGGTGACGATCCGGCCGGGGCGCTTGACCACGAGCATCGTGGGAGACGAGACGGGGCCGACGAACGACGCCATCGCAGCGGCGTTCTTGTCGTTCGCGACGTTCACTGCCGTGAAGCCTGCTCCGGCGGCGCGCGCGCCCTGGCGTGCGACGGCAACCGCGGCGCGGTCACCGGCGGCCGGGGCAACATAGATCGAGACGACGACGACCTTCGAGTAACGGAGCTTCGACGCGATCTGCGCCGGAAGGTCGGGGAGGAGCACCACGGCAGGCTTCGCCGGAGCGTTTGGAGTTGCCGGAGTTGGTGACGGCTTCACGGCCGTCTTCGGGGGTGCTGCGACGGACGGAGCGCTGCTGTCCGTGCTGCCGAGGACGCCCAGGCGGACGACCATCAGTAGAGCAAAGGCAGCGACGAGTGCGACGAGAGCGATGAGCCCGGTGCGCGGAATGCGAGTGGTGGAGGCGGCGAATGTGTTCACGCTGCTCCTATCGGCATTCGTCTGGCCGACCTTTAACCCTTAGAGCTCGAATCATTTTGATTCCGGTTCTTAGCCTCCTTCCGGCGCGCAGGCACCGGTAGCGGTCGTGAGCCGGGCACGAACGACCGAGTCAGTGGGTGCCGCCGGTTTCGTCGATGACTGAACCTGCCCGCCGATCGTGAAGGGAACCAACGTTCGCCGAAGTGGCCCGCCTCGGAGCTCCACGGTGTTCGGAGATCCGGGTGTCACCTCGATCGATTCGCCCCCGAACGTCACCCGCACGGGCGGCGCACTTCGAAGGACGGTGAGCTGGAGCGAAGCATGACGGCAGAACCCCTCGCGGCCCGTCGCAAAGAGGCTCACCGAACCGTCGTGAGCGAGGCGCCCGTCCGCACTCAAGCCTTCGATCGCTACCGCCAGTCGAGCGCGCCCGCGGGTGTGAACGAGTGCGAAGTCGCCGCCGGTCGCAACCTTGCGAGCATCAGCCAGCTCGACTCGCGTGGAGGTGCCGTCGATAAGAACCCAGCCGTGCACCGCTTTCCGGTCGAGGCGCATCTGACCACGCTCGTCGACACCCAGCCGTCGACGGGCTCCGTCGAACGATGTCGCTTTCGGTCCGAGAAGTGCAATCCGCTCGACGGATCGATTGCGGAGGGCGAGGAGCATCGCGGTCGTCGGATCGTTCCCTGACGGCGCCACGAGGAGGGTTGCGTGGGCGCCTGCGCGGTCGACCCAGTCGGGTGCCGCACGGAGGGTCCCCGACGCCACCTGCTCCGAGAGGCCTCGGTCGGCGGAATGAGCGCCGAGAGAGACGACCGTCAGCAGCGCTGCGGTCAGGACGAGGCTCCCGATGGCGCCGATTCGGCCCAGGGTCGCTGCGACCGCCACCCCGACGCATCCCGCCGCGACGAGCGCAACGACGAGGCTTGCGCTGCCGACACCGAGCCAGTTCTCGAGCCTCCCGACGGCGAGAAGCAAAGGGGAATCGGCCTGGCCCTGACCGACGCTATAGCCACTGATCGGGACGCGCGCCGAGGCAACGACGAGGAGCGCGGCGACCGTGAGCGCTACGCCACGTAGCGGGCGTTCCTCCTCGATCCAGGTGCAGAACGCGATCGCGGCAAGCGGGATGCCCAGCATCAGATACCGCTCGAAGAAGCGGTTGGAGTCCGTCTCTGCGGCAAAGAGCGCGGACGCGACGAGGAGGAGGGCGAGCAATGTCGCCGTCAGCCCTGCAAAACCCGTCCGAGCCCGGTCGGTCGGATGAAGGCACTGCGCGACCGTCCATGCGACCGCACCTGGGACGACGATGACGCCGGCAGCGAGGGCGAGCAGCGCCGCCGTGAGCGGAATCCAGCGAAGCGCATCTGCCGAGACGGAGAACGACGCCACGCTTGAGTAGCGACCGAGACCGGCAATGCCCACTGTGCCGACCGCAGCGACGGGTAAGCCGACGAGAACTCCGTGCCGGCGCACGACCGCGGCCAGGTGTCCCCGCTCGACGAGCACCGCCGCCACGACTCCTCCGACTGCAATCGCCGCGTATTGCACGCGCGCCGTCGTCGCAACGGCGGTGAGCGCGAGGAACAGCAATTGGCGTCGGAGAGAGGGTCGCTCGAGTGTGCGGACTCCGGCAAGGATCGCAAGGAGGGCGACCGTCGAACCGATCGCGTCGGCGGTCACGTAACCGGTGTAGAGGAGATCCGGCGATGCGGTTGCGACTGCGGCGGCGGCGACGGCCTTCCAGGGGCCCACCCGGAGTTGCCGTGCGATGGCGTAGACGACGACGGCCCCGAGGCCCATCGCGATAACGTTGATCGCCTGGGTGATGCGGAACGCCGTCGCGGGGTCGGTCGCGAGCCAGGCGGGTGCCGTGAGGAGCGGCTGGAGGAGTGCGGGCGTCCTGGCCGAGAGGCCGAGCACGCGAAATCCATGCCCTTCGGCGAGAGACCGTGCGATCTGCCCGTAGATGTACTCGTCCGGCAGATAGCGCTGGAGCTCACGGCCGAGGGTCAGCGCGAGACGACTGGCCATACCGGCGACAACGATGGCGGCGAGAGCGCGTCGCGGACTCAACGTCAACGCGAGCGCCCTCGGCCGTGAGCGGGCAATGGTGACGGGCATCGACATGTCATCTCTTTCGACAGATTCGCAACGCTTCCTGAGCCGGGCCGAGAACGAAAGAGGGGCGCGGTTGCCCGCGCCCCTCGTCGTTCGATCTCCCGTGGCCCTGACTCAGGGAACGGGTGGTGTGGTGGTCTAGGTGCAGCCCGAGCCGGTGACGCTGATCGTTCCGCCAGGACCGGTGACGGTCGCGGTGCAGCCGCCCCTGATGGCCGTGAGCGTGTAGGCCGTCGTCGACTGTCCCGAAACAACAACGGATGACGCGATACCGGCGTCGTAGCTCGCCTTGAGGGTGGCGTTCGTCGCGCCGACGTAGGTGCTGGTGTCGGAGTACCAGGCCTCGATTGACGGGATCGCTGCACGGACGTTCGACTTCGCGGCCGTGCTTTCCGCCCGGGTCTTGAAGCCGAGGTACGAGGGAACGGCGATCGCGAGCAGGATGCCGATGATGACGAGCACGATCAGGAGCTCGATGAGCGTGAAGCCCGACTCCTCTTTCCGCAGGCGGGCCTGCAGCTTGCCGATGAACGAAGACATGTGCACGTTCTCCTTACTAGGGGGTAGAACCGACGATTGAGCTATCGGCGGGCGCGCACCTCGGCCTTGATACCCAAAT
>JBKJQL010000011.1:0-2538 GCA_046594035.1 Gaiellaceae bacterium
CCGGCGCGATCGCCCGAGGGTCGGCTTCCTCGAGAGGTGAGATCAGTTCGACGATGCTGGTCACGCCGACTTCTCCTTCAGTTGTGGGATGTCGCGGATGACGACCTCGCGACGGAGCGCGAGTAGGAAAACAAGCATCAACTCGGCGAGCGCGACCCAGGCGAACGCGGCGGGCCGGCCGAGTGCGATGCAGATCCCGAACACGAGGAGCTGCGTCGACATCCCGCAGTTCGTCAGGACGGAGATCGTCGCCCGGTCGTGGTAGGCCAGGCGTTCCTGCGGGCTCGCGCCACGTAGCCGATACGCGACGAAACGCTCGACGAGCCAGTCCTGCGGCGCGTAGAGGAGTGCGTAGAGTCGGCGAAGGTTGTCTGCCGCGCGTCCGGTCGTCTCGGGCATCGCGGTTGCTTCCTCGCCGCGTTCGAGGCGGTAGAGCCGTTCGCTGTTGTAATTGACGCTCAGCACGGTCGTCAGCGCGACGAAGCCCACTATGGCCAGCACCGTTTGCCCGGTCGTCACTGCGACAGCGGCGAAGAGTGCCGCGTTCACGAACAGGTCGAGCTCTGAGTCGAGGTAACGCCCGAATGCGGTGATGCGTCCCGAGAGCCGCGCGAGTTGCCCGTCGGCGTTGTCGAGAACTGTCTTCGCCTGGACGAGGATCGCGGCAAGCAGGAACTTGCCTTGACCGAGCTCGACCGCTGCAGCGATGCCCGTCGCGCCTGCTGTGGCAGCTACCAGTGGGGGTGGAACGCGCAAGGGAAGCAGCACCAGGACGACGAGATGCGCGATCGGCCGATAGATGTGCTCGCAGAGAAGCTCGCGAGCGACCTTGGTCTTCCGGGAGCGCGCGAGTGCACTAGACAAGGGCGGCCTCGTGGATCGGGGCTCCCTCTGTGATCAGCTCGCGGCCGAGCTCGACGTGGTCCCAGACGTTCCAGAAGAGGAATCCGCGCGGCCGGTGCGACTCATCGACGTAGGCGACGATCCCCTTACGATTGGGCTCCTGCCAGTTTTCGATGGTCTCGAGGCGCGAGTCGACCTCGCCTACCGCCTCGTAGCCCAGATCGAACATGTCGGAGTAAAAGAACGGCAGGTGGAGGTACGGGACGTTCGCGCCGGCCATGTTTGCCCCGACAGCCCGGCCGTGGGATTTTGCGTGATCCTCATGCTCGACCCGGAATCGTCGACCGAGCGCCGCAAGCGGGAAGCTTGCGACGTCGCCGGCGGCAAAGACGTCTGCGCGCCCCGCAACGCAGCCGAACTCGTCGACAACGATCCCGTTGTCGACCTCCAGCCCAGCCGCGGTCGCAAGGTCGGTGGCAGGCTCCATTCCGAGCCCGGCGACGACTACGTCGGCTTCGATCGTCCTGCCGGAGCCGGTCTTCACCCAGGTCGCGCCTGCAGCTGCGACCGTCTCGCCCGTGAGCACCTCGACGCCGCGGCGGCGGTAGTCCTCGGTTACATACGCGGACAGTTCCGTCGGCAGCACGCGCGACGCAACACCCTGGTCGGGGAAGATCATCGTCACCTTGCAGCCGTTCGACGTCAGCGACGCAGCGAGCTCAGAGCCGATGAAGCCGCCGCCGATCACCACAGCGCTAGCGCCATCGTGCACGCGCGCGCGCACCGCCCGGTAGTCGTCGAGCGTCCGGTAGTAGACGACGCCGTCGGCTCCGGGGATCGTGCGCGGACGGCCGCCCGTCGCGAGCAGCAGCTTCTCCCACTGGTACTGCTCGCCCCGGTCGTCGATTGCACGGTGCGCGCCCAGGTCGAGCGTCACGATGCTGCGCCCGAGCCGCAGCGCGGCCCCGGCATCCTCCGTGCCACGCCAGATCTTCGCCTCGTCGGAACCCGACCAAAGACCCTTCGTGAGCGGCGGCCGCGCGTACGGCGGATGCTGCTCGGCACTGACGAGGACGATCGATCCGTCCGCGTCGTGCTCTCGGATGCCCTTGACGGCGGCGTCGCCGGTCATGCCGCCGCCGACGATCAAGTAATGCACTGTCTCCATGGTTTCTCGTCTCCTTCTACCGTTGTGCACATTGGTGTCTGCGCGGCGGCCGCTCTTACCTCGTCCGATAGCCGCTCAGGCGAATCCCTCCAACACCGCTGTGGCGACGAGCATGAAGACGAGCAGCCCGACGACGAACCAGACAAAGCCACGCCGGGCCCCGGTCATGTGTAAATCAGTGCGCTCTTCACGTACCTCCACCTCCGGATCGTCGTTCCTTCAGCGTGACGGGCGAGCCAGCGCTGCGCTATCGGGGCACCGCCCCATCGCCGCCTCGGCGCGGCTTCATCGATGACCACCTAGATCGCTCCAGCGGTCAGGGCGTCTCGACTGCCAGGATCTTGAACTGGAGCCTGCCGCGTGGCGCGTCGACGTCGGCAATCTGGCCACGACGGAGACCGAGGATCGCTCGTCCCAGAGGCGAGACGATCGAGATCCGCCCGACTTCGGCGTCCGACTCGAGTGGGCCGACGAGCTGAAACTCGAGCCGCTGACCGGATTCGAGATCACGCACACGCACCCGCTCG
>JBKJQL010000042.1:0-14789 GCA_046594035.1 Gaiellaceae bacterium
ACCGGGACGACACGCAACGGGTCACCCGGTAAGTCGGCGACGGCGCCCGGCCACACGAAGGCAACGACCACGACCTCACCGGGCAGGTCGGCAGTCGCGCCGGGGCGCACCAAGACAACGACCTCGTCCGGTAAGTCCGGAGTCGCGCCCGGCCAAACGAAGACAACGACGTCCCGTGGCAAGTCGACCACCGCGCCTGGGCAGGCGAAGCGCGCAACGACGACCACCGCGACGACGACTACCGTGCCGGGCAAGGGCCTCGGACACGGGAAGAAGCCCTGAGCACACGTCGCCGGCGCGCCCTTTGGCGGCCACCCGCCCACTGGCGACTGCTCGGCTTCTGCCTGCTCGTCGTCTCCGCGCTGATCGTGTTCGAAGGCTTCGCGACACACACAATCGGCGCAAGTGGCGAGCCGCACAACATCCACGGCTCTGCTCCACTCGCAGGCTCGCGGCCGATCCTCACGCCGGTCGACGGCAAGCTCGTCTCGCTACAGCCGCCTCCGGGACGGCGGGTCGCGCTGACGTTCGACGACGGGCCTGATCCACGCTGGACGCCGCAGATCGCCGACGTGCTGCGCGCGGCTCACGTTCCGGCAACGTTCTTCGTCGTCGGCAGCGAGGTCTCCCGCCAACCCAACGTGATCCGCCGCCTGGTGCTGGACGGCAACGAGGTGGGCAACCACACGTTCACCCACGTCGCGCTCTCCAACGGCCCGGAGTGGCAGCGCCGACTGCAACTCCAGCTTTCCGAAGCGGCAATCGTGGGCGTGACCGGCAGGTACACACGTCTGATCCGGCCGCCGTACTCGGCGACGAGCGACGCAATCACCCCGTCGCAGGAAACTGACCTCGCGCGACTCGCGAACAACCGCTATCTGATCGTCCTCGCCGACTTCGACTCGGAGGACTGGAAGCGAGGACCCGTCGCAACGATCGTCCACAAGGCGAGCCCTCCGGGCACGACGGGCGGGATCGTGATGTTCCACGACGGAGGCGGTGACCGCTCGCGCACGGTGGCGGCCGTGCGGGAGCTCATCCCTCGACTGCGTGCGCGGGGCTTCCGCTTCGTCACGGTCTCGGAGCTCGCGGGCCTGAAGCCGGCGTTCGTTCAACCCTCGGCGTCGACGTGGGAGCGTCGTCGAGGCGAAGCGTTCGCGTGGGCCGTCAGGCTCGCGTTCCATCTCGTATCGCTGTTGGGCCTTGTGATCGCCGGGGTGGGGATCCTCGTAGGGGCGCGCGTCGTGATCGTCGTCGCGCTTGCGACCTGGCATCGGAGGCGCTCGCGCAACGAGGTTCAGAACGGCTACGAGCCCGGCGTCGCGGTCGTGGTGCCGGCCTACAACGAGATCGCGGGAATCGAAGCGGCCGTGCGATCGCTCGCAGGCAGCGACTACCCCGATCTGGAGATCGTGGTGGTCGACGACGGCTCGGATGACGGGACTCCCGAAGCCGTCGAACGACTGGCGCTGCCGCGTGTCCGGGTTGTGCGCAAGGAAAACGGGGGCAAGGCCTCTGCGTTGAACGTCGGCATCGCCTCGACGACCGCTTCGATCGTCGTGATGGTCGACGGGGACACACTGTTCGAGCCCGACACGATCGGTCGGCTCGTGCAACCACTTGTCGACGAGCAGGTCGGCGCAGTCTCCGGAAACACCAAGGTCGGAAACCGGCGCGGCCTGCTCGGGAAGTGGCAGCACATCGAGTACGTCACGGGCTTCAACCTCGACCGCCGGATGTACGAGGTTCTCCAGTGCACACCGACGGTGCCCGGTGCGATCGGCGCTTTCCGCCGGGACGTCCTCACAGAGGTCGGCGGGGTCTCGGACGACACACTCGCGGAGGACACGGACTTGACGCTCGCGATCGGCCGCACAGGCCATCGCGTGGTGTACGCGGAGGATGCGCGGGCGTGGACTGAGGCGCCCGCAACACTGTCCAGCCTCTGGCGTCAGCGCTATCGCTGGTCGTACGGGACGATGCAGGCCGTGTGGAAGCACAAGCGTGCACTTCTCACACGAGATCCACGACAGCGAAAGATCGGACGGCGGGCGCTGCCGTACATGTTCTTCTTCCAGATCCTCTTGCCGATCGTGGCGCCCCTGATCGATCTCTTCGCGCTGTACGGGCTCATCTTCACCGACCCGCTTCCGGTGATCGCCTACTGGCTCGCGTTCAATGCCGTCCAGGTCGGACTCGCGGTGTTCGCTTTCCGGATGGACGGCGAATCGCTCAAGCCCCTCTGGGCGCTGCCGCTCCAGCAATTCGTCTATCGACAGCTGATGTACCTGGTGATCATCGAGTCGACCGTCAGCGCGATCGTCGGGACCCGCGCCCACTGGGGGACGCTCGAGCGCACGGGTGACGTCGAGATCAGGCCACAGACGGGTTGACCGGGCCTACCGAGGCGCTACCCACGGAGGGAGCCTGAATCGGTGCTACCGTTCCTCGTAAGTGAGCGAGTGACGGATGCGCGACGTGCGCCTCCTCTGCCCGTTCTTTCAGGTAGTGGGAGGTGTATGTATATGGCAACCGGAACCGTCAAGTGGTTCAACGCCGACAAGGGTTATGGGTTCATCACCCCTGACGAGGGCGGCAAGGATCTTTTCGTCCACCACAGCTCGATCTCCGGCGACGGCTACAAGTCGCTGAACGAGAACGACAAGGTGCAGTTCGACGCAGCCGAGGGCGCCAAGGGCCCCGAGGCACAGAACGTCGCTGTTCAGTCCTAGGGACAGAGCGCGATTCGAGCGGGGCCTGGGATTCTTCCGGCCCCGCTCTTTTTTTGCCTACAAACTGCGTTGCGTGCCCGATTCGCACCAGCGCCGCCGCGGGCGCCTGTTCGTCGCGCTCGCCGCCGTCGCCTGGTCGACGGCCGGGCTCTTCCAGCGTGAGCTGTCGGTCGACGTCGCGACGCAGCTCGCCGGGCGGGCGCTGTTCGCCGCGCTCGGCCTGCTGGCGTATGTCGCGATCACCGAACGCGGCCGGGTGCTCCAGGCGTTCCGCGCAATCGGCCGTGGCGGCGCCGCCATCGTCGCGCTCCTCGCGATCTCGTCCGCGTCGTTCCTCGTCGCGCTGAACCACGCACCCGTCGCGAACGTCCTCTTCATGCAGGCGCTGGCGCCGATCATCGCGGCTGCGCTCGGGACGCTCCTCGGCGAGCCCGTGTCCCGACGCACGTGGCTCGCGATGGCAGTCGCGCTCGCCGGCGTCGCGGTGATGGTCGGCGGGCCCGGCAGCGCGAGCTGGGTCGGACAGGGGCTCTCGTTGCTAATGGCTGCCTCGTTCGCCGGAGTGATCGTGATCACGCGGCACCGCCGCGAGGTCTCGATGGCGCCGGCCACCTGCCTTTCGCAGATCGTCGTCTTTGCGGCGGCGGCGCCGTTCGCGCACTTCGCCGGAGCGGGAGCGAAGGACGTGACGCTGCTCGCCACGCTCGGGGTCTGCCAGATCGGGCTCGGGTTCGTCCTCCTGACGATCGGCGGCCGCCTGATCCCGGCGGGGGAAGTGGCCCTGATCTCACTGCTGGAGATCGTCCTGGGGCCGCTCTGGGTCTGGGCGTTCCTGGCCGAGCAACCCGCTGCCGCGACGCTCGTCGGAGGAGCGATCGTCCTCGGAGCCGTCCTTTTGCAGGCAAAAAGCGATCCCTCGCGCCCCGTCGCCCATTAGGGCTGCTACCTTGGTCTCACGGATCGCGCAGTTGCGTCCGTGAGATTCAGCTTCTCGTTCCTCCTTTCAGGTGATTCGAGTTTCTTGCATCTCGAACCCTGAACCAAGGAGTCGAACAACTTGTCGAAGTCTTTCAGCGCCCTCGGCGTGAGTACGCCTGTCGTGCGTACGCTCGCTGAGCGCAACATCATCACACCGTTTGCGGTGCAGAGCCTTGTGCTCGAGGACGCCCTCGCGGGCGTCGACATCCTGGCCGCGTCCCCCACGGGATCGGGCAAGACCCTCGCCTTCGGGCTACCGATCGTCGAGCGCACCTCGACCGGCGGCAACCGTCCCGGCGCACTCGTGCTCGTCCCGACCCGCGAGCTCGCCTCGCAGGTCGTCGAAGACCTGCGCCCGCATGCCAAGGCGAAGGGCCTTCAGATCGCTGCCGTCTACGGCGGCACCGCTCTCGGCCCGCAGGCCAAGCGCGCAAAGCACGCCAATATCCTCGTCGCGACACCGGGTCGTCTCTTCGACCTGATCGAGCGCGGCATGGTGCACCTCGGCAGCGTCCGCGTCCTCGTCCTCGACGAGGCCGACCGGATGCTGGACATGGGCTTCCGCCCGCAGGTCGACCGGATCCTGAAGGGCGTGCCGGAGAACCGGCAGACGATGCTCTTCTCGGCAACGCTCGACGGCGCGGTCGCAGACCTCGCACGCCGTTACACCTCGAACGCCGTCCGCTACACAGCGGAAGCGCCGATCGAGGCGAAGCAAGGCGAGATCCAGCACCACTTCGTTCCGGTCACGGTCGACGGGAAGCTCGAAGCACTCGTCGAGAAACTCGGCGGAGACCGTGGGCTCGCACTCGTCTTCGTCCGCACGAAGCACGGCGCGGACAAGCTCGCACGCAAGCTCCAGCGCCAGCACAGCGTTCCGACGGTCGTCATGCACGGGAACATGTCGCAGAACGCGCGCGAACGCTCGCTCGCTCAGTTCGAGTCGGGCCGCGTGTCGACGCTCGTCGCGACGGACGTAGCCGCTCGCGGCCTCGACGTCGACGGCATCACCCACGTGATCAACTTCGATCCGCCGCACGGTGACGACGACTACGTGCACCGCGTCGGCCGCACGGGCCGCGCGGGCCGGAGCGGGACGGGCGTCACGTTCGTCACGCCCGAGCAGCGGGCCGACGTCCAGAAGCTCGCGAAGAACCTTGGTCACGCCGACGCGTTCGCCGCGTCGGGTATGGCCGTCGCGGCGGCCGCACCAGCGGCCCGCCGCGGCACTCGCACTCGCAATCGCAATCGCCGCTAACGACCTGGCTGACGAGCCTGCGCGCAGGTGCGCGCAGGCTCGTCGCGCCTCAGGTCTCGGACGCGAGCACGCGGAGATCGTCGGCGACGAGCCCTGGGATGAACGGCATCAGGAAACCGGCGCGCTCGTACCCCTGCTTGTCGAGCAGGTAGACGGCGGTGCTGTGGACAACATCGCCTGAGACCGGGTCGACGGTGATCTGGTAGGCGTCCCAGACCCGCTTCAGCCGGGCCTGCGTGCCCATCAGCCAGATCGTGTTCGCCGGCAGCTTCCACTTCCGCGCAGCATGCCGGATCGAACGCGGTGTGTCGCCGCCCGGGTCGACGCTCACCACCACCAGCTGCGGACGCGCCGAAGAGCGAACCTGGCCGATCGCGGACGCGAGCATCCGCCCCTCGAGCGGACAGGCCTGCTTGCAGAGCGAGTCCATGAAGGTCAGCGCAATCGTCCGGCCGCGCAGAGAGGCTAGCGTCACGCGGAGGCCGCGCTGGTCGCGGAGCGCGAAAGCAGGAGCCGGGCGTTGGGCGGCGGACCAGGTTGCCTGTCCGTGCAAGGCCGGCAGGCCGACGTCGTTGGCAGCGGCCGAGCTCGTCAAGCGCGCGTGGAACGCGACGCCGATTGCGATCCCGACAACGGCGGCCGCTGCGACGCTGACGGCGTACCAGCGGCGGCGCATCAGAACTCGTCGCGGCGACGCGCCACGAGCCAGAAATAGACGCCAACGGCGACCAGCAGCCCGACTGGGATGAGCAGTGTGAGGAGCGAGCCCGTCATGAACGAAGCGACCATGTCATCTCCTGAGTCGACGTTTGTCAGTGCCCACCGGCGAGCTTCCTCCGCCGGCCGTGACCGACGGCCGGGTCGAGCCAGCGGAGCGCCACCACGACCAGCACGATGCAGTACGGCACCGACCCCGGCACCCACATGATCCCCGCAGCGAGTTGCTGGTCACCGAGAGCCGTCAGCCCGCCGGGCCGATGGGACAGTGCCGCATACGCGGCGTAGACCGGCTGCGGTGCAAGCCCGAGGACGATCGCGAGGACCCAGCTCACGAGCAGGGCGGCGGTCCCGTAGACGGCGCGCATACCGTCAGCTAGCTGTGGTCGCCCCGATGCGCCTGGCAGTAGGTGCACCCAGAAGAGCAGGGCCGTCCCGAAGAACAACCCGTGCTCGAGGTCATGCACAAGCCCGTCGCGGAGCGTCAAGTCGTAGAGGAACGGGAGATGCCACAGCAGGAGCGTCCCGTTGAAGAGCACGAACGCGATCAGCGGCGCCGCAAGCCAGTCATAGGCGCGACGGACGGGCGCCCATGTCGGCCCCGCGAGCACCGTTCGCGCGAGCGGCCGTCGGAGGCCGAGCGGCAACGGGCGCGACAACCGTGGCCATGGGCGCCCAATCAGCAGCAGCAGCGGTGCGACCATCATCAAGAGCACGTGCTGCACCATATGCACCCAGAAGAGCTCGGCTGCGTAGGCGTCGACGGGCGAGCCCACCGCGAGTGCGAGTGTCACGAGCCCGCCGTAGAACGCGGCTCCGCGCCAACGCTTTCCGGCGTCGCTCGGCGTCGCGCTCAAGCGGCCGCCGAGCGCATACAGCACGGCCGTCGCTGCGATCGCAGCGAGCGGCCAGTCGACGGGCCAGCTCGACGAGCGCAGGAGAAAGCCCACGTCAGAGCACGTACAGGATGAGCCAGGTGACCACGCTGATCCCGGCAAGCGTCAGCGCATAGCCCGACACGGCCGCCAGTTCCGCCCGCACGAGCGAGATCGGGTCGTCGATGTCCGGCGCAGTGCGGTCGGCGTCGCCGGAGCCATGTCCTTCTGGCAGCGAATTGCTCGCCATCCCGCGATAGCGCACTGAAATCGCGAGCGTTGTCTCCACCCAGTAGGCGAGGCCGAACACGAAGATCGCGAGCAGGCCGGTCCAACCGAGGTACACGCTCGCGTACGGACCGTTCGTCGGCCCGAATCCCTGCGTCGACCATTCGACGATCTGCAAAATGATGCCGGCAAGGAGCGCCGCCAGCGCGAGCGCCCCCTTCACGCGCCAGGCAGGCCGCTTGTCCGCCCGATGGTCTGCGAGACCCAGCCGCAGCAGGCCGGCGCCTGCGACGATCGCAAGCGTCACGAGGGTTCCGAGAGGGAATGACGGATCGACGTGCTTCGGCCGCCAAGTGGACGCGCTGTCCAGGGCGCGAAGATAGAAGTACGCAAAGAGGAACGCCGCGAAGAAGAAGATCGTCGCACCGGACCAGAGATGCGACGCGACGCGCAGATTGCGGGCCGTCACCCCTGCCGGCTCGCCTTCGACGATGCCGTAGTCGGTGGAGAGGCTTGCCAGCTCTGTCACGTCGTCGGCCTCGCCGGCGCGGTCACGACGCGTGGCCCCGGCCCGTCGCTGACGCCGTACGGATACGGGTCGGGCCCGAACGTCGGGATACGGTCGAAGTTGTGGACCGGCACCGGCGACGGCAGCTGCCACTCGATCGACTTCGAGCCCCACGGGTTCGAGCCGGCAGGAACGCGTGCGAACACCTGAGACCAGATGAAGTTGGCGATGAAGACGAGCATCGACGCACCAAGGAAGAACGCCGACACCGAAACCCATGTGTTGCCGCCGTGCAGGTATCCGGCGTACGTCACCGCACGCCGCGGCATGCCGAGGAACCCGATCACGAGCAACGGGCCGAAGGTGGAGTTGAACGCGATGAACATCGACCAGAAGTGAATCTTCCCAAGCCGTTCGTTGATCGCGAAGCCGGTCATCTTCGGCACCCAGTAATAGATCGCCGCGAAGAACGAGAAGAGAAGGCCGCCCATGATCGTGTAGTGGAAGTGCGCCATCGAGAAGAAGCTGCCGTGCGTCGTCACATCACTCGGCACGTCGGAGAGGAAGACGCCCGAGAGCCCTCCGATCAGGAAGTTGAAGAGCCAGGCGAGCGCAAACAGCATCGGCACGGTGAGGCGGATGCGCCCCTGCCAGAGCGTGCCGAGCGCGCAGATGAAGATGAAGCCCGTCGGTAGCGAGATCAACTCGGTCGAGAGCATGTAGAACGGCCGCAGGTCGGCGTTGATCCCGCTGACGAAGAGGTGGTGCTGCCAGACGAGCCACGAGAGCAGCGAGATCCCGAGCATCCCGGTGACCGCGAGCTTGTAGCCCCACAATGGCTTGCGTGCGAACACCGGCAGGATCTCGAGCAGGATCCCCATCCCGGGCAGCGCGAGGATGTAGACCTCCGGGTGGCCGAAGATCCAGAACAGGTTCTGGTAGAGGTACGGGCTTCCGCCAGCCTGGTCGTTGAAGAAACCAGTCTGTGCGGTGCGGTCGAGCGCCACCATGAGCAGCGTGGAGATCAGCACCGGCGCGGCGAGCAGCATCAGCACGGACGTCGCGATGACGCCCCACACAAAGATCGGCAGGCGGCCCCACGCCATCCCGGGCGCGCGCATCGTGATCACGGTCGCGATCATGTTCAGCCCGAGCAGCGACATCGACAGGCCCACCAGCGCGAAGAAGACGATGTAGCTGTCCATCCCCATGTTCGCCTGGTCGTTCAGCGGCGCATAGCCCGTCCAGCCGGTCGGGAACCCGCCGTACCCGATCGTCGTCATCAGGATCACGCCGGCCAGCATCAAGAGCCAAAAGGTGAGCGCCTCGATCCGCGGAAAAGCCATGCGGCGCGCGCCAATCATGATCGGCAGGAAGTAGTTCGCGAACGGGCCGAGGATCCCGCTCGTCATCATCCCCATCATCATCGTGCCGTGGAGGCCGACGAGCGTGAGGTAGTTGTTCGCGTTCCACGCCTGCTTCGTCGGGCTCAACAGTTCGAAGCGGATCAACATCGCGTTCAGGCCGCCGATGAAGATGAATACGCCGATCCCGATCAGGTACTGCATCCCGACGACCTTGTGGTCAGTGCACAGCGTGAAGTAGCGCTCCTTGCCCCCCGTCTCCTTCTCGCGCAGTGACGGCGGCTTGCCCAGCAAACGTTGGATCGGATAGCTCGCGAACCCGAGCCCGACCAGGAAGCCGACAACGCCGAGCAGGTACGCGACGAAGAGCGCGATGTCGTTCTGGCCGGTGTCGTCGAAGTACGCGATGCTCGGACCCTTGACGAGGTGCCCGAACCACCAGCCGGCGTAGAACCCGACGATGCCGAGCACGACCGCGGTGAGCAGGTTGTAGCCGAGGAGGCGGCGAAGCTTCATCCGGCACGCGCCTGTGGGTCAGGCTTGTACGTGACCGAGTACGGCGGCAGATACTTCTGCACCGCCGTGAACTGCTTTCGCTGTCCGGCGATCCACGTGTCGAACGCGGCAGCGGCGACGACGTGGCCCGTATCGAACATGTAGCCGTGCCACAGCCCACAGAGCTCGGCACAGCGAATCTGGAACTCCCCGGTCGTCTTCGCCTTCACATAGGCAATGTTGTCGACGCCGGGATTCGCGTCCGCCTTCACGCCGAGCTCGTATGCCCAGAACGAGTGGATCGCGTCGAGTGACGTGACGTGGAACTCGATCTGCCGGTCGACCGGAAACACAAGGTCGGCAGTCTCGACACCGCCGTATGTCGGATAGCGGAAGGTGAACTCCCACTGCTGTCCGATGACCTGGATCGGCAGGACAGGCCCGCTCGGCTTCGTGATCGGCTTCGGCCCGTCGCCGCCGCCCGCGCCGTTCGAGGCGTAGAGCTCTGCGGTGCCGAAGATCGCGAGGAACAGGACGGCGGCGCTTGTCACCACGAGCCAGGCGATCTGCGACGGCATGTGCCCGCGAATCGGCGGGCCGTCACGCAGTTCCTCCTCTTTGCCGGCGCGAAACGCGAACACCGCGTACCCGAGGAACGCGAGGATGAAGACCGTGAACGGCGTCATCACGACGAGTAGCACCGTGTTGTCTGTGACCTGTGAGCTCGCGCCGGTGGTGCGGTTGCCCGGCGGCATGTTCGGCCCGAGCACGAAGATGACGAGCGGCAGCAAGATTGCCGTCCCGACGACCGTGAGCGCGGCAATGCGCGCCCCGTGACCTTCCAACTTCACGCGAGCCTCTCAGACGACATCGATGAACCCGTCCATGTAGCCGATCGTCTGCATCGGTCCGCCGAAGCCGTACAGGAAGCCGGCGGCGCAGGGCACGAAGCACTGCCAGCGGTAGTGGCCCTTCTTACCGGTGCGGAACGTGAACGTGATCGTGTTGTGCGCCGCCGACAGCGCGCACGGCGCGACGTCGCACTGGTTCTTGGCGTCGTCTGCGATTCCCTCGAGAGGCACGATCACCCCGAGTTGCGGGATCGCAAAGGTATGCGAGGCGTCGTCGGGATTGATGACCGTCATCGACTTGCCATTGAGCGTGAACGACCCGCCCACGAGCCCTCGTTCCTGCGCGAGGAAGGGATTCCGCAGCCCGCTCCTGCCGTCGTATTGGTAGACGGTCACGTGGATGAGCGCGTTCGCGGGCAACTGCCAGACCGTGCTGCGATGCCACACACCGTTCTCGCGCACGAGATACGAGACCCAGTTCTCGTTCGGTGCCAGCTTGTCGCCGATCGCAGCGACCGTCTGCAGGGTGAGCGTTGCGCTGCGGCCTCCGGCGACCGGCACGCGGTACGGCGTCGGCCCGCCCGTCAACGACGCTACGTAGACGCCGACCAGCACCCCGACGACGACGACACCGAGAACGGTAGCCACGACCTTCTGTGCGCGCACACTCACCACCGGCGATATACCGCACTTGCCCCCCGGTTTCGACGATCGTGACGAAAGTGTCACTTCCGTGTCACGTCGGGCTCGTCCGTCCCCGGACTCTCAGGAAGCTCTTAGCCCGTGCTGAGTGGACGTTTAGGAGGCCGGACGAGGATCGACGCATGACATTCACAGCACTCATCACGTTGAACGCCGTCCTCGGGAGTGGTGTCGCATACGCGCTGCACCACCTCCTGGCCCACGGCATCCACTCCGATCGCGCCACCGCCCCTGTCCACCACCATGAGGTCGTGCAGACATCGCGGGAGTCCGAGCGGTTGGCTGCCTGACGAACACACCCTGCCGCAACCGGGAAAGGAGGGGGTATAAGGTCCGCGACTGTCACCCATGCGGATCCTGGTCATCGAAGACGAGCCCCGTATCCTGGCCTTCCTGAAGGTCGGGCTCGAAGCCGAGGGGTTCGCGGTCGACGGCGCCGAGGACGGCACTTCGGGACTCGCGCTTGCGCTCGGCCAGTCCTACGAGCTCGTCGTGCTCGATCTCCAGCTCCCCCGGCTCGACGGCCTGCAGTTGCTCGACGAACTGCACCACAGCCGGCCCGAGTTGCCGGTCCTCATCCTCTCGGCCCGGAACGACCTGCCGACGAAGCTCCGCAGCTTTCACCTGGGAGCAAACGACTACTTGTCGAAACCATTTTCGTTCGACGAGCTGGTCGCGCGCATTCGGGTTCAGTTGCGCCAGAGCGGGAGCGAGTCCGCGTCGACCGTCCGCGTCGGAGACCTCGAGCTCGACCTTGCGCGGCGCCAGGCGCGCGTCGACGACCGGGTCACCGATCTCTCCGCGCGCGAGTTCCGTCTGCTCTATCACCTGGTCGCCCACGCAGGAGAGGTCGTGAGCCGAGAGCGGCTCCTGTCCGAAGTGTGGGGATATAGCTTCGATCCCCGATCGAACGTCGTGGACGTCTGCGTCAGGCGGCTGCGCAAGAAGCTCGGGCCAACCTCACTGATCGAGACCGTGCGGCATGCGGGTTACCGGCTGGCCGTCGCCTAGCCAGCTCGACGCCGCGTGGGTCGCGCTGGCGGTCTCCTGCCTGGGGGCGATGATCGCCTGGCCGTCGTGGGAGACGATTCCCTTCCACGTCATCTGGATCAGCCTGACGTTCCTCTACGGCTTCCGCGTCTGGTCGATCTCGAGGACGTCCGCCGTGCTCGGCGGCGTGGTGATCGCAACCGGCGCGACGATCATGGCCGATACGTTCTCCGGCTACCAGCTGTGGGGCGAGCTCTTCGAGGTGCCGCTCATGTCGGCGATGTTCGTCGCGATGGTCTGGCACGCGCGGAGACGGGTGGACGCACTCGCGATCGTCGGCGCGCTCGCCGAGGAACGAGCCGCGCTGCTCGAGCAGGAAGAGCGACTGCTCCACGACGTCTCGCACGAGCTGCGGACACCGGTGACGATCGCGCGCGGTCATCTCGAATTGCTCGAGCGTCGGCTCGAAGCCGAGCAGCCCGAGCTTGCGGTTGCATTCGACGAGCTTGGACGCATCGAACGAATCGTCGACCGGCTGCTGCTGCTCGCGCGAGTCGAACGTCCAGATGCAATCAGGCCCGAGAGTCTTCGCCTCGTCCCGTTTCTCGAGGACGTGTTCATGCGTTGGGCAGAGGTAGCGCCACGCGCCTGGCGACTCGGCGAGATCCTCGACGTGACGCTTCAGGTCGACGAGACCTGGCTGCGCACCGCCCTTGACGCACTGCTCGAGAACGCTGTCCAGTACACCGATGACCGCGCGCGCATCGAGCTTTCCGCTCGCGGCGACGAGCACTTCGTCGTGATCTCCGTGGCGGACGAAGGCCTGGGTATCGCCGACGACTCGCTCGACCGTGTCTTCGAGCGATTTGCGCGTTCCGACGCCTCCCGGTCGCGGCGGGAGGGCGGTGCCGGGCTGGGGCTCTCGATCGTGGCGGCGGTCGCCCGCGCCCACGGCGGCACCTGCTCCGCCCACAGCAGCCCGGGGCACGGCTCAGTCTTCGAACTTTCGTTCCCGCTCAGATACGCCTCGCATGCCGATCGTGAGGCTCCGCCGGACCTGGCAGCTCCGCCTTCGTCCGAGCTGCAGCTTGCAAGGTCCTAGAGGTACGCGATGGTCGCGCCGTCCTCGCCGTCGCTCTCGTGTCGGTCGACAAGCGGGTGCGCCGAAAGCTCCTCGCGCACCGCCTTGCGCAACGCACCGGTGCCGCGCCCGTGCACGACACGCACCGAGTCGAGGCCGGCGAGCGCGGCATCGTCGACGAGCCTACGCACCTGCTCGCGCGCCTCCTGGCCCGGCATCCCGCGCACGTCGAGCTGATCAGACGCATCGCCGCGAGCGGTGGCGCGCACCTGCACGGCGGGCGCCCGCTCTTCCGGCACGCGTTCGCGGGAAGGGCGCAACCGAGCCACCGGGATGCGGACGCGCTGGCCCGCCGCGCCCACGACCTCCGCCTCACCGCCGCGAATCGAAGAGATCGTGCCGCGCACGCCCACGTCGGACTCCACCGGGTCGCCCGCGGCGAGGGGCATCGTCACCAACAGCGGCCCGCTCAGGTCGCCCAACGCGCGTTCTGCGCGGGTTGCCCGCTCGGTCGCGGCGCCGAGAGCGCGATCCTGATCCGACTCCGCGGTCACACGGCGCGCTGCTCGAAGCTCGTCGCGCAGCGCGTCCAGTTCGGCACGCGCGGTGGCGAGCTCGCGCTGCGCTTCGGCGAGCGCGTCCCCGCGAGCGCGGTCGGCCGATACGCGCGCGGCCGCCACTTCGCGCTCCAGCTCCACCTCACGCTCATGCGCGCGGGCGAGCGCCTCGCCGATCTTCTCTCGAAGCTCGACCGCGGCCCGTTCGGCCGCCTGCGCCTCCGCAAGCAGCTCTGCGGTCCGCAACCGTTCCGGCGCAACCCGCGAGCGTGCGTCGGCGACGACGTCGGCATCGAGCCCGAGCCGCTCCGCGATCCGAAGGGCGTGCGATGTTCCCGGCCGCCCGAGGTCGACGCGGTACAGGGGCTCGCCCGTGTCGGGATCGAAGCTCGTCGCGGCATTCGAGACCTCATCGTTCGCGCTTGCCCACTCCTTCAGCTCCGGGTAGTGCGTGGTGACGACGGTCAGCCGCGCCTGGCGCGCAAGGCGCGCAAGCAGTGCCTGTGCGAGCGCCGAGCCTTCTTCGGGGTCGGTGCCCGCCGCGACCTCGTCGAGCAGCACCAGCGAATTGCTCGTCGCGGAGTCGAGGATCTCGACCAGCGTCCGTAGGTGCCCCGAGAACGTCGAGAGGCTCATCTCGATCGACTGGCGGTCGCCGATGTCGGCGAGAACGCGGTCGAACACCGGCAGCGACACAAGCTCGGCGGGCGGGCGGAGGCCGCACTGGTGAAGGAGCGCGGCCAGACCGAGGGTCTTCAGCGCAACGGTTTTCCCTCCGGTGTTCGGGCCGCTGATCACCACCGCGCGCAACGGGCCGAGATCGAGGTCGATCGGGACGGCGCTCGCACGCTCGAGCAGCGGATGACGCGCGCCGAGCAGGCGCACGTCGTCCGACACGGTTACGGGCGCACCACCCCACCCGCGGGAGAGCGCGCCGGAAGCAAGCACCACGTCGACGTCGGCCGTTGTCTCCACGAGCGTGACGAGCGCCTGTGCGTGCGCAGCGACGGAAGACGACAGGTCGCGCAGGATCCTCTCCGCCTCTTCGCGTGCATCCGCCGCCGCTTCCGCCAGCCGGTTGTTCAGCTCGACGACGGCGAAAGGCTCGACGAACAGCGTCTGCCCGGTGCTCGACGCGTCGTGCACGATTCCTGGCACCTTCGAGCGGAACGATGCGCGCACCGCAAGCACCGGCCTGCCGCCACGCTCGACGAGGAACTTCTCCTGCAATGCCTCCTGCACGTCGGATGAGCGCGCCACGCGCGCCAACTCCTCGCGAACGCGCGCACTGCCGTTTCGGAGCTCACGGCGCAACCGCCGCAGCAGGGGAGATGCCGCGTCGCGCACGTCGGACCCGTCGTCCTCGATGCAGCGATCGATCTCGTCCGCGACCGGCGCGAGTGCGAGATCGATCGAGGCGAGACGCTCGTCGAGGAGCGGCGCGAGCGCGCGC
>JBKJQL010000105.1:0-2638 GCA_046594035.1 Gaiellaceae bacterium
GAGAAGCGCTACGACAAGATCACGGCCGAGCTTCAGGAGCGCCTCAAGTACGAGCTGAAGACGATCAGGAAATAGTCGGTGAAGCCCATCTCCTTGATCGTCTTCAGCTCGTACTTGAGGCGCTCCTGAAGCTCGGCCGTGATCTTGTCGTAGCGCTTCTCGAGCCCGCGCTCGCACTGCTCGACGAGGTAGTCGAACGCATCGCGGCCTTCGGGCACGTCGAAGCGCGGCAGGTGAATCTGGCTGAGGTCGATCTCGACGTTGCAGCGCTCGGCGACTTCCAGTGTGCGCCGCATTGCTTCGGCGTCGTTCGGGAAGTCGAGCGCCATCTCTTGCGGAGACTTGAAGTAGAAGTGGTCGGTCTCGAACTTCCAGTGGTTCGGGTTCTTGAGCGAGTCGCCGGACTGGATGCAGAGCAGCGCCTCGTGTGCGCGCGCGTCGGTGTCACGGAGGTAGTGCACGTCGCCGGTCGCGACAGTCGGGATGTTCGCGGCGGTCGCGAGCTGCGCGAGCTGCGGCAGCAGGCGCGCCTGAACGTCGAGGTGCGCGTTCTGCAGCTCGACATAGACGTTGTCCTTGCCGAACACGCTGGAGAGGCGGTCGAGCTCGGCGCTCGCATCGCTGACGCGGTTCTCTTCGAGCGCCTTGCACACGCGTCCTGACAGGCAACCGGAGAGCGCGATCAGCCCGGAAGAGTGCTCCTCGAGCAACTGCCAGTCGACGCGCGGCTTGTAGTAGTAGCCCTCGAGATAACCGAGCGAGGAGAGCTTGATCAGGTTCGAGTAGCCGGTGTTGTCGGCCGCGAGCAGCGTCAGGTGCGCGTTGCCCTTCGTGTGCGCCTTGCGGTCGTCGGCGACATAGACCTCGCAGCCGATGACCGGCTTGACCCCGGTGCCGCGGGTCTTCTGCCAAAGCTGGACGGCACCTGCCATCGAGCCGTGGTCGGTGAGGCTGACCGCCGGCATTTCCAGCTCCGCGGCCCTCTTGACGAGGTCGGGAATCCGGCACGCCCCGTCGAGAATCGAGTACTCGGGGTGGACGTGGAGGTGGACAAAATCGGTGGCAGCCATCGCGGAGGGTCATCGTACGCCCGGCCTCGGAGGGCACCTGAATCGGCCAGAACGGACACTGCGAAGGCCCTCGCTCGGAGCGTCTTTTTCCTGCGACCCGCCGGAAGGTCTGTTAGAACGCCGGGGTGCGTGCGCTCGGACTTGCGGCGATCGCCGCCCTCATGCTCGCGGCCTCAGGCAGCGCCAAGGACGGGCATCCGACCGCTGCGTGGCGCGTGCAGGCGCAGTGCGTGCACCTGCTGGAGGGGCCGTGGAACGCGAATACCGGCAACGGCTATTTCGGCGGCATGCAGTTCTCTCCGCAGACCTGGAAGCGCATGCACGGAGCTCCGAAACCGGCATTTCGTCATCCCGGGGACCCTGCGTTCCCGTTCACAGCCTCACGGCGGGAGCAACTGCAGCGCGCGTGGCTGCTGTGGCTCGCCGACGGCCGCAGTTGGCGGTCGTGGGGCGCTGCAGGCGCCGCCTGCGAACGCGCGAGCGCCGTCCTCAAGCCGTAGTTCGCGCACCCGCTCTCGTCAGGCCGCGAGCAACGGGTCGAACTCAGACGTTCCCGAAACGACGTGCGTCAGCCGCGCAACGGACGAGAAGGACGGTCGTCCCGGCGGGCACCTTAACGGCTCAGAAGTGGCCGAGCACGTCCCTCAGAGCCGCATCCAGGTCTCTGAGCTCCGATGCGGAAAGACGCCCGGCCCGGCGCCCGATGCGGCCACGATCCACGGCTGCCAATTGATCGACCATCACGCGCGTCTTCCGTCCCCGGACGGTGAGCTCGGGCCGAAAGACCGTCGGCTGCGCACTCGTCGACGTCGGCGCGATCAGAAGCGTCGAGAGCGACGCAACGTCGTCAGACTGGACGACGACGCCGTACCGGTGGCCGCGCTGCTCGTGCCCCGTTGCGCCCTTGGGCTGACGGAGCGAGACGATGTCACCCCGGTGGGGCAAGCTCGTCCATGAAGGCGCGGAGCTCGGCGATGACGGCTCGATCTTCTGGATCGTTGCCAACTCGTTCGGCGTCCGCGCGAACCTGCTCCGTGCGCGCGGTACGCGCCGCACCGAGCAGCGCCTGTCGAATTGCGTCCGACTGAGAGGCACCATCCCGCATCAGAAACGCGAGAGCGCGGCTCGCTTCCTGATCGAGCCTGACTGAGATCGGCTTCTCCGGCAAGGCCACAGACTGTAGCGCGTTTGTCATACGCCGCTCAGTTCAGGTCGGGCCTCCCCACCTCGGCCAAGAGATGTGCGCATGCCTCCAGCCACACATCGTCATCCTCCGGCCGGTCCGGCAGTCGTTCAGAGGCGAGCGCCCTCAGCTCAACCCCGAGCTCGTGCATTGAGTGGTTCGCGAGCTCACCCAGGCTCCCAAGTCGGGCACGAATTGCTTTGCGCCGCTCGACTGTGCCGAGCCGCTTTTCGGGCGGGCAGCTAGCCGCAGCAGCGAGAGCCTCTCGAATCTCCGGTGCCGGAACGCCTGCGTTTCGCGTTGCGACGATTGCGACTCGAACGGCGTGCGCGCGCCGCTCAGACGGTTCGGCGACCCTGGTGAGTTGTTCCTCGATGCAGCACAC
>JBKJQL010000255.1:0-4548 GCA_046594035.1 Gaiellaceae bacterium
GTTCACGACGGTGCCGGGCCTGCTCGCCGGGCTGCGGCGGCTCTACCGCGAGGAGACCCGCAGATTCGGGGTGAGCGTGTTCGCCGGCCCCCGCTGCTAGCCACGCCGGCCTACCGGGTCAGCGCAGGTCCTTGTTCGACTCCATGTCGAACCACATCGCGAAGAGCGTGAACTGGCTACCGGAGATCAGGAGCAGCGCGACCAGCACGACGGTCGCAGGCGTGATGTTGTGCCCCTGGAAGCGGAGCACCGACTCGAAGACGCCGAGTGCAAGCCCGACGGTCACCATCAGGAAGCCGAGGAAGTAGAAGAAGACGAGCGGGTGGAAGTCGCGGATCACGTACTTCTCCCGCATCCGCCAGAAGAAGCCCTTCCAGAGCAGCCACGAGATGCGCGGCACGACGCGACGGATCTTGATTCCCGAGCGCTCGCCGACCCCGTAGATCGGCCGCGACGGAAAGTCGCGCACACGCGCGCTCCACACGTTCAGGTGCACGAGCATGTCGTTCGGGAAGCCGTATGAGGTGTAGATGCGGTCGAGGTCGAGCAGCTGCAGCACGCGCAGGGAGATCACCGTGTAGCCCGCTTGCGAGTCGGCGATGTGCCAGTAGCCCGACGACACCTTCGTGAAGAGACTGAGGATCGCGTTACCGATGTAGCGGTTGCGCGGGATCAGCTTCCACGCGCTGCCGGTGAACAGGCGGTTCGCCTTCGCGTAGTCGAGCTCGTCGCGCACGACAGGAGTCGTCAGCAGCTCGAGCTCGTCGGGATCCATCTGGTTGTCGCCCGCCATCACGGCCGTCGCGTCCATCCGCTCGGCGAGTGCCCGCTTGTAGCCGGTGACGATCGCAGCGCCGACGCCGCGGTTGCGGTCGTGGGTGATCACCTCGACGCGCGGATCGTCGACCGCCCGCGCGCGATCGGCCGTCGCGTCGCTCGACTTGTCGTCGATCACGTAGATGCGGTCGACGAAGCCGGGGATCCCCTGCAGGGTGGCGGCGATCAGCCCTTCTTCGTCGTGGGCGGGGACCACGACGGCGACGCGCTTCCCTTCGAGCATGAGGCGATCGTACGGCCGCGGTCGGCTAGGCCGTAGCGGTCCGGCCGATCCGGCCGTAGCCGGCGATGGCCGCGGCCGCGCCGAGGATCAGCCCGATCAGCCCACCGACGACCAGCGAAGTGCCCTTCGAATGGGCCGAAGCTTTCACGGGAGAAGCGGTCGTGATGATCTTCGCGCTCTCCACCTCGTTGGCGAAGGTGAGCTGCTGCGTGGTGGTCGCCTTCTGGTCGAGCAGGTTCCCCTGGCGCTGCTCGGCATTGTCGACCTGGCTCACCAGTACGAGCTTGTTGAGCGGATCGAGGTTCGACTTCGCGAGTGCGGTCTCGAGAGCGCCGAGCCTGAGCGTGATCGACTGAAGTTGCTTGTTCGTCGTCTGGAGCACGCTCTCGTACGTTTTGATCTTCGCGCCGACGTAGGGCGCCGTGGTGCGCTGGACGACGATCTTTGCCAGCGCGTCGGTGGCGGCGGCGATCTTTCGACCGTTCTTCCCGTCGATCGTCAACGCGATCAGCGGCGTCGTGCGCGCGGAGCCCGCGCCGGTCGCCGTTCCGACGGTCCCGACGGCCACGTGACCACGAAGGAGGCCCGGCTCGAGCCCGGCCACCTTCGCCGCTTCCTCCTGGGCGGACGCGGAGCTCGTGATCTCCGCGATCGCGCGCGGGTTGGTGGCAAAGCTCGCGATCACGACGCCACCGGGCGAGACTGGCTGGCCGAGCGAGACGAGCGACGTCGCCTGGAATGTCGTCCCGCCGCCGAGCGAGAAGACCAGGCCGAGCACCGCACCCACGATCAGGCCGGCGCCGGGCAGCCACCAGAGCGCTGTCAGCGCCCGGCGCCAGCGCGCGAGGTCGATTTCGCGCTCGGCGTCGAGATCCGCGTTCATCGGGTGGTGACCCTAGCGGAGGCCCAATGCCAGTGCGCGGCGAGACCTGACCGGAGCGACGTCGACGGCTGCCACCCGAGGCCGGCTTCGATCCGCGACGTGTCGGCCATGGTGCGCTGCATGTCCCCGGTCTGGGGCGGGCCGTACCTCACGCGGAGCGGCCGCTCTGCAACCTCCTCGAGCAACCCCAGCGCGTCGCGCAGCGTCGCCTCTTCTCCGCCTCCGACGTTGTAGATCCCGGGGTCGGCATGGAATGCGCGCGTGGTCGCATCGACGACGTCGGCGACGTAGGTGAACGAGCGGGATTGCGAGCCGTCTCCGTACACCTCGAATTCCTCGTCACGGACGAGCGCATCGACGATGCGCGCGAACGCCATGTCCGGACGCTGCCGCGGCCCGTAGACGGTGAAGTAACGCAACGCGACGGCGCGCAGTCCGAAGACGCGCGCGTAGGTGTCGTGAAGGTGCTCGCAGCCAAGCTTCGTCGCGCCGTACGGGTTGTTCGGGCGCGGCGCCACGTCCTCGGGTGTCGGATAGCGCTCAGCGTCGCCGTACACGGAGGACGAGCTCGCCCAGACGACCTTCACGTCCGCGGAGACAGCGGCCTCGAAGACCTTCTGCGTCGCGAGCACATTGCGGCGCAGGTACTTCTCGAACACGTCGCCGAAGCTCCGCGCACCCGGTTGCCCGGCCAGGTGGAAGACGCCGTCGAAGCCCGCGAAGTCGAACGGATCCTCTGCCAGGTCGACACGGCGCACGTCGAGGCCTTGCGCATTCTCCTCCTTCAGGGCCGGGTCGTAATAGTCGGTGAAGCAGTCAAAGCCGACCACCTCGTGACCCGCGGCCGTCAGCGCCTCGGCGAGGTGCGACCCGATGAACCCTGCTGCTCCGGTGACGCCGTAGCGCATTCCGTCAGCCTAGATGGTCGGTTTCTGGTTGGAGTGCCTGTGGGGAGGGTCTGCACCAAGCAGCGTGGCTGACTCGAGCGGCGTCAAGGCCGGTGGGCCTGGATGCCGTTCGAGGCGACCGCGATGCGCCGCGTGCAGGCCCCCATCCACGGGTGCTCTCAACCAGGAATCGACCATCTAGCCCCGGCAGACCCGTTGCACAGAACGCACGGCAGTCCAGAACTTCTCGGGCGACGAGCCCTGGCGCTTGTGCAGCACGACGTTGCAGACCTGGACGCCGCTCTCCTTGCTCGCAGCGGCGACCGAGACGTACCGGCGCGCAGTGACGCCACGGCCGCTCGCCTTCAGGATCGAGGAGAGTTTGCCCGCCGACACGAGCTGTGGCTTGCGTGGCGCCGCGCGCTGCTCGACCAGTCCGTAGACCCGCGCGTTTCCGGTCAGGTAGAGGCGGTCGGCGTCGGCGACGACCGGCGAGTACTTGCCGTCGGGGTAGGTCCACAGCTTCCCGCCGGTACGAGCGTCGAGCGCGTAGGTCGTCCCCTTCAGCGTCGCGAGGTAGACGCGCCCCGCGATGATCGTCGGGGAGCCCGAGATCGGGCCGTTCGCCGTGAACTGCCAGAGGATGTTCCCGGTCGCCGCGTCCATGCAGAAGAAGCGGTGCGAGTACGAGCCGACATACACGCGATCGCGCCAGACAGCTGTCGACGAGTACACGTAGCCGCCCGTCGACTGCGACCAGCGCAGCTTGCCGCTCGTCGCGCCGAACGAGTAGAGCTTCCCGTCCGTCGCGCCGATGTACACGCGACCATAGGCGAGCGTGGGTGTCGCGTAGAAGTTGCCGGTGCTCCCGAAGCGTGGCTGCACCTTCGCCTCCCACACGATCTTGCCGCTCGTCGCATTGAGCGAATAGACGTGGCCGGAGTAGTCGCCGACGTACACACGGTTGCCCGAGATCGCGACGCCGCTCTTCACCTGCGCGCGGAGCTTCGTCACCCAGTTCACCTTGCCGGAACGCCTGCGTAGCGCCCAGACGCGCCCGTTCCAGTCGCCGACGTAGACCGACGCGCCGTGAACGAGCGGCGACGACTCCGACGGCCCGATCGTCTTCTTCCAGATCACGCGTCCCTGTCCGACGGCAAACGCGATCACCTCACCCGTCAGCGCCGGGCTCGGCTTGCGATTGCACGGCGGCGCGTTCAGGAACGTCTCGAAGACGACGTGCCGGTCGAGTGCCGGCGAAGCGGCAACGCAACGATGGGAGAGGTACTTCCAAGCGCGCTTTCCGGTCTTCGCACTGATCGCGAACATCACGCCGGCGTTGTTCGCGAAGAAGAGGCGGCCGTACCCGACGACCGGCGGAAACTCGATCAGGCTCTGGGCACGGAACGTCCAGACGCGGCGGAACGGCGGAGCCAGCGAGCTGCTGCGAGCGAAGCGCTGGCGCTCGGCGTCGTAGCCATAGGTCGGCCACGCGATCCCCGGCTCTGCCGGCGGCGGCGGAGCCGCCTCGGTGGTGACGAACTCGACGGTCGAGGAGCCCTTGATGTCGCGCGCCTGCTGCTGGACGTGCAGGTACCAGGCCACACCACCGCCTGCCACCAGGAGCACGACGGCGCCGGCGCCGATCAGGATCCACTTCTTCACTTCTTGACGACCGCATAGATGCGCGAGTAGCCGTGCAGCAGCAGGCGCTCACC
>JBKJQL010000309.1:0-5943 GCA_046594035.1 Gaiellaceae bacterium
GTCAGGCCGCCGGCGCGCTTCGCCGTCCAGGTGACCTCGCGTCCGCGCGCGGACGAAGTTGTACGCCCGCCGCTCACGTTGACGGTCGCGTCGACCGCCTCGAACTTCAGCTCGACCCGCACCGGTGCGCCGCGGGAGACGACCACCCGACGCGCGGTGTGGCCGAGCGGCGCTCCGCACCGCGCATCCCAGCACCAGGAGGTGATCGCGAGCGGCACGTGTGCGGTGCCGGTGTCGATGTACGCCGTGGGCGGACTTGCGGCGGCGAACAGCAGTGCGACGAGTGCGAGCATCGCCTCGAGTTTACGCCGCGCACAGGACCGCGTAGCACACATTTGCGGCGCCGTGGCCGTCGAAAAAAAAAGATTCGAACCCTCAAATCCTGATGTATTGTCAGCCCACGTCAGAGGGTGAGCCGGGTGAACGGAAGAGGAGAGGGTCGGGTCCGGCTCCTGCGTTGCTGTTGGTCACCGTCAACCGCGTAGTAGCCGGAGGTCGTGCTCAGGTGCTCACTGTCGATATTGCTCTGCCGGACATCGAGGAGCTTCAGAAGCTCGTCGTCACCGGACAGGAAAAGGGATTCCTCACCTACGACGAGATCGTCAAGGGCATCGAGGAAGTCGAGCTGACGAAAGAGCAAGTCGAAGACTTCAGCACGTACCTGATCGACCACGGTGTGGAACTCGTGGAGGGCGAGGAGCACAAGCGCCTTCCGCACGAGCAGGCGCCCGTCGAGGACGAGGCCAAGGCGGCGCCGAAACTCGACCTCACCGTCGAGCCGTCGCTCGACTCGCTGCGGCTCTACTTGCGCGAGATCGGCAAGGTCCCGCTGCTCACCGCAGACCAGGAGGTCTACCTGGCGAAGCGGATCGAGCGCGGCGACATGGCGGCGAAGACACAGATGACCGAGGCCAACCTGCGCCTCGTCGTCTCGATCGCCAAGGGCTACCTCGGTCGGGGTCTCTCGTTCCTCGACCTGATCCAGGAGGGCTCGCTCGGCCTGATCCGCGCAGTCGAGAAGTTCGACTACCGCAAGGGCTACAAGTTCTCGACGTACGCGACGTGGTGGATCCGGCAGGCGGTTACCCGCGCGATCGCCGACAAAGCGCGCACGATCCGCATCCCGGTGCACATGGTCGAGAAGCTGAACAAGGTCGTGCACATCGAGCGCCAGCTCGTTCAGCGCCTCGGGCGCGAGCCGAAGCCGGAGGAGATCGCCGAAGAGCTCGAGATGACGACCGAGGAAGTGCGCGAGATCCTTCGGATGGCGCAACATCCCGTGTCGCTCGAGAAGCCGATTGGCGAGGAGGAGGACTCCGAGCTCGGCGACTTCGTCGAGGACGAGAACACGGAGAGCCCGGACGAAGCTGCGTCACTGACGCTGCGCCGCTCCGACATCGAGGTCGCGCTCGCCTCGCTTCCCGAGCGGGAGCGTCAAGTGATCGAGCTCCGCTTCGGCCTGACCGGCGGCCAGCCGTGCACGCTCCAAGAGGTCGGCAAGGCGTTCGGCGTCACGCGCGAGCGTATTCGGCAGATCGAGAACAACACGCTGAAGAAGCTCGAGTCACTTCCCGAGGCGCAAGCGCTTCGGGATTGCGTCTAGCGCTAGGCCTTCGACGTCAGGTGCAGTTCCGGTTCGCCGGAGCGCGTGAGCACCGGCGGCGTCGAGCGAACGCTCGTGAAGCGGAGGTCCGGCTGTGCGTTGCCGCCGTGCGGCGTCGTGAATGCGAGCGACCACGCGCCGCGAGCGTCGATCGTGTAGATCACGGTCTTCCTCTCGCCGGGATGCAGCGCGTAGTGCATCTTCCCGAACTGCACGGTCGTCGCAACCGCCGAGAGCGGGAGGGAGAGCGTGAAGCGGACGGTGCCGCGGGTATTGCCGGCGGCGTCCGGCCAGACGGTGAGCGTTCCGGCGCGTGCGAGCCAACCGTCGTGGAACCGGCCACGCTCCAGCAGCGAGAGCTTTGGCGCCGACTCGCTCGACCAGAGCGAGAACGTGCCGGCCGTTGCTACGAGCCGTGCGTTCGCAAACCGGGCGGTCGCCGCGTAGCCCTGCACCAGCACGTTGCTGCCGACACCGACCAGCGTGCCGTCCTGCGCGACGTTGATGCGCGGCGCCGCGTAGACGTCGGTCGCCCGCGCGTCGCCGACGAGCAGCTCGCGCGTGATCGAGCGGTTCCAGTAGAGCTGCTCGAGCGCGCCGGCGGGGGGCGAGCCGACCGTCTGCAGCAGAGTCACGTCTCGCAGCCCGGTCGCATCGACCCACGAGGGGTTCGCCGGGAGAAAGTCGTGGCGCACCTGTCGGGCGTTCGCGGTGTCGCTGATCACGGCGCCGAACGACGCGAGGAATGCGAAGGCGAGCGTTGCTCCGAGTGCATACCGGCCGCCGCCGCGGCGTGAAACGAGCACGGCTCCGGCCGCGCCCGCAGCGGCGAGCCCGGCGAGCACGAGAGAACCGTTGGCGGTGCCGATCGCCTGCTCGAGGCGGAAGACCGCGACGAGGAACGGGGAGTCGGTCTTGCCGAGGGCCTCCGCGTAGCCGGAGAGCGGCACTCGGGCCGAGAGCGCAAAGAAGAAGACGGCGAGCAGCGCGACGGGAATGCGAGCCGGCCGGCCGTGCTTCAGATAGAGACCGAACGCGACGGGCACGAGCGGGAGCAGCGCGAAGAGGTAGCGCTCCTGGAAGCGTGACGAGCCGTTCGATGCGTAGAGCGCCGCCTCGAGCACGAGCCCGGCGCCGAAGACGGCGGCGAGGGCGGCGAAGGCGGTCTCCGTCCGGCCGCGCGGGCGCGCGAGTGCGACGAGCGCCCCCGGCACGAGCACGATCCCGGTCGAAAAGGCGAGGAGGAAGAGGTCGATGCCCGCCCAGCGCAGGAGGTCGCCACCGACGTGCAGGTTCGTGATGTTCGCGTAGTAGCCGAACACTCGGGATGGCCCGAGTCCGACCGCTGCGACGAGTGGCAGCACCATCAGGACGAACGGCAGGCGTTGCGTTTTCAGCACGCGGCGGCGATCGACGACGAGCGCCGCGACGAGGAAGGCCGCCGGCAGGACGATGTACTGGACGCGCGCGAACGTCGCAAGTCCCGCCAGACCGAGGAACAGCAGTTGCAGGCGTCGGCTCGGCCGGTCGAGCGCGGCAACGCCTGCGGCGAGCGCGCCCATCGCGAACGGGTAGGCCACGGGGTCGGCCAGCGTGTAGGAGGCGAAGACCAGGTCGGGGATCGCGACGGCGAAGGCTGCGCAGCCGAGGGCGTAGCGCGACGAGAGCGAGAGGCGGCGGGCGAGGAGGTAGACGGGCACTGCGGCGAGCGACATCAGCAACGCGTTCTCGGCCTGCGTCAGCCGGTAGGCGAGCTCCGGCGAGAACAGCGCGTGGAACGGCGCGGCGAGAATCGGCTCGAGCAGCGCGGGAAAGTTCGCCGAGCTTCCGCGCACGTTCGGCGCCTGGCCGGAGCCGAGCGCCCGCGCGATCGCGGTGTAGAGGTACTCGTCGGGGAAGTAGCGCGGCACAGGGTGGGCCGCGGAGGCGACCAGGCGCGCGATGAACGAGCCGGAGACGACGAGCGTCAGCGCGACACGGGCCGTCAGCCCGTGCGCGAGAGCGAACGGGCGGGCGACCGCAGGCAGAGCGGCGTCGAGTGCCACCCTGGTCGTATCGGCAGGGAGGCCCTACGCCTTGATGCGCGCCGCCGGAACGAACAACCGGCAGTGCGGGCACTTGAAACCGCGGTACCGCTCAGCGGATCCGGCCATCAGATCTGCGCTGAACGTCTTCTTGCAGTGCGGGCACTTGATCTCGGCCGGCTCGACCGCCTGGATCTCTTCTTCCATCGAGATCCAGGCTACCTGTGTGATCTAGGGCTGCGTGATCTAAGGCCGCGTGATCTCAGGCGATGCTGACCGACTCGATGCGCATCTCTTCGCGCGGCTTGTCCCCCGGGCCGGTCTCGGTCTGCTCGATCGTGTCGACCACGTCCATCCCCGAGGTGACCTCGCCGAAGACGGTGTGCTTCCCGTCCAGCCAGGGGGTTGCCTCGGCGGTGACGATGAAGAACTGCGAACCGTTCGTGTTCGGACCTGCATTCGCCATCGCCAGGCAGCCGCGCACGACCTTGTGGTCGTTGAACTCGTCCTCGAACTGGTAGCCCGGGCCGCCGGAGCCGGTGCCCGTCGGGTCGCCGCCCTGGATCATGAAGTCCGGGATCACGCGGTGGAAGATCACGCCGTTGTAGAAGCCGTCTTTCGCGAGCTTCTTGAAGTTCTCGACGGTCTTCGGGGCATCGTCGTCGAAGAGCTCGATCTCGATCGTGCCCTGGTTCGTCTGCATGGTTGCTTTGCTCATGCGCGGCACCCTACCCACGGTCGCGGGCAAGCAACTTCGAGAGCCGTTCGCGTTCGGCGTCGCTCCAGCGCGCCGCCAGGGCGCGGTCGGCGGAGGCCTCGGCTGTCTGGAGTGCCTCGTCCACGATCGACGTGCCGGTGTCGGTCAGGACGACCAGCGCCAAGCGGGCGTCACGGTCGTGCGACTCCCGTGCGACGAGCCCGATCCGCTCGAGCGGGGCGACCTGCCGGGCGACGCCCGACGGTGTGATCCCCAGGCGTTCGGCCAGCTCGGAGCGGCGCAGCTTGCGTGTCGGCTCTGAGCGGAGCTCACGCAGGATCGCGAGGTCGGAGAGCGAGATTCCATGCAGCGAAAGGGAGTGGTCGACGTCGCGCGCCAGCTGCGTGCGGGCGAGCGAGAGGTCGAAGAGGGTATCGAGTGAGCGTGTGATGCCGTGACGGTATCATCAACTACTCAACGATTGCTCATACAGAAGAATTGAGGCTGCGCCCGGGATCAGTACGCGTCGGCGACACGGGGGTCGTCGTCGGCGAGCTCCCACACGACCGCGAGGTAGAGCCAGAACGAGCCGACCTGGGTGGGCGTGACGACGAACGCGACCGTTCGCTCGGTCCCGTCCTTGCACTCGACGATCCGCACGCCTTCGCGCCGCTCGAGGCGACGCAGCACGTCCCGGTCGAGCCCGCCGGCGGTGAAGTCGCCCACATCGTGGGTGAGCAGCTCACCGCGGTCGTAGCCCAGGAGTCCCGCGCCGTAGCGGTTGACGGCGACGTACTTGCCGTCGTCGTAGATGAACAGCCCGAGCTCGGCGTTCTCGGCGCCGTCGCCGAGCAGCGTCGCGAGAACGATGTCCGGCGGGGTCTTCCGGTCGCTGACGGACTCCTCTGTCAGATCCGATTTCCTCCGAAGGGGTGTCGGGGGCACGCGGTGGCAGGGCGGCTTGGGTGCCTATTGTCAATCTTTCTTGCGCAATCTTCAAGACCCGTTTCCCGTTCGACAATACGTCGACAAGGGGTTGTCGGCACACTCCGGCGATGCCGCTGCGCGACTTCCGAATGCGCCCGCTCGAGGTTCTGGTCGTCGACGACGACCGGACGTTCGGCGAGTCGCTCGCGCTGTTCCTCGATGACGACGAACGGATCACCGTCTGCGACATCGCCTTCGATCTCCGCACCGCGCTCGACTCGACCCGCACTCGGAATTTCGACCTCGCGCTCGTCGACGTGCGCCTGGACGCCGGCGAGAACGGCTTCCAGGTGGTGAGGGCGCTTCGCGACCACCACCCCGAACTCGCCACGGTGATGATGAGCGGCCTCGACACGTCGGAGATCGAGCCGGAAGCGCTCGCCTGCGGCGCGCAGGGCGTGTTGCAGAAGACGGACATCGCCCGTGACGGCCAGGGCGTCGTGCTCGACGCGTACCTCGCCGGTCGACACGCCGCCGCCTGAGCGGTCGCTAGAGCCGGTGGCGGCACTCGCGGACTAGCTAGAGGCTTGATGTGAAATGCCCGCGCACCCGCGGATGGTGGCTCAGACGCGGCGCAGCTCGACCCGGTTCGGGCTTGAACGTAGACCCCGCTATGCCCTACGCCCGACCCG
>JBKJQL010000001.1:0-18804 GCA_046594035.1 Gaiellaceae bacterium
CGGGTCGGGCGTAGGGCATAGCGGGGTCTACGTTCAAGCCCGAACCGGGTCGAGCTGCGCCGCGTCTGAGCCACCATCCGCGGGTGCGCGGGCATTTCACATCAAGCCTCTAGCTAGAAGCTGATCAGCACGACGCCGGTGAGCGTCAGCGCGATGCCCGCGCGCTGCAGCGGTGCGACGCGCTCGCGCAAGACCGATGCGGCGAGCAGCACCGTGACCACCGGGTAGAGCGACGCGAGCACCGCGGTGAGGCTGACGAGACCCTTGCCGGACGACGCCGCGAAGAGCGCATTGCCGACGGCGTCGCCGATCCCGACCGCGAAGACGATGGCGAGATCACGCCTGCCGAGCTTCATCGGTGCGCGCTGGTGGGCGCCCACGGCCGCGACGAGCAGGAGCGCGACGGTGCTGGAAGACCAGTGACGCCCACCAGAAATCCGCCTTGCCCGCGGCGTGCATCCACGGGAAGTAAAAGCCGAACCCGGCGGCCGCGAGCAGCGCGAGCCCCGCCCCGGCTGCGATGCGCCGCGACCCCTCGTGGTGCTCGATCGACGCGAGCGCGACCCCGAGCAGGGAACACGTGACGCCGGCGAGCTGGAACGCAGACGGGCTGTCGCCCGTGGCGATCCCATAGATCACCGCGCCGATCGCTGAGATGCCGGCGATCGGCGCGACGACGCTGATCGCGCCGTGCTGGATGCCGCGGTAGAACGCGAACAGTCCGAGCATTCCGCCGATCGCGGCGAGGATCGCGAACAGCACGGCCCAGCTGGCGGGGCCGTGTCCGCGGATTGCCACAGCCAGGCCGATCGTGAGCACTCCGCCGATCTGCGCCCAGAAGAGGACGCGCAGCGTCCCAAGGCGACGCCCGACCAGCGGGCCGACGAAGTCCGCGACGCCCCAGGCCAGAGACGCCCCCAGTGCCAGGAGGAGTGGGTTCAATCGACGCGACGCGTCGCGGCGATCGCGTCGAGCTGATTCGCGTGGTAGAGCACCGCGGCTTCGGCGGTGCGGGCGCTGCGCGCATCGTGATGCACGGCGACGCAGTGCAGAAGCTCGGCGAGCTGGCCGCCTGTCAGTCCTTGGGCTCTCTCCTCGATCAGTCGCAGGCCCAGGTGCACGTGACCGAGGAGCCGGCCTTCGTCCGTCACGGAGAACGCGGGCCCCCGCGAAAGCTCAACCGTGCGGCCCACGTCGTGCACGAGCGCGGCCGCGAGCAGCAGGTCGGGTCGCAGGCGCGGGTGCAGCTGTGACGTCTCGCGGCAGAGCGTCGCGACGCCGACGGTGTGCTCGAGCAGCCCGCCGGCGTAGGAATGATGGTCGTCGGCTGTCGCCGGGTACGCGGCGAGGTCGCGATCGGCAAGCACGGCCTGCACCGTCGCGGTCAGGGCCGGATGCGAGATCTCCGCGACGAGGAAGTCGAGGAAGCCGGCGATCTCGTCGGCGTCGCGGCGGATCGTCGGCGTGAGCGACGACGGGTCGACATCGGTCGCCTCGAGGGAGCGCACGTCGAGTTGCAGCCGGTTCTGGAACTTCTCGACGCGGCCGAGCACGCGCACCGCGTCCCCTTCGCCGAAGCGGCCGTCGAGCAACTCGACGTCCTTCCAGACGCGGGCCTCGATCTTGCCGGTCGGATCCACGAGCTCCAGCGCGAGGTACGACGCGCCGCTCTTCGTCCGGAGCTTCCGCTTCGTCTTGACGGCGTAGACGCCCTCGACGACGCGATCCTCTGCAAGCTCGGCGATCGTCATGGCAGCCAGCCTAGATGGTTGGTCGGCAGGTGGAGTGCTCGCGGGGATGGCCCGGATCAGCCGAGATGCGCAGCATCCAGGCCACCATCCGCGGGTGCGCCGGTTGCCGTCCAGCCATCTAACGCCGCGTCCAGATGCGGAAGCCGCCCGGATCGTCGTGCCCTTCGGCGATCTCGTCGAGGATCGCCGCCGACTCCTTGCGCCGCCAGCCGAGCGCCCCACCCAGGTCGGCCGCCGTCAGCTCGCCCGCGTGCCCGAGGACGAGCGCCGCCAGCTCGCGCCGCGCATCCTCGCGCGCCGGTAGGCGCTTCGGCACCTGCCATTTCCGCGCGAGGAGGTCATGGGCAAGCGTTCCCCACGTGCTTCCCTCGTGGACGAGGTGGGAGTTCGTGAGCACGAGTGCGTGGTGCAAGGACGCGACCGAACGGTCGACCTCCTTCTTCGTCAGGCCGGTCGCTTGACGGAGCTCCGGGCCGGTCATCGGTCCCACGCTGCGGATCGCATCGACGACCGGGTCATCGCCGTCCGGCTGCTCGCCGTTCGCCGCGACGAGCGCCGGCAGCAAGCGGGGCGCGATGCACGAGACATGGCGCGCGAGGTGCTTGCCGACGCAGGTCAGGCTCCGGACGGGCAGCTCGTCCTTCGCCCACCAGAAGAAGTTCATCTCCTCGGTGTCCCAGTCGGTGACCTGCAGGCCGGACACCTGCTCCCAGAGCGACGGCAGGACGACATCGGCTTTGGGGAAGAGCAGGGAGAGGCCGACCTTGTCGACCCACTTCGCGGCCTGCGGCACAGTGCGGATCACCCTGAGAGGCTAGATGCCGCACGTTCTCTCTAGTCTGCACGGAGTGCCGACCGTGAAGCCTTTCCGCGCACTGCGCTACGACACTGCGGTGGCCGGGCCGCTCGACAACCTCGTCGCGCCCCCCTACGACGTGATCTCCGACGAGCAGCGCCTCGCCTACCTCGCTCGCAGCCCGTACAACGTCGTGCATCTGACCCTGCCCGACTCCGACGAGCAGGCAGCGGGCGACTTCATGTCGTGGCGTGACAGTGGCGTGCTGGCCGCCACCGAGGAGGTCTACTGGTGGGTCGCGCAGGACTACGTCGGGCCGGACGGCGTTGCCCGCACCCGCGAGGGTGTTGCTGCCTCGGTGCCGGTGTTGCCGTACGAGGAGCGCCAGATCCTGCCGCACGAACGCACGCACGCCGGCCCGAAGGAAGGCCGGCTGCGCTTGCTGCGCGCGACGCAGACCCAACTCGAGCCGATCTTTCTCCTCTACGACGCCGAACCCGTGTTCGCGCGTCCCGGCGGTGAGGCCGCCGTCGTCGTCGAGGAAGGTGGAGTGCGCACGCGCATGTGGCCGATCGCCGGCGGCGAGGTGACGATCGACACGCCGCTGCTGATCGCCGACGGACATCACCGCTACGAGACCGCGATTGCCTATCGCGACGAGAGGCCGGAGGCGACGCATACTTTCGCGATCCTCGTCTCGTCGCGTGCGCCCGGGCTCGAGATCTTCCCGACGCACCGGATCGTGCAGTCGTTGGGCGACGTTCCGGGCGACGTGGTCGACGGTCCGGGCGAGGGAGTGACGCTCTACCGCGACGGCCGCTACCTGCGCGTGCACACGGACGACGAGTTCGGACCGCGTGTCGTCGAATCGTTCTCGCCCGAAGGTGTGAGCTACACCGCCTACGCCGAAGAGGCGATCGCAGCGGTCGATAGCGGTGACGCGGCCGCTGCGTTCCTGCTCCAGCCCGTGACGACGGATCAGGTCGCGCAGTTCGCGGGGGCCGGCGAAGTGATGCCGCAGAAGTCGACGTTCTTCTTCCCGAAGCTGACCTCGGGCCTCCTGTTCCATCCGGTATGACCGACTGGGTCGGAATCTGTCGCCTGGCGCGTGACGACGTTGCGCGCGTGCTCGAGGAACTGCCGTACCGCGCGCAGCGCGAGCCGGTGCAGGGCGAGGGCGAAGGCGGCGACGAGACGACCGCTATCGATGCCGCCGCCGAGGCGGTGATTCTCGAGCGGTTCCGCAACGAGGACGTCCGCATCGTGAGCGAAGAGGTCGGCCTGTACGGAGACGGCCGCTGGACCGTGGTGGTCGATCCGATCGACGGGTCGCTGAACGCGAAGCGTGGGATCCCGTTTTTCTCGATCTCGATTGCCGTCGCAGACGGCGACACGATGGGCGACGTCGTCTTCGGGTACGTCTACGACTTCGGGGCGCGCGAGGAATGGACCGCGACGAAGGGCGGGGGCGCGTTCCTGAACGGGGAGCAGATCACGGAGCGCCCCAAGGACGAGCTCGAGATCCTGTCGTTCGAAGCGACAACCACTGCGTACGTCTCGGAGAACGCAGCACGCTTCGACGGCGTCGCGCACCGTCTGCGGATCATGGGCTCGCTCGCGATCACGCTTTGCCATCTCGCAGCAGGACGCGTCGACGGTGTCGTCTCGCTGAAGGCCGCGCGCTCGGTCGACATCGCCGCGGCGCAGCTGCTCGTGCTCGAGCAGGGGCTCGCGATCGGCCTGCCCGACGGCTCGGCGCCCTTCGCCGAGGCGCCGCTGGATCTCGAAGGGCGTTCACGCGTCGTCGCAGCTGGGAACGACGAACTGTGCGCTCGGCTCGCGACAGCACTCACGGCCTGAGGTTCGAAAGCGGGCTCGACCTGAAGGAGCGGCTCGGTCAGCCGGCGGAGGGCGTGCGCCGGGACCGCACCGAGCTCTTGGCGTTCGCGAACGCGGCCGAAGCCCAGGGCTGATCGTCGAGTAGCGCGCGAGCCGCGGCAATCAGCTCGTTGTTCGCGAATGGCTTGCGGAGGAACGCCGTCCCATCCTGCTCGAGCTCGTGGGCGCTGAGCACGTCATCGGTGTAACCCGACATGTAGAGCACCGGGAGCGCCGGATGCTTCGCGCGCAGCTTCACTGCGAGCTCCGGCCCGCTCATCTCCGGCATCACGACGTCGGTGAGCAGGAGATCGAACGGCTCACTTGCTGCGACCGTTTCGAGCGCCTCACGTCCGCCGACAACCGCGACGACGTCGAAACCCGATGCCTCGAGCACGTCGCGGGTCAGCTCGCGGACGACCTCGCGGTCTTCGACGATCAAGACGCGTTCGGCGTTGTGCACCGTGATCGGCGCGTCGTCGTGACTGGTCGGTTGCTCGGGCACCGATGCGGCGGCCGGCAGTGCGATCTCGACGATCGTGCCCAGTCCGATCGCGGATTCGATCGACAGACGACCACCGAGGCCGCCAACGACGCCGTAGACGACGGACAGACCGAGTCCCGTCCCCTCACCTTCCGGCTTTGTCGTGAAGAACGGCTCCAGGGCGCGGGCGCGCGTGCCGGGATCCATGCCGATCCCGGTGTCCCGCACGCGAAGAAGCACCGAATCGCCCGAGGTGGTCGTCTCGATCGTCAACGTCCCGCCGTCGGGCATCGCGTCGCGTGCGTTCAGCGCGAGGTTGAGCACCGCCTGCTTCAGCTGCGCGAGGTCTGCTGCGACCGCCGGCAAATCCTGCGCCAGTGACAGCTGCACGCGAACGTCCGCGCGCACCCGTCGTTCCAGCAGCGACGCTGCCTCGCCGACGATGGCGTTCAGGTCGACGATCCGGCGTTCCGGGACGTTGCGACGGCTGAACGCGAGCAGGCGCGACGTGAGGCCGGCCGCCTCCTCCGCCGCGGACTTGATGCCGTCGAGGCAGCGCGAGACCACCGTGCCGTGCTCCGCCGCCGAGGCGGCGAGGTCGGTATAGCCACCGATGCCCGTCAGGAGATTGTTGAAATCGTGCGCGATGCCGCCCGCGAACTGGCCAAGCGCGTCCATCTTCTGCGCCTGCAGCAGCTGCTCCTCGATTCGCTTCTGCTCGGTGATGTCGAGCAGGAACCCACGGGCGTAGGCCTCGCCGTCGTTTTCCAGGATCGCGCTCTGGTCGCGAACCCAGAGGTAGTGGCCAAGGCGATGGCGAAGGCGGTACTCCGAGCAGAACAACTCGTGCGTCGCGTTCGCGTGGCGGACCTCGCCCAGGACCCGCTCGCGGTCGTCCGGGTGGAGAAGGTCTTCGAACAACTGCAAGTCCGTAGCCCATTCCTCGAGGGTCCACCCAAGCAGGTCGACGATCTGCGGGCTGGTGTAGATGTTGGTCGCCTGATCGCCGACGTGGTCGATGTAGGTGACGAGCGGCATCGACTCGATCAGGCTGCGATAACGGCTCTCGGCCTGGTCACGTTCTCGCTCTGCCTGCTTGCGCACGCGGATGTCGTCGTAAAGGACGATCGTCCCGGTCGTTCCGAGAGGCGCGGAGTAAAGGGCGAGCTCGAGCATCGACCCGTCGCGGGCATGCCTCGTCACCTCGATGCCCTTCAGGCGCTCTCCCCCCTGGATGCGCTCGAAAAGCTCGGCCGATTGAGCGCGCTCTTCTGCCAGGACGATCGGATTCAATTCTCCGATCACCTCGTCGGCGCTCCAGCCAAAAAGCTGCTCGGCTGCGGTGTTCCAGGTAACGACCCGCGCGTCCGCGTCGAAAGCGATCGTTGCGAGCGGGATGCGGGCGAGCTGCTGGGCCAGGCGTTTCTGGTCGCGGATGATGTCCTGCTCTGCGCGGGCCCGCCGGCCGGCGAACGCGGCGAAGAGCAGCGCGAGTACGCCCATCAGCGGGATCTCGAGCAGGTCGTCCGCAGAAAGCGCGTTCTCTGGGAGTGGAGGCGCAGCAGCCCAGCGCCGCCGATGATCGTCACGACGGCGGTGCGGGTGACAGTCGAATGCGCGCGCGGGC
This sequence comes from Gaiellaceae bacterium, assembly GCA_046594035.1. Classification (GTDB taxonomy): domain Bacteria; phylum Actinomycetota; class Thermoleophilia; order Gaiellales; family Gaiellaceae; genus PALSA-600. Next base: position 6,537 of record JBKJQL010000001.1, read on the forward strand.
GGAGGAACGCGCCAAGCGCGATGCTGATGTAGGCCAGATGCAGCCAAAGCGTGACGTCGCCTGTGGCCCAGAGCAGAGCGAGGAACGCTCCGAGGCCCAAATCGAGGAGAACGCGCGCGTGAGACTCCAGCCGGTACCGAAAGCCGGTCACCCAAGGATGATCGACGTTTGTGGAGCCGAGCGGCATCCCCGAAACGGCGTAGCCGCCTAACCCACTTCGCTACGCTCGCCGCATGCCTACCCGCGACGCAATCCTCGAGGCGCTCAGCCGGGTGATCGACCCAGAGCTGCGTAAACCCGTCACCGAGCTGAACATGGTGCGGGGGATTGAGATCGACGGAGCGGACGTCAGCGTGACGATCGCACTCACGGTCGTCGGCTGCCCGCTCCGGTCGAGCTTCGAGGACCAGGTCGCCGAGCACGTCGGAACGCTGCCGAACGTCGCGTCGGTGACGCTGCATTTCGACGTCATGTCTCCGGACGAGCGTGCCGAGCTGACAACGCAGCTGCGAGGCGGTGTCGAGACGCGGGGCATCCAGCTCTCCCCGAAGACACGCGTGATCGCGGTCGCCTCCGGCAAGGGCGGCGTCGGCAAGTCGACGCTGACGGTCAACCTCGCCGCAGCGCTCGCCGCGCAGGGACGCGAAGTCGGTGTGCTCGATGCCGACATCTACGGCCATTCGATCCCGCACATGCTCGGCATCGACCAGAAGCCCGTCGTCGTCGACAAGATGATCGTGCCGCCCGTGGCGCACGACATGCGCCTGATGTCGATCGGGTTCTTCCTCGACGACAACCAGCCGGTGATGTGGCGCGGCCCCATGCTGCACCGCGCGCTCGAGCAGTTCCTGCAGGACGTGCACTGGGGCGAGCTCGATGTGCTCGTCGTGGATATGCCGCCGGGAACCGGTGACGTCTCGATCTCACTCGGCCAGCTGCTCCCACGCGCAGAAGCCGTCGTCGTGACGACGCCGCAACCGCTCGCCCAGGAGGTCGCCTCGCGCGCAGCGACCATGGCGCAAAAGACCGGCATGCGCCTCGTCGGGGTGGTTGAGAACATGACGTCGGAGATGTTCGGAAGCGGAGGCGGCGAGAAGCTCGCGGCCGAGCTCGACGTTCCGCTGCTCGGAACGGTCCCACTCGACGCGCGCCTGCGCGAGTCCGGAGACGCAGGCGCACCGCTCGTCGTGAGCGATCCCGACTGCGGGCCTGCTCAGGCAATCATCGAGTTGGCGCGCGTGATCGACGCGAGCCGCGTCGGTGGGTTCACCCGCACACTGCCGCTCGTCTCGTAGGCTGGAGCCCTGACGGTGGCCGCCGCCGCGTTCTTCGACCTCGACCGAACGCTGATCAAGCGCTCCTCCGTGCTCGCCCTCGCAGGGACCTTTCGGCGGCGCGGCCTGATCTCCCGGCTCGACCTCGTCAAGTCGGCGTTCTGGCAGGTGCTGTTCGTCCTGCGCGGCGCGAGCGCCGAACGCGTGCGCAGCGCGGCGGAGGACGGGATGAAGATGCTCGAGGGCTTCTCGGTCTCGGAGCTGCAGCACCTGGTCGGCGACGCGATGGAGACGGTGCTGCGGCCGCTCGTCTACGAGGAGCCGTTGCGGCTCGTCGAACGTCACCGCGAGCGCGGCGAGCGCGTCTACATCGTCTCCGCCACGTTGCAGGAGATCGTGCAGCACATCGCAGACGATCTCGGCTTTGACGGTGCGATCGGCTCGACCTGCGAGATCGTCGACGGCACGTACACCGGCCGCTCGCTTCGCGCCGCGCACGGTGTCGGCAAGGCCGTCGCACTGCGTGAGCTGGCCGCCGCCGAAGGCCTCGACCTCGAGCACTGCACGGCGTACTCCGACTCCTACAGCGACGTGCCGTTCCTCGAGGCGGTCGGCCATCCGGTGGCCGCGAATCCGGATCGGAAGCTTCGGCGCATCGCCGACGAGCGCGGTTGGCCGGTGGTGAGATTTGCGTCCTGAAGAGGCTCGGCCCCGTCTCGCGCAACTCGGCTTCAGCGCCGAGGACGCCGAGACGCTTGCGGCCCACTTTCTCGACGCGGAGGCGCGCGGACAGTCCAGCCACGGCCTTTCGCGAATCGAATGGCTGGAGACGTGGGACGAGTTGAACGCGCACGCGCGTCCTCGCCGCGTCGAGGCGAGGCCGGGCTACGAGCGCTGGGACGGCGACGGGGCGCTCGGGTACCTGACGCTCGAGGCTGCGGTCAGGGCACAGCTGCTCGACCCGCCGGAGCACGCGCGCCTCGTCGTCTGCTCGCGCACGTTCCCGACGGGCTCGCTCGGGTACTGGGTGCGGCGCCTGGCGGAGGCCGGGCTCGTCGGCCTGCTGACCGCAACCTCCCCGCGCCGGCTCGGCCATCCCGGCGGTGGTGAGCCACTGGCCGGCACGAACCCGCTCGCGATCGCGATCCCCTCGAGCAACGGCTCGCCGATCGTCAGCGACGTCTCGATGGGCGCGGTCACGCACGGGGACGTTCTGGCTGGCCGCGCGCGTCCCGAGGAGCTCGTCCCCTTCGGCGGGCCGCAGGCGCACAAGGCCTTCGCGCTCGCGCTCGGCCTGCAGCTGCTTGTCGATGCGCTCAACCCGAATGACGGGTTCGGCGCGGTGCTGCTCGTTGCCCGGCCGGAGTCCGATCCCGTGCCCGCTTTGCGTGCGCTCGCGGCCGGGGCCCGCTTGCCGGGCGATTCTCAGTCCTTACTCAGGTAGGTGCAGTTGAATACGGAGAATGCGTGGCCCGTTCTCCGGTGGAAGTGAGGGCAACGAGCGGCTGACCGCCGCGACGGCGGCCGTCCTCCTTGTCCTGCTCGGGCTCGAGGGACTGACGCTCCTCGCGCTCGGCCAGCTCCGCACGCCGCACATCTTCATCGGCCTCCTGGTGATCCCGCCCCTCCTGCTGAAGCTCGCGAGCACGGGCTGAAAAATGACCGGGTACTACCGCCGCAGCGTCGAATACGTCCGGCGCGGCCCGCCCGCGACGTTCCTGCGGATTGTCATTGCGCCCCTCACCGTCAGCTCGACGGTCGCGCTGATCGCGACCGGGATCGCGGCTGCTGCGCTCGGGCGCGGAGGCGTGTGGCTCGGCTTGCACAAGGTGAGCTTCTTCATCTGGCTCGGAGCGATGTCCATCCGCGTCCTGACACGCGTCCTGAAGCTGCCGGGCCTGATCGCTGCCGACTGGTGGCGCCGCGACGCGTTGGCCGGCCGGCGCGCGCGGCAGCTCTTGGTGGGATCGACGCTCGTGAGTGGCGTTGTGCTCGCCTTCGTCACGCTGCCGTTCGTCGACCACTGGCAGGACCGCAGCGGCGGCATCGCGCACTAGTTATCCGGGGAAGCCGGGCTCGCTCCTGATCGCGGCGAAGTCCGAGTCCTCCGCCGCCCACTCCGCCGTCTTCGGATTGAGCTCGACCGCGCTCCGGAGGTGCAGGAGCGCATCGAGGTGCCGCCCGCCCCGGGCTTCCATGCACGCGAGGTTGTAGAGCAGCGCGGGGTGCTCCGGGTGTTCCTCGAGCGCTTCGACGTGGATGCGAATCGCCTCCTCCCAGTTCTCTTCGCGCGATGCGGGCACCGCAGCGAACATCGCCTCCCACGCGGATACGACGTGAGGCTCGCCCGGCTTGCCGCCGAGTGCGAGCACGATCGTGTCCGCCTCCAGCGCGACGGCCCCGCGCCGCAGCTCTGGATCGCGCAGGAAGACGAGCTGCCCCGCGCCCAGCTCGTGCTCGTTTCCGTCGACGGTGAAGAGCGCACGGCCGCGCACCACGAGATAGATCTCCTCGTGCTTCAGATTTCCTTCCGTGTGCGGCTCGACGATCAGGCCGCCAACCTCGCGTGCGGTGTACGCGTTGACGCCGAACCCGCGGATGTCGAAGTGCCTCCGCACCGGCCGCCAGACGAAGCCGTCGGGCATCTCGACCGCGTCGAGCTGGTCGATGTGCGCGACGCTCATTGCGCGAGCTCCTCGAAGCGCGGGTCGCCGCGCAGCGGGTCGAGGTCGGTGTCGTGCGGCAGCCACCCCATCACCTGGTCGCGGTTCAGCTCGATCGCTTTGCGCAGCTCCTCAAGGGCTGAGTCGGTCGCGCCGGACATCGCGTCGTAGCAGGCAAGGTTGTAGTGCCTTCCCCACAGATACTCGTCCGGCACAGAGGTCTCTGCCATGACCGCGCGGCCTGCCGCTGAGTCGCCTGCGTCGAGCAACGCGAAGGCGACGTTGATGTTCTCCCAGCCTGCGGCTTCGAACGCTTCGCCTTCCTTGCCGCCTGCGACGAGGATCATCGTGTCGGCTTCCGTTGCGGTTGCCACCCGGAACGTCCCCGCGCGCACGTGGATCAGCGTGCCGGCCGGCGCATCGAACGTCTCCTCGCCGAGCGTGAAGCGCGCGGTGCCGCGCACGACGACGTACAGCTCCTCGTGCCCGCTGTCCTCCTCGTGCGGCGGGATGAGCTTGTCCCCGGCCTCGTCGGCGCTCCAGGCGTTGATCCCGAACGCCCGAAACTCGAGCCGTCGGCGCAACGGCCGCAGCACCTCGCCGCTGCCGCGGTTCGGGACGCGGTCGAGGTCGTCGAGCGAGAGGATCTCGTAACCGCTCATCGCCGCCGCAGCTCCTCGAGCACGACGGGGTCGATCTGCTCGATGCCGTCGACGCGCTCCTCCAGGTTCTCGGTTCCCGACCAGTCCTCGAAGGCGCGGTCGAGCGCGCCGCTGTAGCCGAGACGGCCGAGCCGGTCGGTCAACTCGGCGCGCAGATCGTCGTCGACCGTCAGCCAGCGGTCACGCGGCGTCTTGCCGAAGAGCAGCGAGTGCAGCTCGTACAGGCGCGCGAGCTCGGCGACGGGCTGCGGGTGGTCGTCGACGCGTAGGTCGACAAGCGAATCGCTCATCCCCGCGTAGCCACCGTCCTGCTCCACGACGAGCAACGCGGCCGACTGCTGACCGCGGCGGTCGCCGCCTGCGGCCTGCGCGGCGGCGAGACAGTCGAGCAGGCGCTCGGCGAGCGGGCGTCCGTGGGTGGCGGTGAAGGTCAGTGCGAGCGCGGCCACCGTCTCGTCGCCGACCAGGATGTTCCCCTGCGCCGCGAAGCCCGGACCCGCAAGTCCGCCGGCCCACTCCATGCAGGCGGAGCCGGTGTAGGTCGCGCCGCCGCCCTGGGCGTCGACGACGCCGACCTGGCGGTCCGCACGGCCGTCGTCCGCTTCGGTGAGGCGGGTGATCACCTCGGCGGCGGACAGGCCCTGAGCCAGCAACTGGAGGCCCTCGGGGCCGTAGCGGGGGTTCGCGTAGGCCTGCGTCGCGACGGCGCCCACGCCCGGCACCGCCCATGGCACCACAGAGCCGACCGCGAGAAACTTTGACTGGGTCGCGACGCCCCACTGGCCCGCCTCCAGGTCGCACGCGACGATCGAGTAGGTGGCGACGATCTCAGCCATACGTGAGCTCGGTCAGGTCGAGGTCGAGGAGCGCCGGATCGGTGACGAGGGCGAGCGCCACCTCCGGACGGACGAGCGCGGCCTTCACCTCGTCGGCCGTACTCGCGCGGACGACCACGGGACGACCTTCGGCGTGCGCGGCGCGCAGCGCGTCGACATCGATCGCGTCGAGCACCAGCGCGTCCGCCACGTCGATCTCCCCTTCGAGCGCGATCTCGGGGACGCGGCGTCCCGTCGCTCCGAACCAGCGTTCTCTCACAGTTCGACCGAGTCTCCCGGCTCGAGGCGCTCGACCTGCGCGCTCGTCAGCGCAGCCAGCGCATCCGGCGTGCCGCTGAGCAGCTCGAACGTGCCCCAGTGGCTGGGAACGCACCGCGGGTTGCCGAGCAGTTCCAGCGCGAGGGCAGCTTGCTCGGGGCCCATCGTGAACCAGTCGCCGATCGGCAACACCGCGACGTCGGGCTCGTAGAGGCGTGCGATCAGTTGCATGTCGCCGAAGACGCAGGTGTCGCCCGCGAAGTACACCGATTTGCCGTCGAAGCGAATCACGATGCCGCAGGATTCTCCGGTGTAGGTGCCGTCGTCGGCGCTCGAGGAGTGGAACGCGTTGACGAGCGTGAACTTGATGCCGTCGATCTCTTGCGTGCCGCCCTTGTTGATCCCGGGCAGCGCGCCGACGTTCGCGCCCTGCGAACCGAGCCAACCTTTGAGCTCGACCTGCGCGACGATCTGTGCGTCGGGGAACTGCTGGGAGAGCGCCGGTACCTCGCCCGCGTGATCGGAATGACCGTGCGTGACGGCGATCATGTCGACCCGTTCGGGTTGTTTCTCACCGTCGGGCGTCTTCGGGTTGTTCTGCAGGAACGGATCGACGTAAATCCGTTTGCCGGAGTCGGTCTCGATCCGGAACGCTGCGTGGCCGAGCCAGGTGAGAGTTGCCATGCCGATCCTTTCGTCCTCGAGAGCGGAGTGAGCATAGAAGGACCGTCGCAGCCCAGGGCGAAGCTAGGTGTCCGTGGGACGCCGAGCTCTTCCTGCCGTGCTGGTCGTCGTCGCCTCGTTCGCAGACGCGCGCGGCGCGCACGGTCTCGCCTTCAACGCACTGCTCGGCGCGATCCCGTTCGCGGCCGTGTCGGCGCTTGTCGGCTTCGGTGAGTACCTCGAGCGGCGCGATGACGCGATCGTGGGCCTCCAGGCGCTGCTCTGGACGCTCGCCGTCGGTCTGCTCGTCCTCTCGTGCGCCGCGCGCTCGCCGGCGACCGAGACGGACGCGCTGCCGCCCCTCGGCGCCTCGGCGCTGATCGCCTGCCTCGCGGTGCTTGCGATCAAGGTGTGCGTCGCAGTCGCGCCGCAGCTCCGTCGCCTCGCGCTCCACACTGCCAAGCCGTAGTTCGTCTTGTCGAGCCTGTTACCAGCCAGCTAGAGCGGAAGAGCCCGTGCAGCATGGCGCGCAACATCGATCAGCGGCTGCACTGCGAAGAACGAGCCCACCGTGACGACGAGGCAGATCAGCACGCCCGTGCTGAGCAAGAGCTCCCGGTTAGGGGCGCCGCCCACCGGAGCGAGCTGGAGCTCCGCCGCGTCGCGGAAGTACATCGCGCGCACGATCCCGAGGTAGTAGTACGCGGAGATCATCGTCGCGATCACGCCGGCGACGATCAGCCACCACCAGCCGTGCCGGTACGCGGCGGCGAAGACGTAGAACTTGCCGAAGAAGCCGCCCGTCAGCGGGAAGCCGAGCATCCCGAGGACGAAGACCCACATCGAGATGCCGAGGAACGGTCGCTCCCAGCCGAAGCCCGCGAGGTTCTGGAGCGTCACCGGCACACCGAGTTCTCGCTCGCGCGCCGCAACGACGGCGAACGCGCCGAGCGACATCGCCGCGTACGGGATCAGGTAGTACATGAGCGCCCGCGCGCCGAGGGCGTTCGCGGCGGCGATGCCGATCAGCATGAAGCCGGCGTGCGAGACGGACGAATAGGCGAGCAGGCGCTTCAGGTTGCGCTGCACGAGCGCTGCGATGTTGCCCCACGCGAGTGAGATGATCGCGAGCCCGGCGATCGCGCCGCTCCACAGGCGCTGATCGTGCGGGAACGCCGTCGTCAGCACGCGATAGGTGACGACGAGCGCGGCGATCTTCGTTGCTGACGACATGAACGCGGTGACCGAGGTCGGTGCGCCCTGGTACGCGTCCGGTGTCCACATGTGGAACGGCGCCGCGGAGGCCTTGAACGCGAGCCCGACGATCACCATCGCGAGCCCGGCCACGAGCATCGCGTCGTGCCCGTGCCCGGCGGCGGCGATCTTGTCGAAGCTCAGCTGCCCGGTCGTCCCGTAGACGAGTGCGGAGCCGAAGAGCAGCGTCGCCGATCCGACGGCACCGACGATCAGGTACTTGAGGCCCGCTTCGAGCGACCCGATCAGGTCGATGTCGATCGCCGTCAGCACGTAGAGCGCGATCGAGAACCACTCGAGCCCGAGGAAGAGCGTCATCAGGTTCGACGCCTGGACGAAGAACGCCATGCCCGCGCCTGCCGCGACGAGCAGCGCGTAATACTCGGCGATGTGCTCCTCGCGCAGCTTCTCGCGGTAGGAGATGAGCACGGCGATCGCACCCGAGCCGGCGAGCAGGATCTGCGCGAGCGAGGCCCAGCGGTCGCGGAAGATCGCGTCGTGCACCGCCGTGACGCCCTGCGCGCTGCGGTTGTAGAGCAGCACGGCGAGGACGAACGACGTCACGAAGCCCGCAAACGCGAGGAACGCAGCCGTCGGCTTGCGCGCGCTCCTCGGCACGAGGACGGCTACCAGCAGGAGCACGCCGACGACCGCCGTCAGCGAGAGCGAGGGCGAGAGCGCGAACCAGTCGATGTGTGGCTTGACGATCACGGCGCGTACCCCGTCCAGCCCGACGACTGCGAGCTCTTGCCGCCCACCGCGTGACCCGACACGAGGTTCGGGTATGCGCTCAGGGCGATCAGGCAGGCAACGAGCGGCACGACGACGGCGAGCTCACCGGGGCGCAGGTCGAGCGCCGAGTCCGGCACCGCAGGTCCGACGTCCTGGTGCAGCACGGCAGAGATGGCGCGCAGCATGTACATCGCCGCGAGCACGATCGCGCCGGCGCCGACGACCGCCCAGGCCCAGTGCTGCTGGAACGCACCGGCCAGGATCAGGAACTCACCGGCAAAGGAGGTGGAGAGCGGCACGGCGAGTGAGATGATCCCCACTGTCATCATCACCGTCGCGAGCGCGGGCCGTCCGCGCGCCATCCCGCCGAGCAACTTGAACTCGCCGGTCGACGTGCGGCGTTCCACCATCCCGGCGAGCAAGAAGAGCGTCGTCGACATCAGCGCATGGTTGACCATCTGGAGCACGGCGCCGTCGAGGCCGAGGCCGTTCCCTGCGAGCAGTCCGAGCACGATTAGCCCCGACTGCGCGAGCGACGAGTACATCACGACCCCGCGAAAGTCGGGTGCGCGCCAGGCGAGCAGCGACCCGTACACGAGCGAGATCGACGCGAGCACGAGCAGCACCACGCGCCAGTCGTCGACGACCTCCGGGAACTTCGGGATCGCGATCCGCAGCAGCCCGTAGAGGCCGACCTTCGAGATGATTCCCGAGAGCACCGCCGAGACTTCCGGCGGCGATTCGCGGTAGGCGATCGGCAGCCAACCGTGAAACGGGAAGAGCGGCGACTTGATCGCGAACGCGGCGACGAAACCGAGGAAGAGCCACGTCGAGTTGCTCGGCCCCATCTGCGTCAGGTCGAAGGTGCCCTGCTGCAGTCCGTAGACGACGATCGACGCCAACATGAGCAGCGAGCCGACGACCGTATAGATGACGAACGTCAGCGTCGCGCGCAGCCGCTCGGCGCCGCCCCAGACGCCGATCAGGATGTAGAGCGGGATCAGCATCGCCTCGAAGAACGCGTAGAAGAGCAAGAGGTCCTGCGCGGTGAACACGCCGACCACAGCGCCGGTCGTGAGGAGCATCAGCGCGAAGTACGCACGCGGCCGCTCGCGGCCGACCCACCAGCCGTAGATCACGCACGCGGCCATCGCCACCGTGGTCACGCCGACGAGCCAGACCGAGAACGCGTACTGGCCGACGTGGTAGCTGATGTTCAGGTCGCTGACCCACGAGCGCCGCTGGTCCAGTTGCAGCGCTGACGAGCCGAAGTGAAACTTCGTCGCTGACGTGATCCAGACTCCGACCTCGACGAGTGAGATCAGCGAGGCGAGGGAGCCGACCCAGTAGCGCGGCAACGGCAGGGCCGCCACGACGAGCGCGCCCAGAACCGGCAGAAAGATCAGAACGGTGGTCAGCATCAGCGCGCCGCCAGGAAGACGACGGTCAGGACGGCGAGCCCGCCGGCGAGCGCGAGCGCGTAGGTGCGTACGAGCCCGTTCTGTGCAACGGAGAGCTCACGCGAGCCGAGACCGAACGCGCCGGTGACGGCGGTCAGTGAACCGGCGATCAGGGGACGCTCGACGATTGCGCCCAGCCCGCGCGTCAGCAGGTCGGCGCTGCGATACCAGACCACGTCGTACAGCTCGTCCCAGTAGAACTTCCGCTCGAAGAGCTTCACGGCCTTCGGCGCCTTGATCCTCTTCGTCGCGTAGATCGACCAGGCGACGAAGATGCCAGCCGCGCCGGCGAGCAGCCCGATCGCCGACGCGAGGTACTCCTGCGTGTTCGCCGGCTCGGCGAGCGGCCGGGTCACCGGCTCGAGCCACGTCGTCAGCGGATGCCAGATGGGGGCGAACTGCAAGAAGCCGCCGATCACGGAAAGCACTGCGAGGACACCGACCGTCCAGCGCATCGAGAGCGGCCCTTCCTGCCCGTGATGAGCATGGAAGTGCTCGCGCGCAAAAGCCGAAGGCTCACCCATGAAGACGATGAAGAAGAGGCGAAACGCGTAGACGCCGGTGAGGAACGTGCCGATGATCCCCACGACGAAGATCGTCTGGCCGAACCACCCGCGTGCGAGTGCGGAGGCGAGGATCGAGTCCTTCGAGAAGAAGCCGGCGAAGGGCAGGATGCCGACGAGCGCAAGCGAGCCGATCAGGAACACGATCTTGGTGAACGGCATCAGCTTCCCGACGCCTGCCAGTTTGCGGATGTCCTGCTCGCCGGCGACCGCGTGGATCGCGAGCCCGGCCGCCATGAAGAGCAGCGCCTTGAAGAACGAGTGGGTCATCAGGTGGAAGATCCCGTTCGGATACGCGCCCAGGCCGACGCCGACGAACATGTAGCCGATCTGCGACATCGTCGAGTACGCGATCACGCGCTTGATGTCGGTCTGCACGAGCGCGATCAGTCCCGCCATCAGCAACGTCGCCGCGCCGAGGCCGGCGGCGAGATCCTGGATCACGTACGCGTTCTCGAACAGCGGATGGCAGCGCGCAATCAGGTAGACGCCGGCGGTGACCATCGTCGCGGCGTGGATCAGCGCACTGACCGGCGTCGGGCCTTCCATCGCGTCCGGGAGCCACGTGTGCAGCGGCAGCTGCGCCGACTTGGCGAGTGCGCCGCCGAGCAGGCCGAGCGCGATCAGGTTCGCGGCCGTGCCGCCGTGCGGGCTCGCTGCGAACACCTCTGCGAAGTCGAGCTTCCCCGTCTGCTGGATCAGCAGGAAGAGCGCGAGCGCCATCGTCGCGTCGCCGAACGCGTTCATCACGAACGCCTTCTTGGCGGCCGCGACCGCAGACGGGCGATCCTGGTGGTAGCCGATCAGCAAGTAGCTCGAGAGGCCGACCATGCCCCAGCCCGCGAGCAGCAAGAGCAGGTTGCCGCCCTGCACGAGCAGGAGCATCGAGAAGACGAAGAGCGACATGTAGGCGAAGTAGCGGCGTTCTTCGTCGTCACCGTCCATGTAGCCGACGGAGTACGCGACGATCAGCGAGCTGACGCCCGCGACGATCAGCATCATCACGATCGAGAGCTGGTCGGTCAGCAGCGTGAGGCCGAACGAATACTGCCCCGCCGAGAGCCACGTCCACGAGGTCGTCAGCGCTTCGCGGTGCTCGGGGCTCCGGTCGAGCAGCCCGACGAAGGCCACGACGGCTGCGGCGAACGCGCCCATCGTCGTCGCGGTCGAGATGTAGCCCGCGACGCGGCGCGAGATGCGCGTGCCGCCGAGTGTGATCGCCACCGTGGAGGCAAGCGGCAGCAGCAGGCAGGTCCAGGCAGCAGCGTTCATTAACCCCTCAGCGTCCTGAGCTTGTCGACGTCCAGGTCGACGTGGCGGCGGCCCATCGCGACGATCATCCCGAGCCCGACGACGACCTCCGATGCTGCGACGGCCATCACCGAGATGGCGAAGATCTGGCCGTCCTCACGCCCGTGCAGGCGCGAGAACGCGATCAGCAGCAGGTTCGCCGAGTTGAGCATGATCTCGACGCTCAGGAGGATGATCAGCGGGCTGCGCCGCAGCATCACGCCGAGCGCCCCGATCGAGAACAGGATCGCGCTCAGCACGACATACCACTGGATGTCAGGGCCGCGCATGCGTGTCCTCCAACTGCGTGCCCTCCGTCTGCCTCGCATGCGAACCGAGCACGACGCCGCCGACGGCTGCGACGAGCAGCACGATCGAGGTGACCTCAAACGCGAGCAGGTGATCGGTGAGGAACAGCCGTCCGAGCGCGGCGGGCGAGCCGAACGCGCGCGTGATGTTCTGCGGCGTCGAGAGGAAGTTGCCCGACTTCAAGCCGACGACGACGCACACCTCGGCGAGGATCGCTCCGCCTGCGAGGACGGCTCCGACGACCTGCCACGACGGGCCGCCAGACCACGGCGACAGTTCGCTTTTGTCGCCGAGATAGGCGATC
>JBKJQL010000184.1:0-15090 GCA_046594035.1 Gaiellaceae bacterium
CCAGACCAAGCAGGACGTTCGACTCGCCCGCTGGACAGCCGGGATGGCTGTTCGAGGGCGAGGCGGGCGTCCTGCGCCGCGTCTGGGCCGTTCCCAGGCGGGCGCAACCGTGGCATCGACCATCTAGTCGACCGGGACGGACGCTTGGTCCAGGAGTGCGCGGACCTTGCGCGTCAGGTCGTCGGCGCTGAACGGCTTCTGCAGGAACGCGATGCCCGGCTCGAGCACGCCGTGGTGGCCGATCGCCGAGTCGGTGTAGCCCGAGGTGTAGAGCACCTCGGTGCCGGGCCGCATCGAAGTGACCGCCTGCGCGACCTCCGGCCCGCTCATCCCGGGCATGACGACGTCGGTGACCAGGAGGTCGAGCTTCTCGGAGTGCCGGCGCAGCAGTTCGAGCGCTGACGGGCCGTCGCCGGCCTGCATCACCGTGTAGCCGCTGTTCTCGAGGATCTCCGCGACCAGGTGTCGCACGACCGTCTCGTCCTCCACCAGGAGGATCGTCTCGTCGCCCTGACGGGGCGCGTCGACGACGGGCGCGAGGGCAGGTGCGGCGGCGGGCGCCGCGGCGCGCGGCAGCCAGATCCGGAACGACGAGCCCATCCCAGGCGCGGTGTCGACCTCGATCGTGCCGCCGCTCTGCTCGACGATCCCGTAGACGGTTGCGAGGCCGAGGCCGGTGCCACCCTCCTTCGTCGTGAAGAACGGGTCGAAGAGCTGCTGGCGCTCGAGGTCTGTCATGCCGATGCCGGTGTCCGTCATGCGCAACTCGACGAATTCCCCTTCATCGGTTCGCACGTCCGAGGTCTCGATCGTCACAGAGCCGCCGCTCGGCATCGCATCGCGTGCGTTGACCGCGAGGTTCACGATCACCTGCTCGACCTGCGTTGGGTCGGCCTGTACCGGCCCGACGTCGGGGTCGAGCAGCGTGACGAGCTCGACGTCCTCGCCGATCAAGCGGCGGAGCATCATGTCCATGTCGGAGACGACAGCATTCAGGTCGAGCGCGCGTGGCTGCAGAACCTGGCGCCGACTGAAGGCGAGGAGCTGGCCCGTGAGCGACGCCGCGCGCGCGGCCGCCTTACGGATCTCGTCCGCATGCCGGCGGAACCGTTCGTCTTCGAGCCCATCGATCAGGAATTCGCTGTAGCCGGAGATCGCGGTCAGGAGGTTGTTGAAGTCATGGGCGATCCCACCGGCAAGCCGGCCGACCGCTTCCATCTTCTGCGCCTGCCGCAACTGCGTCTCGAGCTCCTTCGTACGAGTCAGGTCGCGGACGACGGCGATGTGGCGTCCCGGACGCACGTTCGCGGTTGCGACGAACTCGATCCGGCGCTCGCCGCCGTCGGGGCGGCGGAGGCTCACCTCGGCCTCCATCGTCCCGTGGCTCATGAATGCCCGCCACATCTCGTCGACAGGCTGGTCTCTGAACAGTTCGTCCACGCTCGTTCCCACCGCTTCGTCGTGAGTGACGCCGAGCATTTCGGTCGCGGCTTCGTTCAGGTCGACCAGGCGGCGCTCGTCGTCGGCGACGAGCATTGGAACGACGGAGTGCTCGAACGTCGCAGTGAAGAGGAGGTTGGCCTCGCGTTGCGCAGTGATGTCCTGAACGTGCGAGACGACATGAGTCGGCGAGCCGTCGTAGCCACGCACGAGCGAGACCGCAACGTCTGCCCACAGAAACGATCCGTCTTTGCGCACGTAGCGCTTCTCTCGTTGATAAGAGTTCTGCTTGCCGGACCGCAGGCCCTCGATCAGCTGCTCCGTGACGTCTCGGTCCTCGTGGTGGGTCACGTCGAGCACATTCATCGCCGACAGTTCGGAGGGCGCGTAGCCGAGCATTTGGGCGAGGCGCTCGTTGACTTCCACGAAGTCACCGTCGAGCGATGAGAGAGCCATGCCGAGCGACGGCGAGTCGAAGGCGCTGCGGAAGCGCCCTTCGCTCTCCTGGAGGGCATGGCGTGCGCGCACCATCGCGGTCACGTTCTCGAAAGTCATCGCGATGCGGTCTCCGGGGAGCGGAAAGGCCTTGACCCAGAACACGCCGGGTGTGATGCGCGCGTCGCCGTACTCCACCTCGCCGGCGTCGATGAGCTCACCGGACGCGCGGACCTCTTCGAAAATCGACTTGAGCTGTCCGGTGGTGGCAGGCAAGACCTCTTCCAGGGTCGACCCGAGGATCGTCTCGGCCGCGACGCCGGTTGCAAGCTCGCTGGCAGCGTTTGCGTGATCGAGGCGGTAGATGCCGACCTCGTCGGTCTCCCAGATCCAGAGCCCGGTCTGCATGTGCTCGACGACCTGGCCTTGCGTGCGCAGTTCGTCGGCGAGCATCTTGCGGGTCTCGAGCTCGTTCGCGTTGCGAATCACCGTGCTGACGAACTCCGCCATCAGGCGCGTCGTCTCGACCGCGAGCTCGTCGAATGCATTTGGCTCGGTCCCGAACACCGAGAGCGCTCCCTCGATCTGGCCATCGCGGTGGAGCGGAGCGCAGATCATCGAGCGCGCCTGCAGCTTGCGGGTGGCGTCTCTGTCGACCCGCGGGTCGGTCTCGGTGTCGGGTGAATAGAGCGCGGCCTTTTCCTTCGCGGCAAGGTCCGACAGGCACCCCGCGCGGTCGATGCGCAAACCGACGAATGAGGCAGCAACACCCGACGCCTGGTTGATCACCATGTCGTTACCGTCGATCCATTGCACCGACGCACCGTCTGCGCCGGCGAGGTGCTGGGCGCGCTCGACGATCGCGGCGGTCACGCCTTCCGGGTCGAGCTCGAGCGCCGAGATCTCCTGCTGCGTCGCGACGATCGCGTGCAGGCGGCCGAGACTGGTACGCAGGCGATCCTCGTTGCGCTTCCGTTGCGTTACGTCGCGCACCGAGGTGTGAACGCGGTCGTCGTCGAGAACGCGCGCCGAAGCCTCGACTTCGAAGATCGACCCGTCCTTGCGCCGGTAGCGGCGATCGGTACGAATCTCGCGAAACTGACGAAGCTCGGAGACCCGCAGCGGCGTTGCCGCAAGGTCATCCGGGTCGATCAGTTCGCTCAGGTGCATCCCGCGCAGCTCGTCGATCGTGTACCACGTCAGCGCGGCGGCGGCCTCGTTCGCATCGGTCAGCTGTCCATTGAGATCGCTGACGAAGGTTGCGTCGGCCGACTGGTCGTACAGCTCCCGGTAGCGGCGTTCGCTCTCGCCGAGGCGCTCGACCAGCGCGGCATTGCGCAACGCGATGGCCGCGGACTGCGCGAGCAGGCGTGCGGTCTCGATGTCGTCCTCGCCGAACGCCGAGGGGTCGGCGCTGCGGACGCCCACGATCCCGCGTGTCTCGCCGTCGTACACGATCGGCGCGAGGACGATCGCCCCGGCACCGCTGGTCAGCGAGCGTTGCATGTCCGCGCCGTCGGAACCGCGGAGCACGTGCACTTCGCCTGTGCGGACACACTCCGATCCAAGCGTGTCCGCGAGCGGGCATGTCAGATCCTGGAGCGGCGCGTCCGCGCCGAGTGAGACGTCGAAGTGGGCGATTCCCTCCGCGATCGTCGAGATCGAGGCGCCGTCGGCAAGCGGGAGGTCGAGCAACCGCTCGACGATCGAGTGCATGACGGCATGGACCTCGCCGTTGAGCGAGGCAACCTCGAGCTGGCGCTCGACGAGCGTGCGAAGAGAGGGGTCGTTCACGCGATCAGACCGAGCCTCAGTGCGGTTGCCACCGCCTGGGTGCGGGTGGAGGCACCGAGCCTGTCAGATGCTTTCCGAAGATGCGTGCGGACCGTCTCGGAGCTGATGCCAAGCCTCCGGCCGATCTCTTCGTGCTGGAGGCCCTCAGCAAGCAGACCGAGCACCTCGAGCTCACGCTGCGTGAGCTTGCCACCGGGAGCGGGGTTCTTCGCAAGCGCGGGGTCGAGGTACGAGCTGCCGTTCAGGGCCGCTTCGAGCGCGCGCACGAGGTCCGCGAGCGGAGCCTCCTTGAGTACGAGCGCGACTGCGCCGGCGTCCAGCACTTCGCGTGCCAGCCGCTCGTCGCCGTCGGCGGTGTAGACGACGATGTGGGTATCGGGGGACGCCTCGCACAGCGCGCGTACGAGGTCCGCGCCGGAGAGACGCGGCATTCGGTAGTCGACGAGTGCGAGGTCGGGCTTCTCGTCGGTGATCAGCGCAACTGCGCGCCGACCGTCTGACGCAGGGCCGACGATCTCGAAGCCGTTCTCGGACAGATACGCAGAGACCGCCGTAGTCAGGGCAGGGTGATCGTCGGCGATCAGACAGCGAGGATCGTTCATGGTGTTACCTCCACAGACAGCGCGGTGCGCCGAGGGTTGGTGTAGGTCATGTCACGACCAATCCGCGAACGCGCGCCGCAAGCGCATCCGGGTAGCCGTTTCCTTTGACGACGTAATCCGAGGCACCGTGACGGAACGCCTCGATGGCGCTCTCCTCCGACCCCTGGCCGGTGAGCATCACGATCGGGAGCATCGGGTCGTTCGCGCGCAGCCTGTCGAGAATCTGCAGACCGTGACCATCGGACAGGTTGTGGTCGACGACAGCGAGTGACCACGTCGATTTGTCCGACAGCTCACACGCAGAGGCCGCGGTGTCCGCTCGCGAGACGACTGCACCCTCGAGCGCATGCTCGAGCGCCTCGGTGACGAGAAGCGCATCGTGATCGTTGTCTTCCACGAGCAGCACGGACAGGCCCGGCACGCTCACGGGAAGGGGCGGTTGTTCGAGCAGGTGGAGGCCGTCGACTCTCAGAATCAGCTCGCCGGATTCGATCAAGGCAAGCACAAGGTCGACGATTTGCGGGTCCCACTGTGTCCCGCGCCACTTCGTGAGCTCCTCGACGATCTGTTCGGGTGAGCGGGGCTGCCGGTAGAGCTGGCGCGACGACATGACCTCCACCGAGTCTGCGACTGCGACGATGCGCGCGCCGAGCGGAATGTCGTCCGCAGCGACCCGGTCCGGATACCCGGCGCCGTCCCAGCGCTCGTGGTGATGACGCACGATCGGCCGGGCGCCGGAAAGCAGGTCGAGCGGCTCGAGCAGCTTGTCGCCGATCTCGGGGTGCGTCTCGACGATGCGGCGCTCTTCGTCGTCGAGTGGGCCTGGCTTCAGCAGCACGCGGTCGGGAATCCCGATCTTGCCGACGTCGTGGAGGATCGCGCCGAGGCGCACCGTTTCGATCTGGTCGGCGGGCAGCCCGAGGAGCTCGGCCACCCGGACAGCGAGCGCAGCCAGCCGCTCGCAATGGCCGTGGAGGTATTCGTCGCGCGCTTCGATCGCGTTCGCGAGTGCGCTCGCGAGCGTCGGTGCGAGCAACCGCTCCCTCAGCTCGTCTCGGCTGCGCATCGCACGCTCGAGTGCGTCGGCCACCGCGAGTTGAAGCTCCGAGTGGGCAAAGGGCTTGGTGACGAGCCCGGCCGCGCCGCGGGTGAGCGCCTGGCTCAGCGTGTCGTAGGTACCGGCGCCCGTGACGAGCACGACGGGAAGCGAGGCGACGCGGGAACGCACGGATTCGAGCAGCTCGAGCCCGGAGAGGCCGGGCATGACGATGTCGCTGACGACGAGATCGAACTCGGCCTGCTCCAGCAGTTCGAGCGCAACCTCGGCGCTCTCTGCGCTCGTCACCTCGTAGCCGGCGGATTCGAGGATCTCGACGACGAGCATGCGGATGACGTCTTCGTCGTCGATCACGAGGATGCGGTTCATTCGGTGTCCTCCTCGCCGGCCAGGGGGAGCCGAAGCGTGAAGCTCGCGCCGCGACCTGGCTCTGACGAGGCAGTGAGTGTGCCGCCGTGGGCCTCGGCGATGCCGAGGCTGACGGAGAGGCCGAGGCCGGTGCCGCCGGTGAGGCGCTTGGTCGTGAAGAACGGTTCGAAGATGCGCTCGACGACGGCGGCGTCGATGCCGGGGCCGTCGTCGCTGACACACGCGATCACCCATTCGCCTTCGCGGCGAACGTCGACCTTGACGGTTCCCCCGTTCGGCATGGCCTGGCGTGCGTTCGCGATCAGGTTGAGGAAGATCTGCTTGAGCTGGTTCGGGCTGGCCCTCACGCACGCGGCGGACGCGTCGTAGTTGTCGATCAGCTCTACACCCTTGTGTGCGTTCGTCCGGCGCACGAGTTCGACAGTTGCCTGTGCGACCTCCTCGAGTGGCACGACGTGACGCTCTTCGGCGTTTTCCCGCGCGAAGTCGAGGAGCGCGCGCACGATCTCTTTGATCTCGAGCCCCGTCTGCTGGATCAGCTCCAGGCGCTGGAGCGCCTTGGAGCCGGGCTCGGCTTCCTTGAGCAGGAACTCCGTCAGGCCGAGGATCGCGAACAGCGGATTGTTGATCTCGTGTGCGACGCCGGCCGCCAGTTCGCCGATCGCAGCGAGCTTCCCGCTCTGGACGAGCTGCTGCTGCATGCGGCGCTCCTCTGCGGTGTCCTCGATCAGGGCGAGCAACAGGGCCGGCTCGCCGGCCTCGCCCGGCACCTCATGCATCGAGATTTGCACAGGCTGCGGCCGCCCGTCAGGCAGCCGGAACACTCGCTCTGTACGGGCCCCGGGCTCGAACCCGGTGGTCGTCTCGCTCTCGTCCCACCACGGGTAGGGCGGCTCTGCGCCGACGACTTCCTCGATTGGGCGGCCGACCAGCTCGCAGAACGCGCGATTGACCGTCAGCAAGCGACGCGTCGTCGGGTCGGCGACCGCAAGCGCGGTCGGCATCGCGTCGAAAAGCGCTTCGAGGGTCTGCCGGTTCGAGAGGTTGGCGCAATGCTCTTCGGTGACGTCGCGGAAGACGATCGCCGCGCTGTCTCCGCCGACCGGCGATACCGTGCCGTCGAGCACGAGCTCGCGGGCGTCGAGCGAGGTCACCCGGATCCGAAAGGGCGCGCCGGTCCCGGCCTCGATCGTCTGGTGGCCGACGATGCGCCCGGGGAAGATCTCGAAGGGCGTCCCGTCGAGCTGGCGCGGGTTGTAGTCGCCGAGGTTGAACGTGCCCCCGTCGGGGATCCTGAGGATCTGGCGCGCAGCGACGTTCAGGACCAGGCGCGCCGGCGAGCTCAGGACGACGCCGTCGGCGACGCCGTCGAGCACGAAGTCGAAGTTCTCCTGATCGCGCTCCCGCAGCGACCGCTCCGCGAGCGTCGAGAGACGGGTCAGCGTCTGGAGCGTCTCTGCTGCCGCCGCGGCTTCGCTCTGGTCGAGCGGGCGGTGCCAGGCTGCGTGGACGGTGGCCCTGACGGTGCCGGCGACAAACGGCACGCGGACGACCGTGTGGACCTGCTCGAGCTCTGCCCGGATCTCGTCCGGCAGCTGGTCGGTCACGGGTGGGCCGATGTACGGCTCGCCGGTGACGAGGGCGGTGACGGTGAATTCGTCGGCCGAGACGGCGACACCGATCGCAGAGCGCGCCGTGCCAGCGCCGGCTCGGACCTCTCCTGCCGAGAGATCGTTCGTCCAGACGACGATCGACAGCCGGTCCGCGCCGAGCAGCCCGATGCCGGTGTCCGCGAGGACCTGGAACGCCTCGTCGAGTGTCGGCGCCTCATTGACCGCGATCGCGGCGTCGATCAGCTCGTGCTGACGCGCCAGGTCCGTTGAAAGTGTGATGCTGGGCCGCAAATGCGTGACAACTTCCCTTTTTGGGGTACCCCACAACTATTGGCAGCGGCCGCCAGAACCGATATCCCTAGAGGTGTGACGGACCCATCCCCCAAAACGGGGATCCCCCAATCGGGGATCCTGGGAGGCGGGATCCGCGCGTGAGCTCGTCGAGCACGCCGCCGATCACGTGCGTCGTCGCCGACGACCATCCGGCCGTGCTCGAGGCGGTTGCGGAGTTCCTGGTTCAGGGCGGGATCGAGGTGATCGCTCGGGCGCAGGACGGGGAAGAGGCGCTCGAGAAGATCGAGCAGCGCAAGCCGCAGGTCGCCCTCGTGGACGTGCGGATGCCGAAGCTCGGGGGGATCGAGCTGACCCGGCTCGCCCAGCGCTCCACGCCCGACACGTCGATCCTTCTCTATACGGGCTACGGGGACCGGGCGCTCCTCACCGAGGCGCTCGACGCCGGCGTGCGCGGCTTCGTGCTGAAGGAAGCGCCGATGGACGACCTGTTGCGCGCCGTGCAGTCCGTCGCCTCGGGCGGAACCTATGTCGACCCGGTGCTCGCCGGGACGCTGGCAGCCTCGTCGATCGGCAACAAGCTACCCGAGCTGACCCACCGGGAGCGGGACGTGCTGAGGCTCCTCGCCGACGGCCTCGCGAACGAGGAGATCGGCAAGCGGCTCTTCATCTCGGCCGAGACGGTCCGCACGCATGTGCGGAAGGCGATGGACAAGCTCGACGCCGATACGCGCACGCAGGCCGTGGCCCGCGCTTTGCGCGACCGTCTGATCGCTTAGATGGTCTAGCGGCGCTTGCGGGGCGGCTTCGTGGGGGTCTTCGTCGCAGGCGCGAAGGCCTTCGTCGAGCTCACCTGCTGCTGGACGACCGGGGCGCCGATCAGCTGCGTGAGCGCTGCGCGGAACTGCGCGGCGGGGATCGCACCGGCCTCGTCGTTCGGCCCGCTGGGCTTCATCGAGTTGTCGGACGACTCCCAGAAGGCCCAGGCGAGCTCGGACGCAAAACGCTCGCAGCCGTACTCGGAATGGCTCAACCCGGAGACGGAATAACACCAGTCCTTGCCGCCGAGCAGCGTGAGCAGCTGAGCCCGCATGGCGTCGTCGAAGAGGAAGAAGTCGACCTGATGGCCCATCTCGTGCTGGACGACACCCCACGCGAAGCGGCCCGAATCGAGCAGGGAGGCGTCCAGGTAGATGTTGCCGTAGGTCGAATACGAGTTCCCGAGCGACCCGATGTGGATCGCGATCGTGCGGGGGATCAGGCCCCAGCTGAAGCTGGAGGCCTCGAGCGCCGAGCGCACCGTCGCCTGCTGCGTCGGTGTCCCGCCGGTGAAGGCGTAGCTGCCACCGCCGGCGAGAGCGGACTGGGCGAACGCGAAGAAGCAGATCGCCGAGCAGAGGGTGAGGAGGGTACGCCGCATCGCCCTCTCACCATCGGGGCGGCCGCCGCCTCGAACCATCACCGTCGTGTGTCGCCACCCCCTGCGATCGCGGTGTTCCGGGTGTCCCCGCTCCGGGTGACGGCTCGTTCCTGTTTGCGCACGGCCGGCTCGAACGCGAGGCACCGGCTACGTCGCGACGACGTCGCGCGATCTAGTCAGCGGCGGGGGCGCTTGGCGGGCGCGTAGGCCCGCTGGGGCGTCTTCGTCGCGGGCATGGCGTCGGTGCTCGGTGCGCCGATCAGCTCGTTGAGGACGGAGCGGAAGACGGCCACCGGCATCGCGGCGGACTCGTCGCCCAGCGAGGTGGGGCGCATCGTGTTCTCGGGCGCCTGCCAGTACGCCCACGCGAGCTCGGAGGCGAAGCGCTCGCAGCCGTAGTCGGCGTGCCGGAGGCCGGGCATCCCGTAGCACCAGTCCTTGCCGCCGAGCAGACCCAGCAGGCGCGCGCGCTTGGCGCCGTCGAGGAGGAAGAAGTCGACCTGGTGTCCCAGCTCGTGCTGGACGACGCCCCACGAGAAGCGGCCGGCGTCGAGCAGCTGCTGGTCGAGGTAGACGGTTCCGTAGCCCGAGTAGGAGTCGCCGCCGTAGGCGCCGATGTGGATGCTGATCGTGCGCCCGATCAGGCCCCAGTCGAAGCTCGAGGCTTCGAGTGCGGCCGAGACCGTGGCCTGCTGCTTCGGCGTCCCGCCGGCGAAGACGTAGCTGCCTCCGCCCGCGTGCGCGGCCGTGGCGAAGAGAAAGATGCTGCAAATGGGCAGGATGAGGAGGATGCGGCGCAAGGGCCATCCGTATCGGCAGACGAGGCCCGAGTCGTCAGGTGGGGCGTCCCTCGTTCGAGGGACGGCGGCGCTCTAATACGTGTCGAGCACGGCGCTGCGGCGCGACGCGTGCTCGAGGTATCGGAAGAACACAAAGCCCGCGGCGGCGTAGGCGAGTGCGATGCCCGCCTCCGCCCACACGAGTCCGGCGACCTGTGAGATCGGCGCGCCCGCCGCCACCTCGCGTGCGGCGGCGATCCCGTGCGTCAGGGGCAGACAGCGGCCGACGAAGCTCATCCAGCCGGGCAAGACGTCGAGCGGGATGTTCACGCCGCAGAAGAGGAGCATCAGGAAGTACGCGAGGTTGGACGCGAAGAAAACGTCCTTCGCGCGCAAGCCGACGGAACCGAGCAGCATCCCGAAGCCCGTGCAGGACGTGACCGTGACGACGACGATCGCGGCGAGCGCAGGCACCGAGTCGAGACCCGGGCGGAAGCCGAGGAAGGCCGCGCCGATCCCGAACGTGAAGAACGAGACGAGCAGACCGTTCGCGAGCACGGGGACGCCGCGGCCGAGGAAGACGGCGGCACGATTTGCAGGCGATGCGAGCAGCGGTCCGAGCGTCCCGAACGAGCGCTCGTTCGCGACGGCCATCGTCATCCCGTAGACCGACGACATCGCGCACACCTGCACCGAGTTGCCGACGATGTAGAAGTCGCGCGACTGCGCGTGCGCGTACTGACCGAGCTTCGTGAAGAAGATCAGCTGGAACAGCGGGCTGCCGAGCATCGTCGGGATGTACATCGCCGGACGGATCCAGTTGAAGAGCCCGCGGTAGGCGATCACGCCACCCACGAAGAACACGCGAAACCAGGAGGTCACGTCAGCGAGAGCGTCGCGCGGGCGCGGGCGAGGTGCTCGAACAGCCTGAAGGTGTACGTGGCGATTGCGATCGAGATCACTCCGAGGATGGCCAGCATGAGCAGCGGCCGCCACACGTCCCCTCCGAGCGCGGCATGCCGCACTGCGAGCACGCCCCAGTAGGGCGGTAGCGCCCAGGAGATCGGCCGCGTCCAGTCGGGCAGGATCGCGGTCGAGAAGACGAGGCCGGACGCAATCCAGACCGGGTACTCGAGCAGGTTCGAGAGCGCGTTCGCGTTGCGGTAGAGCACGAACGTCGACGCGAGCACGAGGCCCATCAGCGCGAGCGCGACGACAGTCGCCGGCAGCGCAAGTGCAAACAGCCAGGGGTGAACGAACTGGAGCGGCACGCCGAAGAACACGCGGCCCCAGATCAGCGTCGCCGCCAGCGCATACAGGCCGGTGAACGCGTTCGCGAGCGAGAACGGCAGGAAGACGAGGGCCATCGGCGGCGGCGCGCCGACCCCGAGCTCGAGCGTGCCCTGCCACCGCTGCCACTGGATCATCCCGCCCGACCCGAAGAGCGTCGTCGACCAGACACCCATCATCCCGGCGCCGAGCGAGGCGTACAGGAGCGTGCCGGGCCGGCCTCCGGAGGCGAACATGTAGTACGCGATCGTCGCGAAGATCACCGGCTGCACCGTCGAGGTGAGCAAGAAGAAGCTCGACGTGCCAAGCATCTTCAGGTTCATCACGAACCCGCTGCGGATCACGCGGAGCGCGGTCATGCCCGGTCGAGCGTCCCGTGGCGGCGGCCCTGATGCTCGAAGAGTCGGAGGAGCGCGAACCCGACGAGCAGGTACGCGGCGCCGAGCGCCAGTTCCACGAGAACGGGCGTGCTCACGCTGCCGAGCGGCGCGCCGGCGGCGACGCGGCGCGATGCGTCAACGGCGTGGGTCACCGGCAAGCCCTCGGCGACGACGTGCATCCAGTGTGGGAGCTTGTCGAGAGGGATGTTCACGCCGCAGAAGATGAGCAGGACGGCCATCGTCAGGTTGGCGAGGATCGGGACGTCCCGCAGGCGCAACCCGACCGCACCGACCAGCATGCCGAGCCCGGTGCACGCGAACGACGCGAGCACGATCAGCAGCGCCAGCGCGGGCACAGACGACCACGGGGTGCGGAAACCGAGCAGGAGTGCGCCCCCGACGAACCCGGTCGACGCGGTGATCGCGGCGTTGACGAGCACCGGCAGGGCGCGGCCGAGAAAGAGCGCCGCGCGGTTGGCGGGCGTCGCGAGCACCGCCGAGAGTGTCTGCGTCCAGCGCTCACCGTCGATCGCGAAGCCCATGCCGAAGAGCGCCGCGAGCGACGCCGACTGCACCGCGTTGCCGACGACGAACCAGGAGTCCGACTCGAGGTGCGCCGTTCGTCCCAGGTACGCGAAGAAGAGGATCTGCGTGGTCGGCCCGATGAGC
Source organism: Gaiellaceae bacterium (assembly GCA_046594035.1). Taxonomy (GTDB): domain Bacteria; phylum Actinomycetota; class Thermoleophilia; order Gaiellales; family Gaiellaceae; genus PALSA-600. The sequence continues at coordinate 12,140 of JBKJQL010000184.1, forward strand.
AGCGTCGGAATGTAGATCGACGGCCGGATCCACGAGAAGAGCGCCCGGAAGCTGATCGCGCCGCCGACGAAGAAGATGCGCAGCCAGGTCTTCACGTCAGAGAAAGGCTGGCACGGTCGCGCGCCAGTCGCTCGAAGTAGTGGAGGAGCACCGCGGCGATCGCGGCATACGCGACGGTGAGCGCGGCGCAGACGAGCAACGGCGTCGCGACGTCACCGCCGATCGCCGCATGGCGCACGGCCCGCATGCCCCAGGTCGGTGCAAGCACCCAGGCGATCGGAGTGACCCAACCGGGAAGCAGTGAGAGCGGGATCAACAACCCGGTGATCGTCCAGACCGGGTATTCGAGCGCCTGCGAGAGGTTCGACGCGGACCGGTAGACGACGAAGGTGGAGGCGAGCACGAGGCCGAGCAGCCCGATCGAGATCACCGCTGCCGGGATCGAGAGCGCGAACAGCAGCGGATGCTCGATGTGGAGGGGCACGCCGAAGAGCAGGCGCCCCCACACGAGGGTCGTGACGATCGAGTAGACGCCGATGCCCGCGATCGCGGTCGTGATCGGGGCGAGCACGAGGATCAACCGCGTCGGCGAGGCGACGAGGATCTCGAGGATTCCCCACCAGCGCTGCTGCTGGATCGCGCCGCCGGCGCTCGTCGCCGTCGTCGACCAGATCCCCATCACCGCAGCACCGAGCGCTGCGTAGAGCAACGACGGCGCCTGATGGGTTGCCCGGAACATCAGGAATGCGAGCGTCGCGTAGACGAGCGGCCAGATCGCTGCCGTCACCATCATGAACGGGGAGGCCGAGAGGTTCTTGAAGTGGAGGGCGAAGCCCATCCAGAAGATGCGGGCGCTTCTCACTCGGCGGTGACGAGCGAGACGTACGCGTCTTCGAGCGTCGGCTCGCGCGACGCGACGCGACCCACTTCGAGGCCGCCGAGCTCGGCGAGGAGCGGCTGGGTGAGCTCCCGCTCGCCCGTCGTTTGCACGATCAGGAGCTGCTTCTGATCCTGCTCCTCGACCGTGACCGCGGTCACGCCGGTCATCCCCCTCAGCCTGCCGAGCACGTCGTCTCCGACGCCGAAGACCTCGATCTCCGTCACGCGGCCGCCGGCGACGTTGCTCTTCAGCTCGGCAGGCGTGCCCTGCCCGACGATTTCACCCTTGGCGATCACGGCGATACGGTCGCAGAGCGCGTCGGCCTCGAACATGTAGTGCGTCGTCAGGAGAACGGTCTTCCCGACGGTGATCAGGTCGGCGATCATCTGCCGCAGCTCACGCGCTCCGACGGGGTCGACGCCGATCGTCGGCTCGTCGAGGAAGACGACCTCGGGGTCGTGGAGGATCCCGCGGGCGATGTGCAGCCGCTGGCGCATGCCGCGCGAGTAGCCCTCGACGCGCTCCTGCTCGCGGCCCTTCAGGCCGACGAGCTCGAGCACCTCGTCGATCCGCGCCTTCTGGGTCCTCCCGCTGACCCCGTACAGCTCGGCGAAGTACCGCAGGTTGTCGTAGGCCGAGAGGCGCTCGTAGAGACCGCGGTCGCCGCCGAAGACATACCCGATGCGCTTGCGGATCTCGCGCGCGTCGTCGACCACGTTGCGACCAAGCACGCGCGCCTCGCCGCTCGTCGGGAGGAGCAGCGTGATCAGCATCTTGATCGTGGTCGTCTTGCCGGCCCCGTTCGGGCCCAGCAGCCCGAAGAGCTCGCCCTGCTCGACGCTGAACGAGATTCCGCGCACGGCTTCGACGTCCAGACGCTTCCGGCGGATCACGCCGGTCGTCGTCTGGTAGGTCCTGCGTAGCTCGATGGCTTCGATCACCGCCATGCTCTCGACCTTAACGGTCGCACTTGTCGTCGGTCATTCGGTGCAGCACCGTCCGATTACGCTCGTGCATGTCGCGGGCGCGGGGCCGCGGATCCTCGTCGTCGGGTCGATCCACGGCAACGAGCCCGCGGGGATCGCGATCGTTCGCGCGCTCGAGCGTGCGCATCCCCACGCCGATCTCTGGCTCGTCCCGTCGCTGAACCCGGACGGTCTCGCGCTCGGGACGCGCCAGAACGCGCACGGTGTCGACTTGAACCGGAACTTCCCGAGCCTCTGGCAGCACTTCGGCCATCCGGGCTCGACCTATTACTCCGGGCCACGCCCGTTCTCGGAGCCGGAGACGCGCGCCGCGCGTGACCTGATCCGGCGGATCAAGCCGCAATTCACGGTCTGGTACCACCAGCACCTGAATCTCGTCTGGGCCTACGGCCGCAGCACCGCGGCCGGCCGCCGTTACGCGCGGCTCGCGGGCATGCGCCTGCTCGATCGCCCCTGGCTCGCCGGCAGCGCGACGAACTGGCAGAACCACCTGGCAGGCGGCGGCGCGAGCATCACCGTCGAGCTATCCGCGGGCAGTCTCGACCGGAATGGGATCCGGCGCCAGGTCCGTGCAGTTCTGGGGCTCGCCCTCGCAGCACCCTAATTTGAAGTGGCACCGCGGACACTGCCAGGTGGACTGCACCCACGCCATCGGGGTCGGGCAGCGCCAGCACATTTCGACCTCGCTCACGCACTCCAGCGTAAGAGGCCGGCAGGACGTTCGGTAAAATGGCTCCGCGTGGCGGCGTAGCTCAGCTGGTTAGAGCGTCGGACTCATAACCCGAAGGTCGGTGGTTCGAGCCCACCCGCCGCTATCGAACGCTTGCACCCGAGCCGACCTGGCCTGCGGTGCATCGAAGGAATGTCCGCTAGAGGCTTGATGTGGAATTGCGTGCCTGCGGGGATGGCTCAGATCAAGCAGGTCGTTCGGGTCGGGCGTAGGGCATAGCGGGGTCTACGTTCAAGCCCGAACCGGGTCGAGCTGCGCAGCGTCTGAGCCACCATCCGCGGGTGCGCGGGCATTTCACATCAAGCCTCTAGACTAGCTCTCGCGGAGGATGTTCCCGCCGGAGGTCTGCGCGAGC
>JBKJQL010000195.1:0-14444 GCA_046594035.1 Gaiellaceae bacterium
CCAGACCAAGCAGGACGTTCGACTCGCCCGCTGGACAGCCGGGATGGCTGTTCGAGGGCGAGGCGGGCGTCCTGCGCCGCGTCTGGGCCGTTCCCAGGCGGGCGCAACCGTGGCATCAACCATCTAGGCTCCGCGCATGGCGCACGTGCGCATCTTTTACTGTCCCGTCTGAAGCGGCTACGACAAACGGGCCGCGAGTTTCGTGGCCGAGATCAACGGGACGGGCCACAGCGCCGAGATGGTCAGCGGAGAGAACAGCCAGTTCGACGTGCTCGTAGACGACGCCCTCGTCTTCTCGAAGCAGCAGGAGGGCCGCTGGCCCGAACTGGTCGAGATCCTCGCAGCCCTTCCAGCCCGGCCCCTCCCCTAACACAGGCTCAACCCTGGCCGCGCTACCTTCTGCCCTCGTGCGCCGCGCTCTCCTCCTGCTCCTCCTCCCCGTGCTGGCCGCCGCCTGTGGAGGCTCCAAGTCGGCGACCCAGGCGACAACGACCACGGCCAAGCCGCAGCCGACGCAGCAGCAGTTCGTCTCGGACGCGAACGCCGTCTGCGTCCGCTCGGACCGCTCGATCTACAAGGTGGGCCGCCTCTCACTCGACCCCGCAGGCTGGGCCCAGACCGCGGCCGCCGCGCGCCGCGCGGTCGCCGACATGAAGCGCGTCACGCCGCCCGCCGCCAAGGCAGCGGGCTTCGAGCGCCTGCTCGTCGAGGGGCAGAGGCTCGCGACCGAGATCCAGAACGTGCACGACGCGCTCGCCAAGAAGAACTACCTCGCAGCACGCACCGGGCAGAACGCGGCGACGAAGGCGGACACCGCGATCCACCGCGAGGCCCTGAAGCTCGGACTCACGTTCTGCCAGCAGCTGCTGACCAACTGGCCGGCCTAACCGCGACCGCCGCTCAGGTCTGGCCTGCGTCCGCGCTCAGGTGTTCGCGAGCGTCGGGTAGGTGTCCGTCAACAGGAACAGGTAACCGAACGTCTGCGCCTGGAAGCGCAACGCGTACGCACTCAGGTCGCGGAAGCCCCGCGGATAGCGGCCCGTCGCGAGCGCGTAGAACATGCCGAGGAACGCAACGATCGAGATGACCTGGCCCAGCACGTAGGCGAACGCATAGGCAGGGAGGACGAGCACGATCCGAAACAGCGTCTTCAAGCGCGCCTGCTCGGCCGGTGGCGCGATCGCAAGGTCGACCGGATAGCGGCCCGCCCAGCCTCGGAACGAAGGGTACGGATCGGCAACGAGATAGACGTAGGCGTTGACGTGCACCTGGTAGCGCACGAGTCGTGAGACCCACGCATGCACGCCGGCGGAGGGACGGCCGCGGAACAGGGTGATGAACCAGTTCACGACTGCGACGGGGAACGCGATCAGGAGCCACCCGGACAGCACGAGCAGGTGCGGCAGCGCGAGCAGCCAGCGCAGCGCAACTGTCAGCCGCCAGCGCTTCAGGTCGTCGTTCACGACGAGGTGGATCGGGTGCGGCCGAACCAGCTCCGTTCCCGTGAACGCTGCCTCCCGCTTCTCGAGGAAGGCGCCCACGCCTTCGCGGAAGTCGCCGGTCTGTGCGAGCTCGGCCTGCGTCGCCGCCTCGAGCTCGAGCTGCTCCTCGAAGGTCGACGTCTCCGCGGCGTCGAGCAGCCGTTTCGTCTCCCAGACCGCGCGCGTCGGCATCGCCGCGAAGAGCTCCGCGACCTCTTTCGTGCGCGCAGCCAGCTCCTCGGCGGGGACGACCTCGGAGACGACACCCCACTGGCGGGCCTCCTCGGCGGGGAGCTTCCGGCCGGTCGCGAGCCACTCGAACGCACGCGCGGTGCCGAGCACCCGGCGCACCATCCAGGTACCGCCCGAGTCGGGGACGAGGCCGATCTTCACGAACGCCGGAACGAAGCTCGCGGCGTCGCTCGCGATCCGAATGTCGCAGGCGAACGCAAGCGACATGCCTGCACCCGCGGCCGCACCGTTGACGACCGCAATCACGGGCTTCTCGAGCGCACGGATCGCGAGGATGTTCCGGTGGTAGTTCTCGCGCAGGTTGTCCGCGAGGCGGCCGACGCCACTCGAGAACTCCTGCAGGTCCTGGCCGACGCAGAACCCCCGCCCCGCCCCGGTGATCACCACGGCGCGGACTGAGGGATCCTTCGCCTGCTCGAGGCCGGCGTAGATCCCATCGTGCATTGCCTTGTTCAGGGCGTTGAGCACGTCGGGGCGGTTCAGGGTGATCGTGAGGACGGCGCCGTCACGTGTGAGCTCGACCTCGGACACGGGGCAACCATAACCGGGCGGAGGTCTAGAGTCCCGCCGATGGATCTCACGACCGCCTTCCCGAGCCTGGAGCTCGACCGTCCGGCGCCCCACGTGCTCCGGCTGACGCTGCGCGCCGCGGGAAAGCTGAACGCGGTCAGCGCGACGATGCACCGCGAGCTCGTGAGCATCTGGCCGGCGATCGGCGCCGACGACGAGACGCGCGCAGTGATCGTGCAGGGCGCGGACGGCGCGTTCAGCGCGGGCGGCGACCTCGACCTGGTGGAAGAGATCGCGAACGACTACGAGACGCGGCTCCGCGTCTTCCACGAGGCACGGGACCTCGTCTACAACGTGATCAACTGTCCGAAACCGATCGTCTCGGCAATGACCGGGCCGGCGGTGGGCGCCGGCCTTGCCGTCGGACTGCTCGCCGACATCTCGATCGCGACGCCCAAGGCGCGGATCGTCGACGGGCACACGAAGCTCGGCGTGGCCGCAGGCGACCACGCGGCGATCGTGTGGCCGCTGCTCTGCGGGCTCGCGAAGGCGAAGTACCACCTGCTGCTCTGCGAGCCGGTGGACGGCGTCGAGGCGGAGCGCATCGGGCTGGTCTCGCTGTGCGTGCCGGAGGAGGAGCTGGCGGAACGGGCGCTCTCGATCGCTCAGCGGCTCGCCGAGGGCTCGCAGCCCGCGATCCGCCACACCAAGCTGGCCCTGAACAACTGGCTGCGGCTCGCCGGCCCATCCTTCGACGCGTCACTTGCGCTCGAGTTTCTCGACATGACGGGACCCGACGTCCGTGAGGGCGTCACCGCCGTGCGCGAGAAGCGCCCGCCGGCCTTTTAACGCAGCTCGACGAACTCGACGGTGAAGGGCTTGCCCATCGCCATCGCGTCCTTGCCGGTCTCGGCGAACTCCGGCGACCGCACGGCGGCCTTGAACGCGTCCTGGTCCGGCCACTCGAACTCGGCGTAGTAGGCATGGGGCGGGTCGCCTATCGCAGCGCCGAACACCGAGCCATGACGGAACGCCGCGCCGGGCACCTTCAGACAGAGCTCGACGTGCTCCGCATAGCGCTGCGGATCCGGTGCCTCGTCGTAGAGTACGACTGCTTTGACCACACTTCCCCCTTTGTCGGAGAGAGGAGCCTAACCCGCTTGACCTCCGTCGCTGTCGCCCTGGCGGTCCTCGCAGGACTGGCCGGCTCGATCCAGGTCGCCGTGATGGGCCGCTTCGGCAGCCGGATCGGCGTGCTCGAAGCGCTCACCTTCTCGACCGGCGTCCAGCTCGTCTTCTCGTTGGTGCTCCTACTCGCCGTCCGCGGTGGTGTCGGCGGGCTGCCTCAATCGCTCAAGACGCCGGCGTGGATGTGGATCGGCGGCCTGATGGGGCTGACCGTCGTGGGAACGATCACCTTCGCGCAGCCGCGGATCGGGGCGACCGCGACGATCGGGATCCTGATCGCCGGCCAGATCGCGATGGGCGCGGTGATCGACCGTTTCGGGCTCTTCGGTGTCGATCAGATCGCGATTTCGCCGGTACGAGCGGCCGGGATCGCCCTGCTGGGAATCGGCGCGGCACTCTCGCTCGTTCGGTAGATGCTCGGTCCCGGTGGAGCGTGCCCTCGGGGAGGGCCTGAACCAAGCAGCGTAACTGGCTCGGCCGGTGTCAAGGCCGGTTGGCCTTGGTGCCGGGCGAGACGGGCGCGACGCGCCGTGTGTAGGCCCCCAGCCGAGGGTGCGATCACCCCGGGATCGAGCATCTAAGCGTGACGAAAAACGCAAAGGTCTGGACCGCGCTGGTCACGGTCTACGTGATCTGGGGATCGACGTACCTCGGGATTTTCTACGCCGGTCAGACCATCCCGCCGTTGTTCGCGGCGTCGACGCGCTTCATCACGTCGGGGACGCTGATGGCTCTGTTCGTGATCTTCGTGCGCAAGGCCTCGCTGCGGGTACCGAGGCGCGAGGTGCTGTCGTGCATCGTGATCGGCCTACTGCTGCCTGGCGCGAACTCGGTGCTGTTCTTCGCCGAACGCAACGTGCCGACCGGCCTTGCGTCTTTGATCATCGCGTCGGTGCCGCTGTGGGTGATGGTGCTGCGCCTCGGCGTGGCGCGCGAGCGCCTCCCGTGGCAGGTGCTGGCGGGTGTCGGCGTCGGCTTCGCGGGCGTCGCCGTGCTCGCCCAGCCCTCGGGCGGCGCCAAGCCGTACGGCATCGCGCTCACCGTACTCTCGGCGGTGATGTGGGCGACCGGCTCGTTCCTCTCGGCGCGGCTGCCGATGCCGGCCGACCCGTTCGCGGCCACCGCGCTCGAGATGCTCGCGGGCGGCTTCGCCATGCTCCCACTCGCGTTGCTCACGCTGCACCACTTCGAGCCTTCGGCGAAGTCGATTATCGGCTGGATCTACCTCGTGTTCTTCGGGTCGATCGTCGGCTACACCGCGTATGTCTGGCTGCTCGCGAACGCTTCACTGGGGCTCGTCTCGACGTATGCCTACGTGAACCCGGTCGTGGCGATCACGCTTGGCGTGCTGTTCCGCGGCGAGAGTCTGACGTGGCGCCTGCTGCTCGGAGCGGCGGTGATCGTGATCGCGGTCGCGACGGTCGTACGGCGCGAGCCACCGACGATGGCCCAAGCGGAAGAAGGCGTCCATTAGGTTGCAGGCGTGACCGCGCTGATCGTCCAACGATGCCGGTTCGGAGTCATCGTCCCTCAGGGCTGGCGCGAGGATCTGACCGGGCGCAACTTCGAGACCGCTGTCGGCGTCGCGCGCGCAGCGGACGAGCTCGGGTTCGACTCGGTGTGGCTGTACGACCATCTGCAGACCCGGGACGGCGATCCCGACGCGGTGCTCGAGTGTTGGACGACGCTCGCCGCGCTCGCGCGGGAGACCACGCGTGTGCGCCTCGGTCAGATCGTCACGTGCGCGCTCTACCGCAACGCAGGCTTGCTCGCACAGATGGCGAGCACGGTCGACGCGGCGAGCGGCGACCGCGTCTTCGTCGGGCTCGGCGCGGGGTGGGACGAGCGCGAGTACGCCGACTTCGAGTACGGAGAGGCCCTACCGCCGGTGCGCGAGCGGCTCGCGCAGCTCGAGCACACCCTGCAGGTGCTGCGCGCACGGCGGCCCGACCGGCCAATCCTCGTCGGCGGTGCGGGCGAGCAGGTGCTGCTGCGGCTCGTCGCGCAGTACGCCGACGCGTGCAACCTCACCGACTCGTTCGATCCAGACTTCTACCGCCACAAGCTCGAGGTGCTGCGCGGCCACTGCGACGCGCTCGGCCGTGACTACGACGCGATCCTGAAAACGGCGTCGTTCACCGTCACCGCGAGCGACGAGGTCGACTTCGACGCCCTGGCAGCGGCCGGCATCGAGTACTTCATCGTCTATCTCGACCCGCCGACCGACCTGGACACGCTCGAACGGTTCGCTAGAGACAGATGTCGTCCGGCTTGACCGGGACACGCGTCAGCTCTCGGCCCGTCGCCGCGCGCAACGCTGCAACGACGGCTGCGGTCGACACGACCGTCGGCGGTTCGCCCACGCCTTTCAAGCCGTAGGGAGCGTCGGGCTCCGGGTCTTCGATCAGGACGGACTCGACCGGCGGCATGTCGAGCGCGGTCGGGATCAGGTAGTCGGTGAAGCTCGCGTTCGTGATCAGGCCGTCGCGCGTCTGGATCTCCTCCATCAGCGCGAGGCCGAGCCCCTGCGCCGTGCCGCCCTCGATCTGCCCCTCGACCTGCTGGGGGTTGATCGCCTTGCCGACGTCCTGGGCGCAGCCGATCCAGACGATGCGCGTCAGGCCGAGATCGACGTCCACCTCGGCGACGACCTTCATCGCGCACGCGGCGAACGCGACGTGTGCACGCTCGCCCGTGATCTGGCCCGTCTCCGGGTCGAGCGGGGTGGTGCGCGCGTGGCGGTAGATCTTTTCGACGTCGATCTCCTCGCCCGGGCGGCGCTGCTGCTCCTCGAGCGCGGCGCGACATGCGTCGCGCACGGCGCCGGCGGCCATCCAGGTCATGCGCGAGGCCGACGCAGAGCCCGCCGAGTCGACCGTCGAAGTCTGGCCGGGCGCAAGGCGCACGTCGTCGAACCCGAGTTCCGTGCGCGCGACCTGGAGGATCACGCCCGTCACGCCCTGGCCGACCTCTGCGGCGGCGCAGTGAACCTCCGCCGAACCGTCGCCCAGCAGCCTTACGCGCGCTGCGCAGTAGTCGTCGAAGCCCTCCGAGTATGCGATGTTCTTGAACCCGACTGCGAAGCCGACGCCCCGCTGCACGCCTTCACCGTTCGTCGTGTTGCCGGCGCCGCCCGGCAGGCGCAGGACGTTGCGCGGCAGCGCCTCCTCCGGCGGCGGCTCGAGTGCGGCGGCCGCGCGGATCGTCTCGGCGACCGGCATCGAGCCGCTGATCACCTGGCCCGTCGGCAGCACGTCGCCGGGCTTCAGTGCGTTCAGCAGCCGCAGCTCGATCGGATCGATCTCGAGCACGGCCGCGAGCTTGTCCATCTGCGCTTCCGACGCGAAGCACGTCTGCACCGCACCGAAGCCGCGCATCGCTCCACACGGCGGGTTGTTCGAATAGACGGCCGTCGACTCGATGAAGGCGTTCGGCACCTCGTAGGGCCCGACTGCGAACGAGCCGGCGTTCGACGCGACGGCGGTCGACGACGACGCGTAGGCACCACCGTCCAGCAGGATCCGCATCCGGACGTTGACGAGCTTCCCCTCGCGGGTGGCGCGGTGCTCGCACCAGATGCGCGCGGGATGCCGGTGCACGTGGCCGGTGAACGACTCCTCACGGTTGTAGACGATCTTGACCGGACGGTTCGTGTGCAGCGCGAGCAGCGCGCCGTGCACCTGCATCGAGAGGTCTTCACGCCCGCCGAACGCGCCGCCGACGCCTGCGAGGTGGATGCGCACTTGCTCGAGTGGAAGCCCAAGGCACGGGGCGACCTGGTCGCGGTCGACGTGCAGCCACTGCGTCGCGACGTAGATGTCGACGCCGCCCTCGCCGTCGGGGACGGCCAGCCCCGACTCCGGGCCTAGGAACGCCTGGTCCTGGATCCCGATGTCGTAGACGCCGCTCACGGTGACGTCGCCCTCTGCGTCGAGGTTGCCGTGCTTGATCACCATGTGCCGCACAACGTTCGGGCGCTGGTCGTCGAAGTACCCGTGGCCGCGCGTCGGTCTCGCCGGGTGGAGGTCCGGCTGCTCGGTGGCGAGCTCCATGTCCGTCACCGGCTCGAGGGGCTCGTACTCGACCTGAATCTTCTCCGCCGCACGGCGCGCCTGCTCCGGATGCTCGGCCGCGACGAGCGCCACCGACTCGCCGTAGTAGAGGACGCGGTCGATCGCAAGGACGGGCTGATCGGGAAACTCCAGCCCGTAGGTCTTCTGCCCCGGCACGTCCTGATGCGTCAACACGGCGTGCACGCCTGCCATCGTCAGCGCTTCGGAGATGTCGATCGAAATAATGCGCGCGTGCGCATGGGGGCTGCGCAACGTGTGGCCCCACAACATGCCGGGAACGATCAGGTCGCTCGCGTAGGCGAACTCCCCCTTTACCTTCGGCGGCGCATCGATGCGCGGAACGAGCTCGCCGATCTTCCCCACCTGGAGCGTACGCGGAGTAGCGGTCTGGGTCATCCGGCGGCCATCCGCACCGCGTCGAAGATCTTCGCGTACCCGGTGCACCGGCAGAGGTTGCCCGAGAGCGCCTCGCGGATCTCGTCGTCTGAGGGGCTCGCATTGCGCTTCAAGAGGTCCACCGTCGCGACGACGAGCCCCGGCGTACAGAAGCCGCACTGCACCGCCCCTGCGTCGACGAAGGCCTGCTGCACGGCGTGCAGCGTGTCTCCCTGCGCGAGTCCCTCGACGGTCGTCACGTCGTGTCCATCCGCCTGGACGGCGAGCACCAAGCAGGCGCACACGAGTGTCCCGTCGAGCAGCACCGAGCAGGATCCGCACTCGCCCTGCTCGCAGGCGTTCTTCGACCCCGGGAAGCCGAGCTTCTCGCGCAGTGCGAAGAGCAGCGACTCGCCCTCCCAGCAGTCCGCCTGGTGTTCCTCACCGTTGATCCGCACCGCGATCCTCACGCCCTCGACCGCCTTCGGCTCCCGCCCGGCGGAGCCGGGCTCCGCCGAAGGCTGCTGCCGCTGTCGGCACGCAGCCTTTCGGGGTCGTGCAGAGCACTGTCCCCTTCGGCTGCGCACCGCCGGCGACAGCTCGAGAACGTGAGGAACCTCATGCGAGCACCCGCTTCAACGCGCGCGCAGTCAGCACCTGCAGCGCATGACGGCGGTACCGCTCGGTGCCGCGGACGTCATCGATCGGAGAAGCTGCAGCCGCAACGCGCTCGGGGAACGACTCCGCCTCGTCACGCGGGGCGGTGACGAGCACCGGGCGCGGCGAGGCGGAGCCGAACGACGCGCGCAGCTCGTCTCCCGCCGAGACGGCGAGCGACACGACCGCGATCACCATCGCGTTGCGCGGTCCGATCTTCATGAACGTCTGTGGCGCGTTCGAAGGCGTCAGCCACACGGCGGTGATCAATTCGTCCGGTTCGAGCGCGTTGCGCTTGACGCCGGTCACGAACTCGCCGAGTGGGATGCGGCGCACCCCACGCACCGACGCGCACTCGACCTCGGCATCCTCGACGAGCAGAGGTGGCAGGGCGTCGCCTGCCGGCGACGACGTGCCGAGGTTGCCGCCGACCGTCCCGCGGTTGCGGATCTGCGGGGAGCCGACGGTCCGGGAGGCCTCCGCGAGAGCCGGCAAGACGTCCCGCAACTCGCCGTGCTCGATCTCCGCGTAGGTCAGCCCCGAGCCGAGGCGAAGCGCCCCGTTCTCGCGCCTGAAGCCGCGAAGCTCAGCGACCTCGTTGAGATTGAGCAGCACCGCCGGGCGGCCACGGTCGAAGTTGAGCGCGACCATCACGTCTGTGCCGCCCTGGATCGGCCAGGCCTCCGGGTGGTCGGACTTCAGGCGAAGCGCTTCGTCGAGGGTCTGAGGCGTCAGGACTTCCATCTGGAGATCGGTCATCCCTGAGAAGGGTACGGTTCTGCGCTAATGGACGCACCCCTTGCGAAGCGTCTGGCTGTGGCGCGCGGCGACGAGCCGGCCGACCTCGTGATCCGTGGCGGGAAGGTCCTCTCCGTCTTCACACGCGAGTGGCTGGAGGCCGACGTGGCGATCGTCGACGGCTGGATCGCAGGGCTCGGCGCGTACGAAGGCCGCGAGACCCTCGATGCGGCCGGCCGCTGGGTCGTGCCGGGCTTCATCGACGCGCACATGCACCTCGAGTCGTCCAAGCTGCTCGTGGACGAATTCGCCCGGCTCGTGCTCCCGTTCGGAACGACCGCAGTCGTGGCGGACCCCCACGAGATCGCGAACGTCCTCGGGACAGACGGCGTGCACTGGCTGCTCGACGCGACCGCGGGGCTTCCGCTCGACGTCTACTTCATGGCGTCGTCCTGCGTGCCCGCGTCGCACTTCGAGTCGCCGCGTCGCGAGCTGACGCCGGGCGACCTGGACGCGCTCCTGCGCCGCCGTCGCGTGATCGGACTGGCCGAGATGATGAACTTCCCCGGCGTGATCAGCGGCGCGCCGTCCGAGCTCGCAAAGCTCGAACTCGCGGAGCACGTCGACGGTCATGCCCCTGGCGTGCTCGGTCGAGAACTGCAGGCCTACGCGGCCGCCGGAATCCGATCCGACCACGAGGCGTACACACCCGACGAAGGACGGGAGCGGCTACGCGCAGGGATGTGGCTGCTGATCCGCGAAGGATCGGCTGCGCGCAACCTTCAGGCGCTCCTACCGCTGCTGGCCGAGTACGGCCCCGGCCGCATTGCGTTCTGCACCGACGACCGCGAACCGGAGCACATCGCCGCCGACGGGCACATCAACTCGATGATCCGTGACGCGGTCGCGTTCGGGATCCCTCCGGAGGACGCCCTGACCTGCGCGACGCTCAGCCCTTCGCTCTGGCACGGCCTGGCGCACCTCGGCGCGGTCGCTCCCGGCTATCACGCCGACCTGCTGGTGCTGCCCGACCTCGAGAGCTTCGTCCCCGACGTCGTCCTCAAGCGCGGTTCGCCCGCAGCAGCGATCCCGCAGGCCGTCGTCCCGGACTGGGTGCGTCACACGGTGCGCATCGGAGCGTTCGGCCCGGAGATGTTCCGCATCCCGTGGCAGGGTGGGAAGGCGCGCGTGATCGGGATCATCCCCGGGCAGATCCTCACCGACTCGCTCGTCGACGAGCCGCTGCACCGCGCCGGCGAAGCGCTTGCCGATACCGAGCACGACCTGGCGAAGATCGCAGTCGTCGAACGCCACCTCGGCACAGGTCGGGTCGGGCTTGGATTCGTACGCGGCTTCGGGCTGCAGCGCGGTGCAATCGCATCGACCGTCGCGCACGACGCGCACAACGTCGTGGTCGTCGGGACGAACGATGCCTCGATGGCGGCTGCGGTCCGGCGCCTCGCAAACCGCGGTGGCGGGATCGTGGTGGTCGACGGCGCCGAGGTGCTCGCCGAACTGCCGCTGCCGGTCGCCGGGCTGCTTTCCGATGCCCCGCTCGACGAGGTACTGGCCGCCTCGCACGCCGTCCTCGCCGCCGTGCGCGAGCTCGGCTGCACGCTCGACTCGCCGTTCCAGCACCTCGCATTCCTCGCGCTGTCCGTGATCCCGTCGCTCAAGCTGACCGATCAGGGGCTCGTCGACGTGGACACCTTCTCACTCGTCCCGCTGGAGATCGCATGAGCAGCACCTCGAAGACCTATGGCAACGCGTGGCTCGTGACGATGGACGACGCCGGCACCGAGCACGAGCACGGCTGGGTCGAGGTCGAAGACGGGCTGATCACGCAGCTCGGCGCGGGCGCTGCCCCTCACGGAGCGGAAGATCTGGGCGGCGCGATCGTCACGCCCGGACTGGTCAACACGCACCACCACCTCTACCAGACGCTCACCCGCTCACGTGCGCAGGACGCCGATCTCTTCACCTGGCTCAAGACGCTCTATCCCACCTGGGCGCGCATCGACGACGAAATGGAGTACGCCGCGGCGCGCACCGGGCTCGCCGAGCTTGCGCTCTCCGGGTGCACGACGATCTTCGACCACCACTACGTCTTCCCGCGCGGTGTGTCCGGGCTCGTGGAGGCCGAGGTGCGCGCGGCGCAGGAGCTCGGCGTGCGCATCGTCGCCTCGCGCGGCTCGATGGACCTGGGCGAGTCCGACGGCGGGCTTCCGCCCGACAACCTCGTCGAGGACATCGACACGATCCTTGCCGACACCGAGCGGCTCGCCGCCGGCGCGGATGGAGCGGTGGTGCAGATCGTGGTTGCTCCGTGCTCGCCGTTCTCCGTCACGACCCGGCTGATGGAAGAGTCTGCTGCGCTCGCCCGGAAGCTGGGGCTTCAGCTGCACACGCACCTTGCAGAGACTGTCGAGGAGGACGCGTACTGCCGCGAGCTCTTCAACTGCACGCCGGTCGAGTACCTCGAGCGCGTCGGGTGGATCGCCGAGGACGTCTGGTGCGCGCACTGCGTCCATCTCTCTGCCGCGGACGTGAAATCGTTCGCCCGCGCGGGAGTCGGCATCGCGCACTGCCCGACGTCGAACCTCCGACTTGGCGCAGGTGTCGCGCCGGTGCGAGACATGCTCGACGCAGGCGTCCGCGTCGGTCTCGGCGTCGACGGCAGCGCGTCGAACGAGCGCAGTGATCTCTTCGTCGAGGTAAAGAACGCGCTGCTCGTCGCCCGCGGTCGCGGAGGGCCGAGCGCCATGACCGCACGGGAGGCGCTGCGACTCGGTACCCGAGGCGGCGCCGAGGTGCTCAGGCGCGACGACCTCGGATCCCTCGAACCGGGCAAGCGCGCTGACTTCGCTGTCTGGAGAACGGACGGGCTCGAGTTCGGCGGTGCCGAGGATCTCGTTGCGAACCTCGTCTTCTCCGGGCCGCATCAGGTCGACCGGCTGGTCGTCGGCGGGGTCGACGTGGTGCGCGGCGGCTCGCTCGTGCGTGCGGACGAGCAGGAAATCGCGCGCGAGCACCGCAAACAGGCCGGGAGGTTGTGGCAGTGATGACCGTTTCCACCCATGTGCTGGACACCGAGCGCGGCCGGCCGGCCGCGGGCGTGCGCGTCGAGCTCTACGACGCGGACGGCGATCTCGTCGGCGACGGCGTGACGAACGACGACGGCCGGATCGCCGAGCTCGGCGGGTCGGACGCCGGCACGTACCGCATCGTCTTTCATCCCGCATCACCCTTTTTCAAGAGAATCGAGCTGGAGGTCGAGCTCGGCGACGGTCATCACCATGTGCCACTCCTGATCTCCTCGTACGCATGCGCGAGCTACCGCGGCAGCTGACGGCCGAGCAGCTGGCGGAGCTGTTCGAGGGACGCACGCGCTTCGTCGAGCTGCTCGCGACGGCCGACGACCCACTCGGGCAGGCCTGCGTGCTGGCGCATGAGCTCACCGAGCAGGAGCAGAAAGACGTGCTCGACGCGCATCCTGCAATCGGCGCCAAGGCGCGCTCGGCGCGCTCGGCGCGCGAGCAGGGCAGCGACGCCGATCCGACCGTTCTCGCAGAGCTCGCCGAACTGAACCGCGCCTACGAAGAGAAGTTCGGCTTCCGGTTCGTCGTCTTCGTCAACGGGCGGCCTCGGCGTGAGATCGTCCCGATCCTGCGCAAACGACTCGGGCGCACGCGCGTAGAAGAGCTTCAGACCGGTGTCGACGAGCTGATCCAGATCGCAGTCGACCGCTGGCAAAGCGCGGCATGAGTCAACTGCTTGCAATCAGCGGCTACTGGTGGGAATGGGGGAACCTCCTCTTCCGCTGGCTGCACGTGATCGCGGCAATCGCCTGGATCGGCGGATCGTTCTACTTCATCGCGCTCGACAACCATCTCGAGCCTCCAAAAGACCCGCGCGATGCGGAGCGCGGCGTCGGCGGCGAGGCGTGGGAGGTCCACGGCGGCGGCTTCTACCGCGTCGAGAAGTTCCGCGTCGCGCCGGCGCACCTTCCGGAGGTTCTGCACTGGTTCAAGTGGGAGGCGTATACGACGTGGCTCTCCGGGTTCGTGCTGTTCATCGTCGTGTTCTACGCGCACGCCTCGTCCTACCTCGTCGACCGTTCGGTCGCGAATCTCTCGCCGTGGGAAGCGATCGCGCTCTCCGTCGGGGGCCTGGCCGTCGCGTGGCTTGCCTACGACGGCCTGTGCCGCGCCTTCCCGAATGACGAAGGCCTGCTCGCGATACTCGTCTTCGCGTTCGTCGTCGCCTCGGCATACGTCTCGTGGCGCCTCTTTGCGCCGCGCGCGGCGTACGTCCAGGTCGGGGCGATGATCGGAACGATGATGGTGGGCAACGTCTTCTTCGTGATCATTCCCGCGCACTGGAAGCTGATCCGCGCCAAGGAAGCAAACCGCGATCCGGACCCGCGCTGGAACGCAGTCGGCAAGACGCGATCGGTGCACAACAACTACCTGACGCTGCCCGTCGTGTTTGCGATGCTCTCGAACCACTTCCCGCTGACGTACGGGCACAGGAACGGCTGGCTCGTGCTCGTTGCGCTGATGGCAATCGGTGCGCTGACGCGGCACTACTTCAACCTGCGGCACCGAGGACTGAACGTCTGGCCGATCCTGGTGCTGGCCGCGGCGGGGATCGTGGCGCTTGCGATCCTGCTCGAGCCGAAATAGGTAGGTTGCGCGCGTGCTCGAGATCGTTGCAGCCGGGATGCGCTTCGTCGCACGGTGGGAGGAGGAGCTGGCGCCGAAGACGGTGGCCGCCTTCAAGGCGAGCCTGCCGCTCGACGACCGGATCATCCATTGCCGCTGGAGCGGCGAGTCGAACTGGATCCCGTGGGGCGACCTCGACTTCGGGATCGGCCCGGAGAATGCGACGTCGTATCCCCATCCGGGCGAGCTCGCGCTCTATCCGGGAGGACAGAGCGAAACGGAGCTGCTGATGCCGTACGGCTACTGCAACTTCGCGTCGAAGGCCGGCCAGCTCTGGGCTAACCACTTCGCGACGATCGTCGAGGGGCAGGAGCAGCTACCGCAGCTCGGACGCCTCACCCTCTGGGAAGGCGCGCAGCAGATCTCGTTCCGCGCGCTCTAGATGATTGATTCCCAATTCATGCGCGGCGCGGATGAGGTCCTGCACTCGGCGCATTGCGCCCGTC
>JBKJQL010000300.1:0-7911 GCA_046594035.1 Gaiellaceae bacterium
GCACGACGTAACGACCCTTCGGGCCGAGCGTCACCTTGACGGCATCGGCAAGGGTGTCGACACCGCGCTGAAGGGCGCGGCGTGCATCCTCGTTGAACTTCAACTCTTTGTGAGCCATGTGTTTTCTCTCTCCTCTTGCCTAGACCGCAGCGCGATCGCCGACGACCTTGGCCAGGACGTCCGACTCGCGCAGGATCAGAACTTCGTCGACGCCGAGCTTGATCTCGGTGCCGCCGTACTTGCTGAAGATGACCTCGTCGCCCTCTTCGACGTCCATGGCGATGTACTCGCCATCCTCGTCACGGGGGCCGGGGCCCACTGCCAGGACCTTGCCGCGCTGCGGCTTCTCCTTGGCGGTGTCCGGCAGGACGATGCCGCTGATCGTCGTCTCCTCTTCCTCGAGGACAGAAACGATCAGGCGATCGCCGAGCGGTTGTAGATTCATCGATAGACCTCCACCTTGTAACAGGCTTGTGCTTGGGTTTGGCACTCTACTGATCGGAGTGCCAGAGCCGCAAGTGTACCCGATGATCTAAGTCTTCGCGTATAAGATCTGTCCAAGAATGGGGCGTGAATTCTCGGCCGGCGGGGTGCTCGTCCGGCGACTCCAGGGGCGCTGGATGCTGGCGGCGATCCGGCCGCGTGGGAAGCCACCGGGGATCTGGGCCCTGCCGAAGGGGCGGATCGACGCCGGTGAGCAGGCGGAGACGACGGCGCTGCGGGAGGTGAGCGAGGAGACCGGCGCCCACGGCCGCTCGCTCGGGAAGCTCGGCGAGGTCAAGTACGTCTTCACCTGGCCGCCCAAGCCCGCGGACGGCGAGCGGATCTTCAAGGTCGTCTCGTTCTTCCTCGTCCGGTACGAGGGCGGCCGGCTCGGCGAGTTGACCGAAAAGTTCCGGCACGAGGTCGCCGAGGTCAAGTGGCTGCCCCTCGAGGAGGCGCCGCGCCTCCTGGCCTACGGCGGGGAGCAGGAGATGGCGCGCCAGGCACGGGAACGGCTGGAGGCTGACGTATGATCGCGCCTCCGTGCCGTCCTACGCCCTGAACTTCTACTCGCCGATCGTCGAGGCGCAGCTCAAGTCGAATCGCAAGACGGCGACGATCCGGCTCGGCGACAAGTCCCGGAAGTACCAGAAGGGAATGATCGTCTCGGTGCTCGCCGGGGCGCGGTTCAGCGCGAGGCAGCACATCTTCGACGCAGTGATCGACAAGGTCGAGGTGAAGACGATCGCCGAGCTCTCACCGAACGAGATCGAGCACGACAACCCGGAGATCCGCCACACGGAGGAGCTCTGCCGCTTCCTCGGCCAGCTCTACAACCGCGAGGTGACCGAGAACGACACGATCACCCTGATTCGCTTCTCGGCGATCACGCCGAGCTATGGGTTTTAAGAGCGCGGGTTTTAAGAGCGCGGGTTTTAAGAGCGCGGTTTCTAAGAGCGCGGCTTCTGCTCAGACGACAGTGAGCTCGCGCAGCGCCGCAATCGCCTGCTCGACCTCGCCCGCAGGCAAGTAGGCGGCGAGACCACCCTCGAACTCCGGGAGCGCCCGCCGTAGCGCTTCGGGGGTCACGGCCTTCGGGTCGACGTTCGCGCGCACGAGCAGCCGGGTGACCGTGAACGGCGCCAGCATGGGGCTCAGGCGCGAGCGGCGCACGACCTCGTCGAACAGTCCGCTCATCGAGCGGCCTCCACCGCTTCGAAGGTCTCGCAGGCGTAGGTGCCGTAGAACGAGGCGACCCAGCCGACCGCGCCGAGCCGGTGCTCCGCCGCGACCCGCTCACCGAGGTCGCCCGCGAGGAGCACAGCGAACCGAACGGTGGCACCGGCGAGATTCGCGGTCGTCTCGCCCGCCTCGACGTAGGCGGGCACGGCGGTCTCGATCACGAGCCGCCGGGTGTCGTCCCGGCCCTCGAGCGCCTCGAGCAGGATGAGCCTGAGCGCGTGCACGAGCTGGACGAGCTGGTCGTCGGATGTCTCGGTAACGAGGGCGCTCTCGGCCATCGCCCGGCGGGCGAGGTCGAGCAACCAACCATCCTCGGTCTCGAGCGCACGGCGGATCTCTGCTTGAAGGGCGGCGTCCATCGCTACCTATTCTGCAACGTGTCGAGACCGATTGCGAGGGCGATCGCGAGGCGCCGGTCGAGCTTTTTGTCCGGGTCTCCCGAGAGATCGAGGACGTAGCGGTCGCGCAGCCGGAACTTCCGGTCCATCCTGCCGATCACCTGATCGCCGGCCAGGATGTCGAAGTTGTAGGGGATCGGGATCAGGCCGCCGACGTCCGGGACGAAGTCGATCACCCGCCGCAAGATCGCGAGCGGCTGCGAGCGCTCCCGCGCGGTCGCGATCTCCTCGCCCTCCGGCGTCGAGATCCGCCAGGTCGAGCGGAAGAGCGACTGCTTGAAGAGATGCTCGAGCAGCCCGACGTTCCCGGCCTGCGCGTCGATCACGTCGTACTTCGAGCCGCCGGTGTCGAGCCACGTCCGCGCCTTGATCTGGAAGAGCTCCTGCGTCTCCGTGTCGTCGGCGAAGAAGCGGATCTCTTCCTTGATCTTCAGCTTCTTCTGGCGGACGAAGGCGATCGGCGGCCCGGCCGGCGTCTCACCGGCGGCAAGCGGGGACACCCGGTAGAGGTTGACGATCGGCCGCACGAGCTGGTCGACCAGGTAGCGGTCGTAGTCGAACGGGCCCACTACGCCTTCTTTCTTTCGCGGCGGATGCGCATGCCGAGGAGCTGGGGCTCGCGGAGCGGGGCATGGCACTCCTCGCACTCGACCGCGAAGGTCGAGGAGAAGGGGGCCTCACAGGCAGGGCAGCGGCGCAGCATCTTCCCGCCGCAGGCACAGGTCTCCGGAATCTCGTCCTCGTTGTCCACGAACCAGCGGCGCGCGCCACCGCAATCCAGGCAGAAGGCCGACCAGTGGCCGAGCACGTTGCGGCGCTCCTCACGGAGCCAATCGGCGGCCTTTCCCACGGGCCGACTGTAGCTGCGAGCCCTGGATTCGGCCCAGCCGGCGGCCGACTCCGCCAGCCCGTTAGCATTCGGGAGCTTTCCCCTTCGACCACCGAGGAGTGCAGTGGCGATCGCGCGCGTGGCCGAGCCGAGTGGCTCGCTTCAGGACGTAAAGGAGTGGGGCCTCGATCGCGAGGACCTGCTCACGATCTACCGCAACATGTTGACCACGCGTGGCGTCGAAGAGCGCGGTCACATCCTGTACCGCCAGGGCAAGATCCCCGGCTCGTTCTACACCGGCCGCGGCAACGAAGCCTCGGCGGTCGGGGTCGCGACGGCGATGGGCACCGACGACGTCGGCACGCCGTTGCATCGCGACATGGGCGTGCACATCACGCGCGGCGTCGAACCGTGGCGGATCCTCGCGCAGTACATGGGGCGCGAGGACGGGCCGACGCACGGGCGGGACGGCAACGTGCACATGGCCGACCAGCGTCTCGGCCTGATCGCGATGGTCAGCCACCTGCCCGCGATGCTCCCGGTGGCAGTCGGCGCAGCCCTCGCGTTCCGCATCCGCGAGGAGAAGCGCGTCGCGGTCGCCTGGTCGGGAGAAGGAGCGATGCAGCGCGGCGACGCGCACGAAGGAATGAACTTCGCCGGCGTGCGCAAGCTGCCGGTCGTGTTCATCTGCGACAACAACCAGTGGGCGTACTCCACGCCGTCGCATCTCGAATACGCAGTCGAGCACCTGGCGGACCGCGCGCAGGCCTACGGCTTCGACGGAGTCGTCGTCGACGGCACCGATGTTCTTGCCGTGTACCGCGAGGCGAAGTTCGCGATCGAGAAGGCCCGCGACGGTGGCGGCCCGACGCTGATCGAATGTCAGACGCTGCGCATGGAAGGCCACGCAGTGCACGACGACGCGTTCTACGTCCCGAAGGAACTCTTCGAGAAGTGGGCCGAGAGCGATCCGATCGAGCGTTACCGCACCTGGCTGCAGCAGAACGTCGACATGACCGAGGACGACGAGAACGAGATCACGGTGCAGGTGAAGAAGCTGCTGAACGATTCACTGCAGCGCGCGGAGGACTCGCCGCTTCCGGATCCGTCGACCCTGCTCGAGGGCGTGTACGCGACGCCCGAGGACCTCGACACGCCGCACCATAAGTAATGGCAGAGCGCACCTATCTCCAGGCAATCAGCGACGGTCTCCGCGAGGAGATGCGCCGTGACGAGCGCGTGTTCGTGCTCGGCGAGGACGTCGGCGTGTACGGCGGTGCGTTCAAGGTCACGCTCGGCTTCCAGGAGGAGTTCGGTTCGTGGCGCGTGCTCGACATGCCGCTGTCGGAGACGGCGATCATGGGCGGCGCGACGGGCGCGGCGATCATGGGCATGCGCCCGGTCGCCGAGATGCAGTTCGCCGACTTCGTCTCGTGCGCGTGGGACCACCTGGTCACGATCGCGGCCAAGCAGCGTTGGCGCGTCGGCACTCCGGTGCCGATCGTGCTGCGGCTCCCATCCGGCGGCGGCTTCTCGGGCGGGCCCTTCCATTCGCAGAACCCCGAGTCGTCGTTCGCGCATATCCCCGGCTTGAAGTGCGTCTGCCCGGCGACGCCGGAGGACGCGAAGGGCCTGATCGTCGCGGCGATCGAGGATCCGAACCCCGTGCTCTTCTTCGAGCACAAGCATCTGTACCGGCGCATCAAGGGCGAGGTGCCTGACGAGCGCTACGTCACGCCGATCGGCAAGGCGCGCATCCACCAGGAGGGCGAAGAGGTCACCGTGATCACCTGGGGCGCGATGGTCTACACAGCGGAGGAAGCGGCGAAGCAGCTGCCGGACTCGTCGATCGAGATCATCGACCTGCGCACGATCCTGCCGTGGGACAAGGAGGCGGTGCTCGCCTCCGCGCGCAAGACGTCGAAGGTGCTCGTGCTGCACGAGGACACCCGCACGGGTGGCTTCGGCGCAGAAATCGCAGCCACGATCGCGGAGGAGGCGTTCCAGGATCTCGACGCTCCGATTCGCCGCATCGCCGCCCCCGATACACCGGTGCCGTTCTCGCCGGTGTTGGAGAAGGCTTTCATCCCGCAGGTGGACGACGTCGTCCGCGGACTCAAGGAGTTGATTTCGTACTGATGGCCACAGGAACCGCAGTCGACGTCGTCATGCCCCAGATGGGCGTCTCCGTCTCCGAGGGAACGGTCACGAAGTGGAACAAGCAGGTCGGAGATCACATCGAGTCCGACGAGACCCTGCTCGAGATCTCGACCGACAAGGTCGACACCGAAGTTCCGTCGCCGGCCTCCGGCGTCGTGACCGAGATTCTCGTTCCCGAAGGCGAGACCGTCGAAGTCGGGACCGTGTTGGCGCGCATCGGCGGCGAGGGCGCGGCGGCAGCGTCGCCGCCCGAGCCGGCGACCCAACCGGCAGCGGACGCAGCTGAGGCGTCTGCGAGCGAAGGTCAGACGGCGCCAGAGGAGCCGAAGGAGTTGGCGGCGCCGGCGCCTGCCGCGGAGGCATCCGGCAACGGCAAGTCGTTCGTCTCGCCGGTCGTTGCCCGCATCGCCTCCGAGCACGGCATCGACCCGTCGCAGGTGCCCGGAACGGGCAACGGTGGCCGGGTCACGAAGAAGGACATCCAGGCGTTCATCGACAGCGGCGCGCAGGCCGCAGCGCCTGCACCAGCCGCGCCTGCGTCCCCGGCAGCGCCTGCAGCCGCACCTGCAGCGCCCGCTCCGGCCCCGGTTGCGAAGGCTCCCGTCGAGGCAGGCGAGCCCGGGCTCGGTGAGAGCTTCGAGCCGATGTCGGCCATGCGTCGCGGCATTGCAGACCACATGCGCCGCTCGCTCGACACGTCCGCGCACGTGACGAGCGCGATCGAGGTCGACATGTCCAAGGTCGTGCAGATCCGCGCGAAGCTGAAGCCGGAGTTGCAGTCGGCCTACGGCGTCAACCCGACGTACCTCGCGTTCATCGCACGAGCCACGGCGGAGACGCTGCGCGAGTACCCGTGGATCAACGGCGAGCTGCGTGGCGACAAGATCGTCACGCGCAACTACGTCAACCTCGGCTTCGCCGTCGAGCTTGCCGACGGTAAGGGCCTGATCGTTCCCAACGTCAAGAACGCCGAGACGCTCAACCTGCTCGGGATGGCGAAGGCGATCTCCGACGTCGCGAAGCGTGCGCGCGAGAAGCAGCTCACGCCCGACGACGTCGCGGGCGGCACGTTCACGATCACGAACCCCGGCGGTTACGGCACGTTCCACGGCACGCCGGTGATCAGCCAGCCGCAGGCGGGCATCCTCGGCACGTACGCGATCGTCAAGCGACCGTGGGTGATCACCGACGAGAACGGCGCCGACGCGATCGCGATCCGCTCGATGATGAACCTGACACTCACCTACGACCACCGGCTGGTGGACGGCGCGCTGGCCGGCCGCTTCCTGCGCGACCTGCGCGAGCGCCTGCAGACGTGGGGCGAAGCGGATTACTAAGCCTCTGTGAGTCCTGGCCGGCTGCCCGTCCTCGTGACGGGCTGCTCCACCGGGATCGGGCGTGCGACCGCACAGCGGCTGGCGCGCGATCAACGATGGAAGGTCTATGCCAGTGCGCGCCGTCTCGATTCGATCGACGATCTTCGCGCTGCGGGCTGCGAGCTGCTCGAGCTCGACGTCACCGACGACGCCTCTCGGACCGCTGCGGTTTCGGCGATCGAGGAGGCGCACGGAAGCGTGTTCGGCCTCGTCAACAACGCGGGCTTCAGCCAGTCCGGAGCGGTCGAGTCCGTGCCGCTCGATCGTGTCCGCCGGCAATTCGAGACGAACGTGTTCGGTCCGATGGAGCTCTGCCGGCTCGTGTTGCCGCGGATGCGTGACGCCCGCAGCGGGCGCATCGTCAACGTCGGCTCGATGGGCGGCAAGCTCACCTTTCCAGGCGCTGCCTGGTACCACGCCTCCAAGTACGCGCTCGAGGCGCTCTCCGACGCACTCCGCTTCGAGGTTGCGGGCTTCGGGATCAGGGTCTCGTTGATCGAGCCCGGGATCATCCGCACCGAGTTCTCGGCGACTGCGGCGGGCGAGCTCGCCGAGATCTCTCCCGACGACGGCCCGTACGCCCTGTTCGACGCGCACGTGGCGATGACGACGGTGAGCGCCTACGAAACGGGAGCGCTCGCGCGGCTCGGCGGTGAGCCCGACGACGTCGCCCGCGTGATCGAGAAAGCGCTCGACGCGCGTAGCCCCCGCCCCCGCTACCTCGTGACGCCATCCGCCCGCCTGCTCGTCGGGCTGCACGCGGTGCTTCCCGACCGCCTCTGGGACCGGATGCTCCGTTCGAGCTACCCGCAACCAGGGTCTACCCTTCCGGAATGAGCATGCAGGCCGACCTGATCAACCTCGGCGTCACCGACTACCGCGAGGCCCTCGCGCTCCAGCGCGAGCTCGCCGAGGCGGTGGCACGCGGCGAGCGGCCCGACACGGTGCTGCTCCTCGAGCATCCGCCGACGATCACGCTCGGCCGGCGCACGGAAGAGGGCGAGGTGCACGTGCCCGAGGGCGCAGACGTCGACGTCGTCGAGGTCGACCGCGGCGGCAAGTCGACCTACCACGCTCCCGGCCAGCTCGTCTGTTACCCGATCCTCGACCTGACCCGTCACGGGCAGGACGTGAAGCGCTACTGCCGCGACCTCGAGGAGGCGCTGATCCAGACGACTGCGGTATTCGGGATCGAGGCAACGCGCATCGAGGGCCTGACCGGTGTGTGGCTCGAGAGCCCGCCGCGGAAGATCGCCTCGATCGGGATCCACCTCTCGAAGTGGGTCTCGACCCATGGCTACGCGCTCAACGTCGACCTCGACCCGGCGCCGTTCACCGATTGGATCACGGCGTGCGGGCTCGAGGACGCCGCTTTTACGACGATAGCGCGCGAGCTCGGGCGGCCGCTCACCGTGGCCGACGT
>JBKJQL010000233.1:0-2732 GCA_046594035.1 Gaiellaceae bacterium
GAGGCCGGCGTCGTCGCGTCGATCTCGATCCCATAGCCGCCGACGAACTGTCCGAACGTCGAGCCGTCCACCAGTCCGGTGTTCTCCCATAGCCACGGTGCCGACGCGGCGGCCTGCACGCTGTAGAGGCCTTGTCGCCGGCCGTCGTCGTTCGCGCGGTACTGGACGCCGATCAGCGCCGCTTCGGGGCGGCCGGCGTCGCGCCACTTCGCGATCTTGCGCAGCGTCTGACCCTGCTTGTCGACCTTCCAGAAGAAGTTGTTGGCCGAGAGGAACATGAGGTTGCCGCCGAGGTCGCGGTAGCGCTGGACGACGTCGTACTCGTGCGTCGTCACGTACTCCTCGTGCCCCTCGAAGACGACGAGGTCGTACGCGCGCGCGAGTTCGTCGCCGTTCCCGATCTGGTCGAAGTCCGAATCGGAGATGAACTCCGCGCTCTTGCCGGACCAGTAGAGCCAGTGGAGGAACGGGAGGTCGTAGCGGTAGAAGCGCGGCGGAACGCCGCGCGCGATGTATCCGCGCGACAGGTCGACGACGCGGTTCGGTGGTCCCGCGTACCACGTGTCGCCGTACCCGTCGTCGTTCGTGTCCTGGAAGTTGTAGGCCTGCCAGGTGTTGGTCGGGAGCACGACGAGCACGCGGTTCGTCACGCCGAGGACGGTCGGGCGCACGACGAACGGTGCGTAGCCGACGCGCCCGTCAGTGCCGCCGAACTGCACGTAGTAGAGGCCGCTCAGGACGTTCGGAACGCGGAACGTGATCGTGTGCGGACGGTTGCGCCAGGGCGACCAGTCGAGCGCGACCGGTTCGACGCCGATGTCGACCCCTGCCATCTGGTTGTCCGCGTAGGTGATCAGCTGCTCCGGCCCCGACTTGAAGACGCGGTAGCTCAGCGACGGCTCGTCGCTTGCGATGCGAATCTGCGCGATCTCCCCAGGGGCATAGCTCGGCTTGTTCAGCGCCGCGTCGATCCCCTGCAGACGCACGACGACCCCCCTTGGGTAGCGGCCGACGAATGCATTCGGCGCACCGTAGGTCCCGCGGTTGCCGGATTGGTCGACCGCGCTCAGCCGGACGAGATAGCTGCGCGGGTTGACATTGGGTCCCGGCAACCACGTCATCGTGTGTGGGCCACGGCCGAACGTCGCGGTCAGTGTGTAGACGACTCGCGGCACTTTCACGGTGCGGGTTACTTCCATCGTCACCGTCGCCTGCTCGCGCAGTTGGAATTCGATGTTCGCCTTGTCGCGGAAGCCGTCGCCGTTCGGCGAGATCGTCGTGTGCAGCGGCCCGTCGCCCGCGAAGCGGGTCGAGCCGTTGTTCGCCCGCAGGCGTAGGAGTTGCGGTGCGTGCCCGTCGACTCGCAGCGGTGCGCTTGCGAGCACGGCGGAGCGGTAGACGAGCCGAACGACGTAGTTGCCGTCCGGCACGCGCTTGCCCTGGATGCGGCCGTTCCAGCCGACAGCGAGGATACGCCGGCGCGAGGGTGGGACGATCCACCCGATTACGCGTCCGTTCGGCGTCACGAGCCGTACGCCGACCTGGCGCTTGATCGAAAGCTGCGCGGAGACCTGCAGGACGGCCCGGTGGGGCGAGAAATTGCGTGGCGTGACCGTCAGCGTCGCGGCTTCTGCTTGAGCGGTGACCGCGAGTGCGACCACGGCGACCAGGAGTCCCAGCCGGAGCACGCCGGGAGGGTATCGGCGGCGGAGGACTACCCCGTGCGTCGTTCAAGTTCGTTGGCCTTCTTCGTCAGGGCGGCGAAGCCGGCCTGCAGCCAGTCGTTCAGGGCTGCGGCGGCGAGCGTCCAGGTCAGGACGCGCCCGAAGCGCGGCGCGACGATCTGCGTCGTCCCGAGGCTCGCGGCGACCCACGTGCCGATGCAGCGCGAGCACGTGACGAGCTCCCCGAGGGCCTGGCGGAGGTCGCCGGTCTCGACCGCGTGCTCTTTGCCATCGCCTGCCTCTTCCTCGACGAACGGCTCCCGGATGAAGCTCCCGACGTCGTCTCGCGTGATCGTTCGCGCGACCTTGAACGTGGCGGCTCCGAGCACGACGAGCTCGAGCGCGCCGTTCTCGCCCGGGTCGCGGTCGAGCAGGTGCGCGAGGGTGCCTGCGACTGCCAGGCCGCCGAGAAAGGTGCCGGTGATGCCGGCGTACGCGCCATAGGGGGGACGGGTGGTCACATCGGTCACGCGGAGTACCCTGTCCCTCTCGTGCAGCCGCTCAAAACATCGACCGCGTATGTCCCGACGGGCGACCAGCCCGGCGCGATCTCCACGCTCTCGGACGGCCTCCGCGCGGGTGAGCGTTTCCAGACGCTGCTCGGCGCGACGGGCACCGGAAAGACGGCCACGATGGCGTGGATCATCGAGCAGGTTCAGAAGCCTGCCCTCGTGATCGCCCACAACAAGACGCTTGCCGCGCAGCTCTGCAACGAGTTCCGTGAGTTCTTCCCAGGGAACGCGGTCGAGTACTTCGTCTCGTACTACGACTATTACCAGCCCGAGGCGTACGTCCCGCAGGCCGACCTCTACATCGAGAAGGACTCGTCGCGCAACGACGACATCGACCGGTTGCGCCACGCCGCCACGTCCAGCCTCCTTTCGCGGCGCGACACGATCGTGGTCGCGTCCGTCTCGTGCATCTACGGCCTCGGCACCCCGCAGGAGTACGTCGACCGGATGCTCCGGCTCCCGGTCGTGCTCCTGGCCGACCCGGAGCCGGAGCATC
>JBKJQL010000237.1:0-2539 GCA_046594035.1 Gaiellaceae bacterium
CGTCATGCCCGCCGCCCATGCCCGCGCCGCGATGGCGCCCGACGGCGTCGATCTCGTCCATGAAGATGATGCAAGGGGAGGCCTGCTTAGCCTGCTCGAAGAGGTCGCGCACGCGCGAGGCGCCGACGCCGACGAACATCTCGACGAAGTCGGAGCCGGAGATCGAGAAGAACGGCACGCCGGCCTCGCCCGCAACGGCGCGGGCCAGCAGCGTCTTACCGGTGCCGGGAGGCCCGTAGAGCAGAACGCCCTTCGGGATCGAGGCGCCGAGCGCCTGGAACTTCTTCGGGTTCTCGAGGAACTCCTTGATCTCCTGGAGCTCTTCGACGGCCTCGTCGACGCCCGCGACGTCCTTGAAGCCCATCTTGGGCGTGTCCGGCGACATCCGCTTCGCGCGCGACTTGCCAAAGCTCATCACCTTGGAGCCGCCGCCCTGAACCTGGTTCATCAGGAAGATCCAGAAACCGATCAGGAGCAGGAAGGGCAGGAACGAGCCGACGAGCGCGAGCCAGGAGAAGCCGCCGACACCCTTCGAGTCCCACTTGACCCCGTTGCGCTGCAGCAGATCCTGGAACTTCAGCTGCGCCTGATCACTCGCGTAGTGCACCGTGGCTTTCTTGCCATCGGTGAGGTTGAGCGTGATCGCGCGCTTGCTCGGCGTGAAGACGGCCTCCGCCACCTTGCCGGATTCGACCTTCGCGATCGCCTCGGAGGTCTGGAGCTTTTCGACGTTCTTGTTCTTCGGGATCAGCGTCTGGCTCGCGAGCCAGACCAGCAAGACGATCACGATGAGGGGGAAGAACGCGCTGCGGAAGAAACGGTTCATACGAGGTGTTCGCTCAGGGTAGCTCTTTGGATGTTCCTGTGGTCACGCGCTAACCCTTCCTTCAGAAGCTCTTCAGACGCCTTCCGGCATCAGATCCGGGTGCAGAACCCCTACATACGGCAGATTCCGGTAGCGCTCGGCAAAATCGAGGCCGTAACCGATCACGAATTCGTTCGGGATCTCGAAACCGACGTATTTGACGGGCACGTCGATCTCC
Source organism: Gaiellaceae bacterium (assembly GCA_046594035.1). Lineage (GTDB taxonomy): Bacteria > Actinomycetota > Thermoleophilia > Gaiellales > Gaiellaceae > PALSA-600. The sequence continues at coordinate 1,044 of JBKJQL010000237.1, forward strand.
CTGCGGTCGGGCTTCGTCAGGAGGGCGCAGATCTCCAGGCTGGCAGGCTCGCGGGACTCGAGGTTCCGCAGGAGATAGGAGAGCGTGAGCCCGGAATCGATGATGTCCTCGACGACCAGAACGTGGCGGCCCTCGATGTTGATGTCGAGGTCCTTGAGGATCCGCACGACCCCGGAAGAGTCAGTCGCAGCGCCGTACGAGGAGATCGCCATGAAGTCGATCTCGCAGGGGACTGAAAGGTTTCGCATCAAGTCGGCCATGAAGAACACGGCGCCCTTGAGCACGCCGACGAGCAGCAGCTCGCGACCGGCGTAGTCCAGCGACAGCTCGCGGCCCAGCTCGCGGATCCGCTCCTGCAGGCGCTGCTCGTCGATCAGCACCTTGCCGACACCTGCTTCGACTTCAGTCTGCGACACGGGTCGCGGTCACCCCTTCCGCTTCGACGATGCCGGGAACCGCGACGACCTCGTTGCCGCGCACGACGAGCGGCCAGCCTTCACGGTCGGAGCGAGGGATCTTTGCGTCCACGAACACATCCTGAATCTTCTTGGAGCGTCCCGCGAGCCGATCGCCCGGACGCCATCCTCGTACCTTAAGTCCCGGCAGGCGCGATTCGATCCGCCACGCCCCCCACTCGAGGGAGCCGCGCAACTCTTGCGGCCCTTGCTCCAGCCAGAGCCGGTCGTGCTCACGCACCGCCTGCACCCCGCCGCCGAGGTCGACTCGCTTCGAGCCCGCCTGAGAATCGAGCAGCTCCGCGAGCGCGGGCGGCATCGTGCGCCGCTCCTCGAGCGTCCGGAGGATGTTCTCGCGCGCCCCGGGATGCAGACGCGTGAGCAGCGGCAAGATCTCGTCGCGAATCAGTCCGCGCAGCGTGTCGGGGTTCGTCGAGTCGGTGCGCCACTCGAGGCCGCGCCCGCGGCAGAACGCTTCCGTCTCTTCGCGCCATACGCAGAGCAGCGGACGCACCACGCCGTCCTCGCGCCTGACCTTGATCCCCTTGGTCGTGCCGCTCGATGCGAGCCGGTAGAGAATCGTCTCGACCTGATCGGAGAGCGTGTGGCCGGTCGCGCGCAGCTCGCCGGCGCGGAACGAGTAGCGCACGTCGCGGAGCGCCGCCTCGGTCTCGCAACGCGCTCCCACTTGCACGACCTCGGCGCCGAAGCGCTCGGCGCACCAGCGCGCATCCTCGTCCGATTCCGCGCCCCGCAGGCCGTGGTCGACGTGCAGCGCGGAGACGTTGAAGCCCAGCTCGCGGAGCGCATGGAAGAGGCAAGTCGAGTCTGCGCCTCCGGAGACGAGGCACAGGACGTCACCGCCCGGCTCGAACAGGTCGTGCAGGCGGATGTGCGACTCGATCCGGCGCAGAAGCTCCAGATCCGCAGTGTGCCATTCCCTAGAAGAGGTCGGAGACGTTGCAGCCCGCGGCCTCGAGGCCGGGCTGCGCCTCGCGCAGGACATCATCCACACGGGTGCTCATGCTGTAGGAGCGGTAC
>JBKJQL010000114.1:0-33183 GCA_046594035.1 Gaiellaceae bacterium
GGTCGCCGGTTCGGTCGAGCCGGCGGTCGGCACGCTCGGCAGGCTGAGACCGGTCAGCGGGTTCGTCGTCTCCGTGCCGCCGCCTCCACCTGTGGTGAGCAGCGCGAGTGCGAGGCCGCCCCCGAGGAGCACCAGGAGCAGCGGCGCCAGCCAGAGCTCCCGCCGCTGCCGGCGTGGAGGGACGCGCACCGGACGCAGGACCTGCGTCGCGTCGGAGGCCGGGGGGAACGCGCCGGGCGCGACGACCATCGTCGCGTCGCCGTCGCCGCCGCCGCGGTTGGACACGCCGCCTCGCAGTTCGCGCAGCAGCGCACTGCCGTCCGCCGGCCGGTCCGCGGGGTCCTTCGCGAGCGCGGCGGTGGTGACGCTCTCGAGCCGTGCCGGGGCGTCCTTGCGCAACTCGCCGACGGCGGGCGGCGGGTCGTCGCGGTGCATTCGCACCAGTTCCATCGCGTTCGTCGAGACGAATGGGAGCCGCCCCGTCAGCATCCGGAACAGGATCACGCCGAAGGAGTAGACGTCGCTCGCCGGGCCGGCGAGCTGCCCGGACGCCTGCTCGGGCGAGATGTACGACGCGGTGCCGAGCACCGTTCCCGCTTCGGTCAGCGTCCCCGATCCGCCCATCCGGGCGATCCCGAAATCGGCGATCTTGGCGCGGTCATCGGCGTCGAAGAGCACGTTCGCGGGCTTCAGGTCGCGGTGCACGAGGTCGCGGTCATGGGCGTGAGCAAGCCCGGCGGCCATCTCTGTCGCGATCCGGAGCGCTTCCGCGTCGTCGAGCGGGCCGTCTTTCAGCCGCTCTTCGAGCGAGCCGTTCGGCAGGTACTCCAGCACCATGTAGGGGCGCCCATCGTCCTCGCCGTAGTCGTACAGCGCGGCGATCTGGGGATGAGAAAGGGCCGCCGCCGCGCGCGCCTCGCGCTCGAACCGTGCCCGGTCGGCGCTCGGGGCGAGCATCTTCACCGCCACGCGCCGCCCGAGCTCCTCATCCTCCGCGAGCCAGACGGAGCTCATCGCACCGCGGCCCAGCGGTTCGATCAGGCGGTAGCGACCGGCAATCACCTCTTCGGCCATCGGGGGATTATCGTGATCCATCGTGAGCTCCCTGCCGACGATCACCGAAGCCCTCGCCCAGGTGCTCGCGCAGGCCCACCCGCTGGAGACAGAAGACGTGCCCGTCGGGCGCGCTGTCGGCCGCGTCGTGGCGGAGCAGGCGACCGCGGTGACCGATCTTCCACCCTTCGACAGCTCGGCGATGGACGGCTACGCCGTAAGGGCTGCAGATACCCCCGGACGGCTCTCGGTCGTTGGGCAGTCGGCAGCCGGAGCCCCGGCGCAGCAGAAGCTCGGCGCCGGAGAGGCGATCGTCATCTCGACCGGGGCGGTCGTCCCCGCGGGTGCCGACGCGGTTGTCCCCGTCGAGCGCACGTCCGGCGACGTCGAGGTCGAAGGTGTTGCGCCGGGCGAGAACATCCGCCCGCGCGGCGGCGATGCACGCACGGGCGAGGTCGTGGTCGAGCCCGGCGATCTGCTGCGCCCCGCGCAACTCGGCGCGCTCGCAGCCGCAGGCATTGCGACCCTTCGCTGCGCACGTCGTCCGCGCGTCGCGGTGCTCGCCACGGGCACCGAGTTGCGCGCGCCCGGCGAGCCACTCGCGCTCGGTGAGATCTACGAGTCGAACACCGTGCTGCTCAGGGCGCAACTCGAATCGGCAGGCGCCGAGGTGACGGTACTCGCGGCGGTGAGCGATCACGTAGGGGCGACGCGCGCGGCGATCGAGAGCGGTCTCGACCACGACGTGCTCGTGACGTCGGGAGGTGTGTCCGTCGGCCCGCACGACCTCGTGCGCGGTGCGCTCGCAGACCTTGGCGCCGAAGAGGTCTTCTGGCGCGTTGCGGTCAAGCCGGGGAAGCCGATCGCGTTCGCGGTTCGCGGGGCGACGCTGGTGTTCGGGCTGCCCGGCAATCCCGTCTCGTCGCTCGTCGGGTTCGAGCTGTTCGTCCGCCCCGCGCTCCTCGCGCTGCAAGGTGCGCGCGAGACCGGGCCTGCGTATCTTCCCGGTCGCCTCGGTGCGGTGGTGCGACGGACTGCTCAACGGGACGAGCTCGTCCGTGCGCGGTCGAGCATCGAGGGCGGCGCCGTCGTGCTGACGCCGCTCACCGGACAGGAGTCGCACATGATCGTGCGCAGCGCCGCTGCATCGGCGCTTGTACTGGTCCCGCGCGGAGACGGCGAATTGACCGAAGGCGCGCTGGTCAGCTACTTGCGGATCTGACCGGCGCGTAGGCGCTGCCGCCGCGCGGCGAGACGTCGACGAGCTTCGCGTCGACGAGATAGCGATGCGTTGCAAAGAAGCGCGGGTGACACGCTTGCAGCCGGAGGATCTCGGTGCCGGTGTCCTTGAGCGCGTTTACGGCGGTCGCCGCGACGATGTAGTGACGCGTCGCGCGATAGGTGAAGGTTCCGTACGGCAGCTCGAAGCGGATGTAGTCGCCCGCGCGGATCTTGTCGATCGCTGCGAATGGCGCGAGGTACGTGGTGCGGTGCCCTGCGACATAGATCAGGTGCCCCTCGCCCGGCAGCGCGCTGCCGGCGTAGTGGCCCGGCCCCTTCTTCAGGGAGTCGTGATCGGTTCCCTGCACCACGACCATCTTCAGGCCGATCCGCCCGATGCGGATCCGCCCGACCGGTTCGCCTGCCTGGAGAGAACGCCGATACGCACGGGCCTCGTCCGCGACCTGACGCCGAACGCTCGCCAGGTTGCCGTGCCTCACCCGTGGCCGGTAGGCGGCGGACTGCTGCTCGTAGGTGCTCGCGAGCCGCGACTGCTGGAAGTGGGTATAGGCCGCGGTGAACGGGTCCTCCCAGCGCCACACGAGGACGACCCACGCCAGCGTGAGCACCCCGGCGACAATCAAGAGCGAACCGAAAATTCTGAGTGTTTTACGCACCTATCCTCCGAACGCGCGGCGGCGCTCCTCGGTTACGCGCCGGCGGGCACGCAGGGCGAGGATCACGGTGCGCACGAGCTCGCGCAGCGGCCCTCGGGCGGGCCGCTCGTCGGGCTCGGGATAGGGCGCGTACCGGTTCGCCGCGGCGACGGCCAGTTGCGCCGCGCAGGCGGCGCCGCTCAGGGCGATCGCGACCGACGGGGCCTGGACGTAGCCGAGCGCAGCGAGCTGGAGGAGGTACCACGGCGCGTCGAACCCCAGCCCGTAGCGCACGCCGAGCGACAGGAGGATCAGCGCAGGGCCGGTCAGCCCGACCAGCAGGACGAGCGCCCGAGCGGGCGGCCTCCCGCTCTGCACCTGCGGGAGCCACAGCCACGCGTGCGCGGCCGGGAGGACGAAGACCAGAGCGAACGGGTTAGTTGCCAAGACGAGCAACGAAACGACGGCGAGTGTGAGGAGAGCGGCCGTCTCCCCCGCAAGCCGCTCGTCGGCGCCGATGGGACGGCGTGGCACGAGCCGGTGACGCGCGACGATCCAGCCCACGAGCACGACGGCGGCGAGCCCGATCAGTGCGAGCACCGGCCAGTCGCCCGCCGCGGCCGTCGTCGGGTTCGGAGGTCGCGGTGCGCCCGCCGGCCACGCACCGAGCAGCTTGAAGGCATAGAAGCCGAGCCCGGCAAACAGCCAGAAGCCGAGTCGCGTGCGCAGGCTGCGCATGGCGGGCAGGAGCGCGATGCCGCGGCGCCTGCAGTGCGCGAAAAGATCGACGACGCCGACAAGGAACGGGATCAGCAGCGAGAACAGCACGAGCTCGATCGCCCAGCCGCGCACGATCCGGTTGCCGGCCCAGACGAAACTGGTCGTTCCCTGCGCAAGCTCGAGCCCCTGGTCGAGCGATCCGATCACCTGTTGTGCGGCGCGTCCCATCGCGGTCAATCGCACATCGCTCAACTGCTCGGGGCGGTCGGCGAACGCAGCCGGCGGCCGCTCGCCGGCGGTCGTCAGCGTGATCGCGGGGATACCGTGCGCGACGAACGGGCCTTGCTCGTACAGCGTGAACGGGAAGCCGAGGTCGATCAGCTGCGCGACGATCGTCGCGCGGTGCGCCGGCACGCCCGTCTGTTCGAAGACGCGCCGCGCTGCCGTCTCGACGAACGTCGCTGCCGGTGATCGCGGTCTGTCGCCTGTGATGACAACACGCGGTGCACCGTGGCCGCCGATTGCGTCGAGGTTGATCGTCGCGACGATGCGAAACGGCGCGTGCGTGATGAAGCGCTCGGCGCCGAGGCCGCCGAACGCGCCGCCGTCCGTGGAGAGAAACACGATCGTGTGCGCGGAGCGCACGCGGCCGCCCGCCGTTTGCGCGTAGTTGCGCGCGAGCTCGATGAGCGCCGCCGTTCCGCTCGCGTTGTCGTTCGCCCCCGGTCCGACGCCGGTGTCGTCGCGGTGGGCCATCACGACGATCGCGTCGCTCGACTGTCCGGTTGCGACGGCCCAGAGGTTGCGCAGCCGCACCGTGCCGAGCGCCGGGATTTGTGCGTCCCAGGCATCCGCCGAGACCGGCAGCGCGTACGGCGCCATCTGGTCGCGGAACCACTGGCCGGCACGGAGCGACCCGGTGCCGTTCGGCGCGCGGTCGGGTGTTGCGGTCGCGAGCTCCTCGGCGAGCCGGCGTGTCGCCGTGCCGTCGAAGTTCGGCGGGAGGAGCGGCGCCGGCAGTGCGCCCGGTCGCACGATGCTGAACGCGAGGATCAGAAGCGGCAGGGAGGCGAAGAGGAATGCGCTGCGGTAGAGGCGCGCATTGACGGGACGTTCGAGGGAGCCGCGGCGCGCGCGACGACGGCGTGCGGGGGTACGGTGCGCCGCCATTGCAGGGCTATCCTGGCAGTAGCTGCCGCGGAGCGCTGGAAAGGCCTTACGCCGCGAGAGCTACTCCCACGACCTTGACCGAAGCCGCCCCCACGATCCTGCTCGTCGACGACGAGGACTCCGTGCGCAAGGTCCTCGCGTTTCCCCTCGAGCGGGACGGGTTCACGGTCGTCCAGGCGGCCGACGGCGAGGAGGCCCTGCGCCAGTTCGCCGCGCACACGATCGACCTCGTCGTGCTTGACATCATGCTTCCGCGCCTCGACGGGCTCGAGGTCTGCAAGCGCCTTCGCGCGACAAGCACCGTGCCGATCATCATGTTGACCGCGCGCGACGACGAGCTCGACAAGGTGATCGGGCTCGAGCTCGGCGCGGACGACTACATCACGAAGCCCTTCTCGATCCGCGAGTTCCGCTCGCGCGTGCGGGCGCTGCTGCGTCGCGCGAAGGCTCCGCACACCCCGGGCGAGGAACAGGAGGAACGGATCGAGGTCGACGGCCTCGTGATCGACATTCCGCGCCGGGTCGTCGAGGTGCGCGGCGACCCCGTCCAGCTGACCTACGTCGAGTTCGAGCTTCTCCGTGCCCTCGCGGCCCAGCCGGGGCGGGTGTTCAGCCGGCGGATGCTGCTCGAGGCGCTCTGGAAGAGCGCCGATTACCGCGATCCGCGGACGATCGACGTCCACGTGCGGCATTTGCGCGAAAAGCTCGAGGCGGAGCCGCGGACGCCCGAGTTCATCCTCACCGTGCGCGGCGTCGGCTACCGCTTTCGCGACCGGTGAGACCGTTCAGGAGCGTCGGCGGCAGGCTTGCTCTCGCGCTTCTGCTCGTGGTCGCAGGCGTGCTGGCGATCGTCTACCTGATCGTCGTTCCCTCCTACAAAACGTCGCTGGAGAACAACGAGCTGCGGACGCTCGAGACCGTTCTGCGCAAGCGCGCCGTGCCGAACTATCCGTCGGCCCCTTTCCTGAAGCAGCAGTTCGCCTCGGCGCTCGCGCCGAGAATCAACGCTCGCGTGGTGGTGTTCGATCTCGCCAACGAGACGCCGGCGCTGCTCGTCCCGTACGCGGACTCCAATCTGGAGAGCGACTCGACCGACGTGGTCAACGACCCGGTCGCGTTCGACGCGATCCGGCTTCAGACCTTGGCCCGTGGCACGGTGACGCGCAACGGCCAGGAATTCGCGGAGGTGGCCTATCCGATCGGCGCGTCCGTCGTGATGCTCTCGGCGCCGCTCCACGACCAGCTCCAGGTGGTGTCGGTCGTGCGCAAACGGGTGCTCGTGGCCGGCGGGCTCGCGATCGCCTTCGCCGTCCTGCTCGGCTACGGCGGAGCGAGTCTCTTTGCGCGACGCATCAGGCGGCTCGAGGCTGCGGCAGAGCGGATCGCCGCCGGAGACTTCGACTCGCCCATGGTCGACCACGGCACCGACGAGCTGGGCCAGCTCGCGCGGACGTTCGAGCGCATGCGCCTGCGGCTCGCGAACCTCGACCGGGCCCGCGGCGAGTTCATCGCCAACGCGTCTCACGAGCTGCGGACGCCGCTCTTCTCCCTGGGCGGCTTCCTCGAGCTGATGGACGATCCGGGCCTGGACGAGCAGACCCGCGAGGAATTCCTCGCCCAGATGCGTGAGCAGGTCGCGCGGCTGACGAAGCTCGCGACCAACCTGCTCGACCTCTCCCGGCTGGACGCCGGCCGCCTGAGCGTGGCGAGCGAGCCGGTGGAGCTCGCGGAGCTCGCAGAGGAGGTGGCGGCCGAGTTCCGCGGCCGCGCCGGCGAACACGCGATCGAGGTGGCCGCGGAGCCCGTGGCGGTGGAGGGGGACGCGGAGCGTGTGCTCCAGATCGGGCGGATCCTGGTCGAGAACGCTCTGGTGCACACGCCGCCGGGGACGACGGTCCGGGTTTCGACCGCGGTCGACGGTGGCCGCGCCACGCTGACGGTGGCGAACGACGGGCCGGCGATCCCCCGTGAGGCGCACGGGCAGATCTTCGAGCGCTTCTACCGCCTGGACGGCACCCGCGCCTCCGGCAGCGGCCTCGGCCTCGCGATCGCCCGGGAGCTCGCCGAGGTGATGGGCGGCCGGATCGAGGTGGACTCCCAGAACGGCTGGACGCTCTTCACGCTCGTGCTGAGCACAGAGGCGCCGGATCGGCACGTCGCCTCCGGACTCGTCTGAGCCGGAGCCGGGACACGGCCCCCTCGGGCAGGTCCTTTGCACGTGGAAACGCTAGAACCTTGCGTTTAAGCCAATTCCGCAAAGCGAGCCGTTACCCCGGCTACAGTGCTCGCCTGTGACCGCACGGTCTGGTGCAGCCCTCTCCTTGCTCTCCGCGGCCGTCGGCGGTGCGCTCGTGCTCGTCGTCGCGACTGCGGCCGGCTGGATCGGCGGCACCTCGACGAAGACGGTCGTCGTGCGCGCCCCGGCGGCCTCGGTGGGCGACCCCGGCGCCCCGGTCGTCGCCGCGAAGCCGCTGCTCGGCAACGGGTTCCAGCCCGCCCAGATCTTCCGCACCCGCGCCGCCGGCGTGGTCACGATCATCTCGTACTTCGACGCGCCGACCGCCACGGCCGGCCAGGGCTCCGGTTTCGTCGTCTCGGCGGACGGCCTGATCCTGACCAACGCCCATGTGATCACGACCGCGGGCCAAAACGGTGGCAAGACGACGCCTGCGCGCACCATCTACGTGGAGTTCTCAGACGGGGACCGGGTCACGGCGACGGTCGTCGGCGTCGATCTCTTCGACGACGTCGGGCTCCTCCGGGTCGATCCGAAGCAGCACTCCCTCGATCCGGTGCCGCTCGGTGATTCGAGCCGGGTGATCGTGGGCGAGCCCGTGGCCGCGATCGGCAGCCCCTTCGGGAACGCGGATTCACTTTCGGTGGGTGTCGTCTCGGCGATCCGGCGCTCGATTCCCTCCCTGACCTCGAATTACGACCTCGTGGACGCGATCCAGACGGACGCCCCGATCAACCACGGCAACTCGGGCGGGCCGCTCTTCGACGCCCGGGGGCGCGCAATCGGCATCAATGCTCAGATTCGCTCCAGTGGCGCAGGGTCGGGCTTCGAAGGGGTCGGCTTTGCCGTCCCGATCGACTCCGCCCGGCGCTCGATCGACCAGCTGCTCAAGACCGGCGGCGTCCGCTACGCCTACGTCGGGATCAAGACCGAGGATCTGACCCCGGCCGTGGCCAAGAAGTTCGGCTACGCCGCGAGCCGCGGTGCCCTCGTCGACGTCGTGAACGCGGGCACGGCAGCCGAGAAGGCGGGGATCAAGGCCGGGACGAGGGACGAGATCTACGAGGGGATCGGGGTGAAGGTCGGCGGCGACGCGATCGTCGCGATCAACGGGATTCCCGTCACGGGCGCTCAGGACGTCGTGCGGATTGTCACAACCAGGCTCGTCCCGGGCGAGATCGCCCGCTTCACGGTCGTGCGAGGCCAGCAGCGCCGGGTCGTCCCGGTGACGCTCGACGCGCGTCCCCCTCCGGGTTAGCGAACCGGCCGGCCGGGCACCTGCCTAGGAGGCGGAACAGCGGCCGACATCAGGATTCGACAGAATCTGCGATGTTTACCTTCCGAATCCGAAGGGAAGAGAGACCGTGATGACCAGCGGTGCGCTGAACGGCGACGGGCACATCCATTCGATTCGGCTGACGATTCCGGCCAAGCCGGAATACATCACGCTGGGCCGGCTTGCTCTGACCGGGATCGCGCGCCTGCGCCCTGAGCGTCTGCGCCAGGAGGTGCTCGGCGACCTGAAGCTGGCGCTCACCGAGGCGTGCACGAACTCGGTTCGTCACGCCTATGCGGGCGGCGAAGGCACGGTCGAGATCCTCTACGAGTTGCACGACCACAAGCTCGTCGTCGAGGTGATGGACGAGGGCGAGGGCTTCGATCCGCCCGCTACGCCGAGCGACGCGCTGGCCGACGACGAGCTGTCGGAGGGTGGCCTCGGAATCGCGATCATCGAGGCGCTCGCCGACGAGTTCGAGATTCGCGAGCGTCCGCAGGGAGGATCCTTCCTGCGCTTCGTGAAGCACCTGTCCTGAGCTACTAAGGGACAGGGTTGCTCCAACTCGTCAACGTCGGGCACAAATCGCTTGGCGACTACGCGACCCTCGTTTCGCGCGGGCTGATGGACGAGATCCGCCGTCTGGCCGAGCCGCTGCAGGGGAAGCGCGTCGCGCACGTGTCTGCGACCGCTTTCGGCGGTGGTGTCGCCGAGATCAACTACACGCTCGTCCCGCTGATGGCCGACGCAGGGCTCGAAGTCGAGTGGAGGATCATTCACGGCGCCGACGAGTTCTTCAACGTCACGAAGGCGATTCACAACGGGCTTCAAGGCGACGCGCGCTCGCTGACCGCGGAGGAGCAAACGATCTTCCGGCGCTACAACGAACAGAACGCTGCGGAATTCGCAGCGGACGAGTACGACTACGTGATCATTCACGACCCGCAGCCGATCGCGATGATCGATGCGTTCCCCGACCGCACGTCGAAGTGGATCTGGCGCGGGCACATCGACTTCTCGACGCCGAACTTCGACGTGATGGACGTCCTGCTGCCGTCACTGCGCTTCTACGACGACGCGATTTTTCACATGCGCGAGTACGTGCCGCAGGCCGACGATCTCCCGGAAGTCGTGATCTGGCCGCCGGCGATCGATCCGCTGATGCCGAAGAACATGGCGTTGGCGCAGGAGGACGCGTCGTACATCGTCGACCAGTTCGGCATCGACGTCGAGCGGCCGCTGCTCACGCAGGTGTCGCGCTTCGATCCGTGGAAGGACCCGGTCGGTGTGATCGACGCATACCGGCTGGTCAAAGAGCGGTTCCCCGATGTGCAGCTCGCGCTCGTCGGCTCGATGGCGCACGACGATCCGGAGGGCTGGGACTACTACAACCGGACGCTCGAGTACGCGGCCGACGATCCGGACATCTACATCCTCAGCAACATGAACAGTGTCGGCGCGGTGGAGGTGAATGCATTCCAGGTGCACTCCGACGCGCTGATCCAGAAGTCGATCAAGGAAGGGTTCGGACTGACGGTGACCGAAGCGCTCTGGAAAGGCCGGCCCATGGTGGCCGGCCGCGTCGGTGGCATTGTCACCCAGATCAGCGACGGCGAGACGGGCTGGCTCGTCGACTCGGTCGAGGAGTGCGCGCAGGCGTGCATCGAAGTGCTGGGCGACCCGGCGGAGGCGCGCGCGCGCGCGTTACGCGGCAAGGAGCACGTGCGACGCCATTTCCTGATGCCGCGGCTTCTGCGCGACTGGCTCGTTCTCTTCAACCGCCTCGCCGGCAACGACACCGGCGGCAGCACCATCACCGTTGTCTGAGCACCGGCCGCTCATCGTCGTTTCGAACCGCGGCCCCGTGACGTACGACCGCGACGAGAACGGCGTGCGCGTCGAGCGTCGCGGCGGGGGCGGTCTCGTCACCGCGCTGCGCGGATTGCGAGACGACCATGACGTCACCTGGATCGCGAGTGCGACGACCGACGAAGACCGCGTCGTCGCGACGGAGGGAGCAGGCGACGTCGTGATGGTCGCGCACGACCCGCGGGCCTACGACCTCTACTACAACATCGTCGCCAACCCGATGCTGTGGTTCATCCAGCACGAGCTCTGGGGGCCCGCGTTCAACCCGACGATCGACCAGGCGTTTCACGAGGCGTGGCGCGAGGGGTACGAGACGGTCAATCGCGCGTTCGCAGACGCCGTTGTTACCCAGTTAGACAACACTCCGGGCGCAACCGTCTTCTTTCACGACTACCACCTGTATCTGGCGCCGCGCATGGTGCGCGAAGCGCGACCCGATGCGAAGCTCGCGCACTTCGTGCACATTCCGTGGCCCGCCGATTGGACGACGCTGCCGCGAGACATGCGCCGTGCGGTGCACGACGGGCTGCTCGCGAACGATGTCGTCGGGTTCCATACCGAGCGGTGGGCGCGCAATTTCGAACGCAGCTGCGGCGACATCGGTTGTCCGACGCACAAGACGCTGATCGCACACCACCCGATCTCGATCGACGTAGCCGAGTTCGACGAGCTGCGCGAGAGTGAGGCGGTCCTCGCGGCTGAGGCGACGCTCGGGCGGCCCGAGAAGCTGATCGTGCGCGTCGACCGTACGGACCCGTCCAAGAACATCGCCCGGGGGCTCCGCGCGTTCGGGATTCTGCTCGACGAGCACCCCGAGTGGCGCGGGCGTGTGAAGCTGCTCGCGCGCCTCGACCCGTCGCGCGAGACGATCGCCGAGTATGTCGAGTACCGGGCGGCGATCGAGCAGGAGGCCGCCGCGGTCAGCGCGCGGTATCCCGGCGCGTTGGAGGTGCAGGTCGCGGACAACTTCCCTCAATCGGTGGCGGCGTACAAGCAATACGGCGTCTTGTTCGCCAACGCGGTCTCCGACGGCATGAACCTCGTCGCGAAGGAGGGGCCGCTTGTCAACGCGCGCGACGGAGTGCTCGTGCTCTCCGAAAATGCAGGCGCCCACGAAGAGCTCGGCGAGTGGGCCGTGACGGTGAACCCGTTCGACGTCTGGGGCCAGGCCGAGGCGCTGCACGAGGCCCTGACGATGGAGCCACAGGAGCGGGCGCGCCGGGCCGCGGCGATCCAGGCCCAGGTGCGCGAGAACGACGTGACGAAGTGGGTTCAGGCCCTGCTCGCCGACCTCGATCGCGTCTCGGCGTAACCTTTCGGGATGACGGTCGCTGTCACCGGTGAGTTGCGCGTCGTCAACCCGGCGACGCTCGAGCTCGTCGGCACGGTCAGGAGGACCGATCCCGCCGCGGTCCAGGAGGTCGTGACCGAGGCCAAGCTCGCCCAGGAGGCCTGGGGCGAGACATCGCTTGCCGACCGCCGCGCGCTCTTCGTGCGGGTTGCGGACGCGGTCCTCGAGCGGGCTGACGAGATCGCCGCCATCGTGATCGCGGAAACCGGGAAACCGCGCGTCGAGGCGTTCACGACGGAGCTCTATCCCGCGCTCGACGCGCTCGTCTGGCTCGCCAAGGAGGCGCCGAGACTGCTCGCGCCCGAGCGGACCCGATATCCGCAGCTCCACCTGAAGCATAAGAGGGCGTCGCTGCACTACGAGCCGATCGGCGTCGTCGGAGTGATCGCTCCGTGGAACTTCCCGTTCGCGATCCCGTTCACGCAGACGGCCTACGCTCTTGCTGCGGGGAACGCAGTCGTGCTGAAGCCGTCCGAGTTGACTCCGCTGTCCGGCGCACTCGTGGCGGAGATCTTCGCGAGCGCAGGCGCTCCGGTGCGGGTCGCGCAGGGTGACGGCTCAGTCGGTGAGGCTCTCGTCAAGGCGCGCGGGCTCGGCAAGGTGCTCTTCACGGGCTCCGCCGAGGTCGGTCGGCTCGTCGCCGCGAGCGCGGGGCAGCGTCTCGTCCCGGTGACGCTCGAGCTCGGCGGCAAGGACCCGATGATCGTGCTGGACGACGCGGATCTCGAACGCGCGGTCGACGGCGCACTGTGGGGCTCGTTCGTGAACTGCGGACAGGCCTGCTCAGGTGTCGAGCGCATCTACGTGCAGGGCGCGCTGTACGAGCCCTTCGTCGAAGAGCTGACCCGCAAGGCGCGTGAGCTCGAGCTTGGCCCCCTGATCTCGGAAGAGCAACGCGACAAGGTGGCCGGTCTCGTCGACGACGCCATCGCGCGCGGCGCTCGCGCGCTCGTCGGCGCGCAGTCATCGACCCGCCCGGGCTGGTACTACGAGCCGACCGTTCTCGTCGATGTGCCGCACGACGCGCGCATCGAGCACGATGAGACGTTTGGTCCCGTTGTCACCGTCACGCGCGTCACCGACGACGCGCAGGCGATTCGTGCTGCCAACGACAGTGCATTCGCACTCGGAGCGTCGGTGTGGACGCGCGATCTCGAGCGCGCGCAACGCGCCGCCCACCGTCTCCGCGCGGGGACGGTCTGGCACAACGACCACGCCTACTCCTACGCGTCGTCGCAGGCGACGTGGGGCGGGCGCGGCGAGTCGGGCTTCGGCCGCACGCACTCGAAGCACGGCCTGTACGACCTCACCTCGCCGAAGTTCGTCGATCGCGACTCGGGCCGCGTGGGCGTGCCCTGGTGGTTCCCGTACGACGAACAGGCGGCAGACGCGTTCCGCGGCGCGCTCGGCGCGCTCTACAGCGACGGGCTTCCGGCGCGTGCACGTGCGGCCTGGCGCGAGCGTCGTGCGTTGCTTGCGCTCGCGAAGAGGTATCGGCGTTGACAGATTTGTCCCACGTCGACGAGACGGGCGCGGTGAAGATGGTCGACGTCGGTGCGAAGCCGGCGCAGCGCCGGCGCGCGGTGGCACGTGCAGTCGTGCGCATGGGTGCCGAGACCGCGACGAAGTTGCGCGATTTGCCCAAGGGCGACGCGCTGACGACGGCTCAGCTCGCGGGGATCATGGCCGCGAAGCGCACGTCGGAGCTCATCCCGCTCTGCCATCCGCTACCGCTCACGCACATTCAGGTCGACACGACCGTTCTCGAAGACGGCGTCGAGATCGTTGCATCCGCAGAGACGACTGCACAGACAGGAGTCGAGATGGAAGCGCTGACTGCTGCGTCGGTCGCGGCGCTCACGGTCTACGACATGGCGAAGGCGATCGACAAGGGAATGACATTCAGCGTCGAGCTGCTCGAGAAGGTCAAAGACGAAGGCCGGGCGGAGTCGGGGCCAACATGATCACGGCGGCGGTTCTGACGATCTCCGATCGCGTCTCGCGCGGCGAGGCGGTCGATGGGAGCGGCGACCTGCTCGAAGAGCTCCTGCGGAGTGACGGCTACGAGGTCGAACGGCGCCTCGTTCCTGACGAGGCGCAGCAGATCGCGGCCGCGATCGAGGACCTGGCCGCGCTCGCGTCGGTCGTGCTCACGACGGGCGGCACCGGGCTCGCTCCGCGGGACGTCACGCCGGAGGCGACGCGCACGGTGCTGCAGCGCGAGGCACCGGGAATCGCCGAGGCATTGCGCGCCGACTCGATCTCCAAGACCCCCCACGGCCTGCTCTCACGCGGGGTCGCCGGCGTCCTCGGCAGCACGCTCGTGGTCAACCTCCCCGGCTCGACCGGCGGCTGCCACGACGGCTACGCCGTGCTGCAGCCCGCTCTGGGCCACGCGTTGTCGCTTCTCGCCGACGAACCCACTGTCCATAGAGATACAACGCATCAGCACACTTCCGCCTGATGCGCATCGCCCGTCTTTATTACCGGCTCGTCAAGTTCGAGCACACGATCTTCGCGCTTCCGTTCGCCTACGTCGGCGCGTTCCTTGCGGTCGGCGGCGTGCCGTCGGCCCACGACCTGCTTTGGATCACGGTGGCGATGGTCGGCGCGCGGTCGCTCGCGATGGCGCTCAACCGTCTGATCGACGCGCGCATCGACGCGGCAAACCCGCGTACAGCGGCGCGGGAGATCCCGTCAGGCGCCCTGACGAAGGCGGCGGTCGTCGCCTTCTGCCTGCTCTCACTCGCGGTGTACGCCCTCGCCGTCTCCCAGCTCGACCCGCTCGTCCAGTGGCTGTCGCCGGTCCCGGTCGTGGCGTTTGTCGTTTACCCGTACCTGAAGCGGTTCACGTGGCTGTGCCACCTCTGGCTCGGCGCGGTGGACGGTCTCGCGCCCGTCGGCGCGTGGGCAGCGATCAAGGGCGAGCTGCCGTGGCAGGCCTGGGCGCTCGGCGTCGCGGTCGCCGCGTGGGTCTCGGGGTTCGACCTCTTCTACGCGCTGTTCGACAAGGACGTCGACCGCGCGCAGGGACTTCACTCCTGGGTGACGCGATTCGGTGAGCGCGGAGCGTTCACCGGCGCGCGCGCACTGCACCTCGCGACGATCGGGCTGCTCGCCGCCGCGGGGATCGGCCTCGACGTCGGGATCCTGTACTGGCTCGGTGTGCTGATCGTCGGCGCGTTGCTGCTGTACGAGCACACGCTCGTGCGCCCCGGCGACCTACGCCGGCTCGACGCGGCGTTCTTCACGATGAACGGCGTGATCTCGGTTGCGTTCTTCGCATTCGTGCTGGCCGACGTGCTGTGATCGTCGGCCTCATGCACCCGGGTGAGATGGGTGCGTCGGTCGGACGTGCGCTGCAGGCCAATCGACACGAGGTGCTGTGGGCCTCGCAAGGGCGAAGCCCCTCTACCCACGAGCGCGCGCAGACCTTCCGAGACGTAGGAACCGTCGAGGCGCTGGCCGGCGAGGCAGAGCTCCTCCTCTCGATCTGCCCACCGCATGGGGCGCTCGACGTCGCGCGGGCAGCCCAGGGCTTCGACGGCGTGTACGTCGATGCGAACGCGATCTCACCGATGCGCGCAAAGGAGATTGCCGCTATTCACCCGCGGTTCGTGGACGGCGGCATCGTCGGCGGCCCACCCGACGAGCCGGGAACCACGCTGTACCTCTCGGGCTCCGGCGCCGCTTCCGTCGCGGTGCTCTTCGTCGGGTCGAAGCTCGAGCCGCGCGTCGTCGCCGACGCGTCCGCGCTGAAGATGGCGTACGCAGCGTGGTCGAAAGGGTCGGCGGCGATGCTGCTGGCGATCCGCGACGTCGCACGCCACTTCGGTGTCGAGGACGAGTGGGAGATCGCGGCGCCCGAGCTCGCCCAGCGCCTGCCGCGCGCCGAGCGCTCGGCTGCAACGAAGGGGTGGCGTTGGGAAGGCGAGCTGGAGGAGATCGCAGACACGTTCGCCGCGGCGGGCCAGCCGGACGGCTTCCATCGCGCCGCGGCGCGGGTGTTCCGGACGTGACGCGCATCGCGGTCGATGGGATCGACGCTGCAGGCAAGACCACCCTTGCCGATCGACTCGGAGTGCTTCTACAGGCCACGCGCGTATGCATCGACGACTTCCTCCATCCGAAAGAAGTGCGGTACGCACGCGGCGACGAATCGCCGGAAGGGTATTACGAAGACTCGTTCGACCTCCACGCGTTTCGTGAGGCGGTTCTGGTCGCCGCCGGCCCCGTTGTCGCCGACGGTGTGTTCCTGCAGCGCCCGGAACTTGACGACCTGTGGGATCTGCGCATCTGGGTCGACGTCTCGTTCGAGGAGTCACTCCGGCGCGCGGAGGCCAGGGATGCTCACCTGATGGAGAACGTGCGAGTACGCTACGAACGCCGTTACCACCCCGGTCAGCGGCTCTACATCGATCGAGTCGATCCACGCTCGCGTGCGGACATCGTGATCGAGTCGTGATTCGCGCGCGCGACCTCGCGAAGCGCTTCGGTGACCGCCGTGTGTTCGCAGGCATCGACCTCGACGTGCCCGACGGTGGGTTCCTCCTCGTCACAGGGCCGAACGGCTCCGGTAAGACGACGCTTTTGCGCGTGCTCGCAGGTCTTGCTGCGCCGACCGCCGGTGAGCTGCAGTTGCCGGCGCGGCACACCATCGGCTATCTCGGGCACGAGCCGCTCGTCTACCGCGAGCTGACGCCGCTCGAGAACCTCACGCTCTTCGCGCGCCTCTACCGGCTTCCCGAACGCGGCGAGCGCATCGGGATGCTGCTCGAGCGGTTCAACCTCTGGGACGTGCGCCACGAACGGGTCTCGACGTTCTCGCGTGGCATGCAGCAGCGCCTCGGCCTCTGTCGCGTGCTGCTGCACGAACCGACTCACCTGTTGCTCGACGAGCCATTCAACGCGCTCGATGCAGAAGGCGCGGCGCTGCTCGACGGCGTCTTCGACGAGCCGCGAACCTGGGTGGTTGCAACCCACGAGCCGGAGCGCGTCGAGCGTTACGCGACCGAACGGCTGGCCTTCGCATGACCTACGCGTCCGACGTCGCGGCGCTCGCGCGCAAGGACCTGCTGCTCGAGCTGCGGGCGAAGGAGGCGCTGCCGTCGATGCTGCTTTTCGTGATCGCGGCGCTGACGATCTTCCACTTCGCCCTCCCGAGCGGCACGAGCAGCCTTGCCGCACGCGGTCTCCTCTGGGCGGCGCTGATCTTCACCGCATTGCTCGGTCTCACGCGGGCGTTCGTCGCCGAGCGCGAGCAGGGCATGTTCGACGCGCTGATCCTGACGCCGGTCGACCGCAGCGCGATCTGGCTCGGCAAGGCGATCGCGGTCTTCGCCTTTCTCGTCGCGGCCGAGGTCGTCGCCCTGCCGGCCTTCGCGATCTTCTTCCACGGGCTGGACGGGCGCACGGTGGCGGCCGTGGCGCTCGCGGACATCGGAATCAGCACCGTGGGCACCCTCTTCGGCGCGATGGCGGTCGCCGGTCGCGCGCGCGAGCTGCTCCTGCCGCTGCTTTTCCTCCCGATGGCGATCCCGATCGTCGTCGGCGGGGTGGGCGGCTACCTCGGCTTCCTCGCGCTGTACGACGCGATCTTCGTCCTGCTCAGCTGGGCGACGTTCGAATACGTCGTCGCGGAGGTCTGACCCTCTGAGACTACGATTCGCCCCATGAAGCTGCCCGCCCTCGCGGCCGCCGGTGCCGGCCTCCTCGGCCTGGCGATCGCCCTCGCGTTCTTCTACGCGCCCGCCGACGCCGACCAGGGCCTCTCGCAGCGCATCTTCTACTTCCACGTGCCGCTCGCCCTGACGGCCTACGCATGCTTCGGTTGGGGAGCGTGGAAGGCCTTGCGCTACCTGCGTAAGCGCGACGAGCGCGCCGACCTGGAGAGCTACGTCGCGATCCACCAGGGAGTGATCTTCGGCGCGCTGACGCTCTTGACCGGTTCGATCTGGGCGCGCATCTCGTGGGGTGTGTGGTGGTCGTGGGGCGAGGACGAGCTCGTCCTCTTCCTCGTGCTCTTCCTCTTCTACTGTGCGTACTTCATGCTTCGTTTCTCGGTCGACCCGGGACCTGCACGCGCGAACATGAGCGCTGTCTACGCGCTCTTCGGCGTCGTGCTGATTCCCGTGTCGTTCCTCGCGATCAGGCTCTCGAAGCAATTCATCCATCCGCAGGTCTTCAAGCTGAGCGGGCCTCAGATGACAGGGGCGCAGTTCTTCACGTTCTGCGTCTGCCTCGCCGCGATGCTGGCACTGTTTGCGACGCTGTACTTGATCGAGCTGGCGGGCAAGCGACTCGACCGCTCGCTGCGCGAGCTGAAGGAGCTCTTGTCATGACCCAGTCGGAGAAGTACACCGCGGCTGCCTACCTCGTCGTCTTCCTCGGCGTGCTCCTCTACGTCGTGATCATCGCGGCGAAGCTCGGTCGCCTCCAGCGTGAGGTCGAGGAGCTGGTCGAACGGACGAAGGACAAGCAAGCCGGTGGTTGAGGCGCTCTTCTGGCCCGCGCTCCTCGGCTACGGCGAAGCGGCGGTCGCGTACGCAACCGTGCGCACCTCGCGTGCGGCCACGTGGGGCGTGCGCCTCGGCTGGCTGGCGCAGACGGCGCTACTGATCGCGCAAGCCGCGCGCTCCGACGGCTTCCCGTGGTCGACGTGGGCCGGCTCGCTGAATCTCTTCGTCTGGTTCGTCGTCGGCGCGTATCTGATCTGGGGTTGCCGCCCTCGCTTCCGGATGCTCGGACTGGCCGTGATGCCGCTGGCCGTCGCGCTCTTCGTCGTAGCGCGCATCGGCGGCGGGACCGGCGCCGGGTCGCACTCCGACTACGGCAACCTCTTCCTGATCCTGCACGTCGGTCTCGCGCTCGCCGCGTTCGCCGGCTTCACGCTCGCCGCCGGGCTTGCCGGGATGTACCTCTGGCAGGAGCGCAGACTGAAGCGGCGCGCGGCCGACATCCTGCGCCTCCGTCTGCCGCCGCTCGCGTCGCTCGAGCGGTTGACCTGGCGCACGATCCTCGTTTCCTTCCCGCTGCTCACCCTGGCGCTTGCGATCGGGATCGTTCGCCAGGAGCGAGACGGCGGCGGGTTCGACGCGCTCGAGGCCGTGACGCTCTCGACCTGGCTCGTCTACGGCGCGTTTCTCGGGCTGCGCCCGACCGGCAGGCGGGCCGCCTACTTCGCCGTGGGCGGCTTCGTGCTCGTGATCGTCGCCCGGCTCGCCCTCGCGGGGAGTCACTTCACGTGACGTTGACGCTGATCGGTCTCTCGCATCACGTCGCTCCGGTGGAGCTGCGCGAGCGCGTCACCCTCGCCGCGCCGGCCGCCGCCGCGCTCGCCGGTTCGCTCGGCGACGCGATCTGCCTCTCCACGTGCAACCGCACCGAGCTGTACTTCGAAGGGGTCGACGAGCGCGAGGCCGTGACCGCGCTCCAGGAACTGGCGGGCGAGCCGCTCGACGGCGTCCTCTACCGGCTGCACGAGGACGCGGCTGCGCTCCATCTCTTTCGGGTAGCAGCCGGTCTCGACTCCCTCGTTCCCGGGGAGGGCGAGATCCTCGGCCAGGTACGCGCCGCGTACGAAGCGGCCCAGCCGGGCGCGCTCCTCGACCGCGTCTTCCGACAGGCGCTCGGTGTCGGCAAGCGCGTTCGCAGCGAAACCGCGATCGGGGAGAGCCCCGCCTCCGTGTCGTCGGCGGCGGCCGCGCTCGCAGCGCAGGTGTTCGGCAACCTGGAAGGTCGCCGCGTCCTGCTGATCGGCGCCGGCCGGATCGGCGAGCTCGCGGCTGCGAATCTCGCTTCGCGTGGTGCGACGATCGCGTATGTCGCGAACCGCACCGTCGATACGGCTCACGAGCTCGCACATCGTTTCGGCGGCGAGGCGCTCGCCCTGCAAGAGATCGGCTCCCGGCTCGGCGACGTCGACGTGGTCGTCTCCTCGACGAGCGCACCCGAGACCGTCGTGCAGGCGGGTGACGTGCCGGCGAAGCGCCGCACGCCACTGTTCTTCATCGACATCGCGGTGCCGCGCGACCTCGATTCCGCGATCGGCAAGCTCGACGGCTGCTTCCTCTACGACATCGACGACCTCGAGGCGGTCGTCGCGGAGACGCTGGCCGGTCGCCGCTCCGAGGCTGCGCGCGCCGAACAGCTCGTCGCCGAGGAGGCCGAGCGCTTCCGCTCGTGGCGCGCGTCTCTGGACGTCGTTCCCGCGATCGCTTCGCTGCGCGCACGCGCCGAAGAGATCCGCTCGGCCGAGCTCGCGAAGGTCGACAGCCGCATGAGCGATGACGAGCGCCGTACCCTCGAATCGGTGACCTCGCAGATCTTGAACAAGCTGCTCCATCTGCCGACGATTCGGATGAAGGAGGCGGCGGTCAGCTCCGACGGTGCCGCGTATGCGGATGCGGTCCGCCACCTGTTCGGCCTCGAGGAGGAGAAGAAGCGTTGACGCCCGACGAGGACAGCGAAAAGGACGAGGATCGCCGGCGTAGGCTTGACGGAGCCGGAAGGGAACACTTCATCGGGCGGCCGCTGCCGGTGATCGCGCCCTCGGCGATCATGCGGATCAAGTTCGGCCATCCGTCGTGTGGACGGAGCAAGCGGGTTGGGAGGTCGGGCTGTGCTCGTTCGCATCGGGTCTCGCGGATCTAGGCTCGCGATCACGCAGGCCGAGCAGGCCGCGGAGTTGTTGCGCGGGCCTGGCATCGAGATCGCGTTCATCCCGATCACGACGGCCGGCGACCGCGACCGAACGAGTCCGTTCGGGCAGATCGGCGAGCGCGGCGTCTTCGTCAAGGAGATCGAGGAGGCGTTGCTCGCAGGGCGCATCGACGTCGCCGTGCACTCTGCGAAGGACATGACCTCGGACGACACCGAAGGGCTCGCGGTCGGGGCCTACCTCGAGCGCGACGATCCGCGTGATGCGCTCATCGGCGCGGCCGAGTTGAAGCCGGGCATGCGCATCGGCACGGCCTCCGTCCGCCGCTGCGCGCAGCTGCTCGCGGCGGAGCCGACGATCTCGGTCGAGCCGATGCGCGGCAACGTGGAGACACGCCTGCGCAAGATGCGCGAGCGCGGGCTCGACGCGATCGTGCTCGCCTCCTGCGGGCTCGACCGGCTGGGCCTCGCACACGAGATCGGCGCGCGCCTCGATCCGCAGCTGATGCTGCCCGAGGCAGCACAGGGCGCGCTGGCACTGCAGGTGCGCGCGGGCGAGGAGGAGCTCGTCGCCCGGGCAGACCACGCCGAGACCCGGCGGCGCGTCGAGCCGGAGCGCGCGTGCGTCGCGCTGATCGGCGCGGGGTGCCTCGCGCCGGTCGCAGCGCATCACGACGGCACGATGTTGCACGCGCTGATCGCGGACGAGGACGGCGCCTGGGTCGAGCGTCGCAGCGGTCACGACCCAATCGCGCTCGCGGACGAGCTCTTCGGCCTCGTTGCGCGATTGTCGAAGACGCGGTGAAGGTGATCGTCACCCGGCCGCGTGCTCAGGCGCGGCTGCTCGTCGCGGCGCTGGAGGCGATCGGCGTAGAGGTCGTGGAGTGCCCGCTGATCGAGATCGAGCGCACGTCGGACGAGCCGGTGGACGGAGCAGGGTACGACTGGCTGATTGTCACGAGCCCGAACGGAGCGGACGAGATCGCGCGACGCGGCTTCAACCTGCCGCGGATCGCGGCGGTCGGCCCCGGCACGGCCGAAGCGTTGCGCGAGCACGGCATCGAGGCGGACTTCGTCCCGCGCGAGTCGTCGCAGGACGGGCTGCTGCGGGAGTTTCCGCGCCCGGTCGGCCGCGTGCTGTTCGCGGCCGCAGAGGGAGCACGCCGCCGCCCGATCGAGGAGCTTCACGCCGACTTCGTGCCGCTCTATCGCACGCGCCTACTGACGCCCGACCCGCCGGAAGGCGACGCGGTCGTGCTCGCCTCCGGCTCGGCTGCGCGCGCCTACGCCGGCGTCGGCGGTGCGGCGCCGGCCGTGTCCATTGGCCCTGAGACGTCCCGCGTTGCGCGCTCGGTCGGTCTCGACGTGGTCGCGGAGGCGCCGACGCACGATCTCGATGGGCTTGTCGCGGCGGTCGGCGATCTGATGAAGTCCCGACTGTGAATGTGATCACCTTTCTGACGGACTTTGGCCTGCAGGATGACTTCGTCGGCACCTGCCACGGTGTGATGGCGCGGATCGCGCCCGACGCGCGCGTGATCGACATCACGCACGGCATCCCACCGCAGGCGATCCTTCAGGGCGCACTCGTCCTGCGCAGCACGACGAAGTACATGCCGGTCGGCGTGCACCTTGCGGTGATCGACCCGGGTGTCGGCAGTCAACGCCGGCCGCTCGCCGTGCGCACGTCGGACGGCCG
The DNA here is from genome assembly GCA_046594035.1 of Gaiellaceae bacterium. GTDB lineage: Bacteria > Actinomycetota > Thermoleophilia > Gaiellales > Gaiellaceae > PALSA-600. The sequence continues at coordinate 21,910 of JBKJQL010000114.1, forward strand.
CTGCTTCGTCGGGCCGGACAACGGCCTGCTGATGCTTGCCGCGGACGAGCGGGGAATCGAGGCTGCACACGAGCTTGTCGACGAGCGCTACCGCCTGCCCGACGTCTCTCGCACCTTTCATGCGCGCGACATCTTCTCGCCCGCTGCCGCGCATCTCGCGGCGGGCGTTCCGATCGACGAGCTCGGTCCCGCGGTCGCCGCGGCCGAGCTCGTTCGGGTCGACGTGCCCGACCCGAGCATCGGGAAGTCGCAGATCTCCGCAACGGTCGTCGGCGTCGATCGCTTCGGCAACATCGCGACGAACATGCGCGACGTCCACGTGATGGGCCTCGGCGTCGAACGCGGCGGTCGCGTCGAGGTGCGGCTCACGTTCGAGCGCTACTACGCGGTGCTGGCGGAGACGTTCGCCGACGTCCCCTCCGGCGAGCTGATCCTCTACGAGGACTCCTACGGCCTCGTCACGCTCGCGATCAGCAACGGCGACGCCGCTCGACTGACCGGCGTCGGCGTGGGGGACGAGCTGCGGATCGCCGTCACGTGACGATCGGCCAGCGCTTCGCGCGCCTCGCCACGGACGTCGCCGTCCGAGCGCCGTTCCTCTGGCGCCTCTTTCGCCGGAGAATGATCAGAAACTTCGACAAGCTGGCACCCGAGTGGGACGAGACCCGCGTCAGTCGCGAACGTCTCGTCGTGATGATCGCCGCGCTCGATGCGACGGGTGAGCCGCACCGGGCGCTTGACGTGGGCACGGGCACCGGCGCCGTCGCGCGGCTGATCAGCGAGCGCTGGCCGTCCGCGGAGGTGACGGGCATCGACGTGTCGCCGGGAATGATCGCCGAAGCCCGACGGCTCGGCGTGGAGCGCTACGACGTTGGCGACGCATCCGCGCTGCCGTACGACGACGCAGCGTTCGATCTCGTGACCCTGAACAACATGATCCCGTTCTTCGACGAGCTCGCCCGGGTCACCGCGCCCGGCGGATACGTCGCGATCGCGTACAGCATGGGGCCGAGCACACCGATCTGGGTGCCCCTGGAGCGCGTCGGGGACGAGCTCGGGCAGCGGGGCTTCCTGCACGTTGCGGACTTCGCAGCCGGCGGCGGCGTTGCACTCCTCGCGCGGCGGTCGTAGCCTTTGGAGCATGAGACGTTCGGGAGCGGTACTACCGGCCCGGACGTCTCTTCTTCGCCCGGCTACACTTGCCGCGCTGCATTTCTGGGGCGAGGTAGCTCAGTTGGTAGAGCACACGGCTGAAAACCGTGGTGTCGCCGGTTCAAGTCCGGCTCTCGCCATTCGATGAACTCGTGCATCGCCGATCCGGCCCTGGCCACCGAAGGGCACCGGCGGATCGAGTGGGCAAGACGCCACATGCCCGTCCTGCACCGGCTGCTCGAGGAGCGGCTCTCTGACGGCGCGCTGAACGGTCGCAAGGTCGCCGTCGTCGTCCACCTCGAGGCGAAGACAGCGTGTCTCGTTCTCGCACTGCAAGAGGCCGGCGCCCAGGTCGTCGCGGCGGGCAGCAACCCGCTCTCGACCCAGGACGCCGTCTGCGCGGCGCTCGTCGAGCGAGGGGTCGAGGTGCACGCGCGCCACGGCGTCTCTCAGGACGAGTTCACGGCCGACCTGCTCGCGGTCGCCGAAACCGGTCCTGAGCTCGTGATCGACGACGGGCTCGAGTTGACGCGCCGCACCGCAGAGCATCGTCCCGGCGTGTACGCGCAGCTCCAGGGCGTCAGCGAGGAGACGACCACCGGGGTTGCGCGTCTGCGCGCGCTCGAAGCCGAGGGCCGGCTGCCGTTCCCGGCGATCGCGGCGAACGACGCGAAGTGCAAGCACATGTTCGACAACCCTTATGGCACGGGCCAGACCACCCTGACCGCCCTGCTGGCACTGACCAACGTGCTTGCAGCAGGGCGCGAGTTCTGCGTCGTCGGCTACGGCTGGGTTGGAAAAGGCCTCGCGCGCGCGGCAGACGGTCTCGGCGGTCGCGTGACAGTGGTCGAGCTCGATCCCGTGCGCGCCCTGACCGCGCACATGGACGGCTACCGCGTCGCGTCGCTCGCGAACGCGTTGCCGGACGCCGACGTCGTGCTCACCGCGACAGGCCTGATCGAAGTGATTGGCGCGGGCGCCTTCCCTGCCTTGAAGGATGGCGTCCTGCTCGCGAATGCAGGCCATCACGATCGCGAGATCGACGTGCCCGCACTTGCCGCAAAGGCAGACGAGGTGATCGAGGCGCGCCCCAAGGTGAAGACCTATGTGCTCGGTGACCGGCGGGTGAATGTGCTCGTCGACGGCGCGCTCGTCAACATCGCCGGGCTCGACGGTAACCCGATCGAGATCATGGATCTCTCCTTCTCGGTGCAGGCGCTGTCCGTGCATCTGCTCGCCTCCGGTGGCGTTCCGCCCGGGCTCAACCGCTTCCCCGACGAGCTCGACGACCTGATCGCGCGCACCAAGCTCGCGACGCTCGGGATCGAGCTCGACGATCCCACCGAGGCACAGTTGGCGTTCCGCGCCTCCTGGGCCGTCTAGGGTTTTCCTCATGTTCTCATCGGAAACCCCGCGGCCGGTCGCGATCATCGGCGCCGGCCTCGACCTGGGCGCCGGGCGCCGCGGTGTCGACATGGGCCCTTCTGCGATCCGCTACGCCGGCCTGGAGCCGCGCGTCCGTGCACTCGGGCGCGAGGTCGCTGACTGGGGGGACGTGCGCTCGCCGGTTCCCGAGGCTACGGAGGAAGGCGATCCGAGCTGCCGCTACCTGGCGCCGATCATGCAGGCCTGCGAAAAGGTCGGGGCCCTCGTCGAGGACGCCGTCGGCCAGGGCTTCATTCCGCTTGTCCTCGGCGGCGACCACTCGATTGCGATGGGAACGCTCGGCGGGATGGCCAAGGCGCGCGGTGCGGGCGCCGCGCTCTGGATCGACGCGCACGGCGATCTCAACCGGCCGAGCACCTCGCCGAGCGGCAACGTCCACGGGATGCCGCTTGCCGCAGCGTTCGGAGCTGCAGGCAAGGCGTTCGAGAGCGACGTTTATCCCACGCCGTCTCTCACCCGAGCCGCGCTGATCGGCATCCGCTCGCTCGATCCCGGCGAACGCGCGCTGATCGGAGAGCTCGACGTGCGCGTCTACACGATGAACGAGGTCGATCGCCTCGGCATGGAGCGCGTGATCACCGAATCGCTCGAGTTTCTCGCAGACGCTTCCTTCCTCCACCTGAGCCTCGACCTGGACGCCGTCGACCCGATGTTCGCCCCCGGGGTCGGGACGCCGGTCCGTGGCGGACTCTCCTACCGCGAGGCGCACTTCGCGATGGAGCTGCTCGCCGAGTCGAACCGGCTCGACTCGCTCGAGGTGGTCGAGGTGAACCCGATTCTCGACCGCGAGAACGAGACGGGCACGCTGGCCGTGGAGCTCGTTGCCAGCGCGCTCGGCGCTCGAATCCTCTGAAAGGGGGTAGAAACTTCAGCGCCGCCGGGGTAGGTTGCAGCGCGTGACGCCCCCGCGCCCCGTACTCGTGGTGGAGGATGACGCAGGCCTCCGCGCGTACCTCTCCGTGATCCTTGAACAGCAGGGCTACCGCGTGATCGCGGCCGCGTCGGGCGAGGAAGCGCTCGCCGCGCTCGGGGGCGAGGAGGCGATCCTTGCCGTGCTCGATGTCGGCCTGCCGGGGATGGATGGCTTCGCCGTTGCAGAGCATCTCGCGAATGACGTTCCCGTGATCGTCGTCACGGGCGATCCGTTGAAGGCGAAGATGCGTGCCTTCGGCCGGACGAAGCCGCTGCAGATCCTGGCGAAGCCCGTTACTCCGGAGCAGTTTCAGGCGGCACTGCAGGCCGCGCTGTAGCGCTCCTCGATACCTCGACTTCTTCGCCGATCCCCGACGGCTCGTAGTACACGGTGCCGGCCAGCCTTTCCGGCAGGCAGTCGACACCGAAGCCCGCGTCGTTCGCGTGCGGATAGATGTAGCCCTCGCCGCGGCCGAGCTTCTTCGCCCCCGCGTATGCGGCAGAGCGGAGCGCGGCGGGCGGCATGAGATGACCGTGCTCGCGCACGTCTTGCGTCGCCTTGTTGATCGCGACGTACGACGCGTTCGACTTCGGCGCGCGCGCGAGGTAGACCGCGGCCTGCGCGAGGTTCAGCCGAGCTTCGGGGAGGCCGACGTGCTCGACCGCCTGCGCGGCGGCGACCGCAACGAGCAGCGCCTGCGGATCCGCGTTGCCGATGTCCTCGGACGCGAGCACGATCATCCGCCGCACGATGAAGCGCGCGTCCTCGCCGCCCTCGAGCATCGCGGCGAGGTAGTAGATGGAGGCCTGCACGTCGCCGGCGCGGGTCGATTTGATCCACGCCGAGATGAAGTCGTAATGACGGTCTCCGCCCTTGTCGTAGGCGAGCGGGCGCTTGCGGGCGGCGTCGTCGACGTGGCGCTCCTCCAGCGTCACACCTTCGGCGCGCGCAGTCTCCACGGACAGCTCGAGGATGTTGAGCGCGTTGCGCGCGTCGCCTCCCGCTCGCCCCGCAATCAGCTCCTCGATCGGCGCGGACACCTCGGCTTCCAGTTCGGCAGCGCCCCGCCGCACGACGTCGACAAGCGTCTCGATCGAGTGCGGCTCGAGCTCGTACACCTGCGCGCGTGAAAGCAGCGCCGAGTTGACTTCGAAGTACGGGTTCTCGGTCGTCGCGCCGATCAGCGTCACGAGCCCTTCCTCGACGCCCGGTAGCAGCGCGTCCTGCTGCGCCTTGTTGAAGCGATGGATCTCGTCCAGGAAGAGGATCGTGCGGCGGCTGCTCGTGCCGAGGCGCTCCCGGGCCTGCTTGAGGACCTCGCGCACGTTTGCCACCGTTGCCTGCACCGCGGAGAGCTCTTCGAACTCGGCGCCGGTCGTCTGCGCCACGATCCGCGCGAGGGTCGTCTTGCCCGAGCCCGGCGGCCCGTAGAGGATCATCGAGGGGACGCGGTCTTGCTCGATCGCGTGCCGGAGCGCTCGTCCAGGCCCGATCACGTGCTCCTGGCCGACGAAGTCGGCAAGCGTTGTCGGACGCAGGCGCTGCGCGAGAGGGGCAGAGGCCCCGAGCCGGCGCCCTGCGGCCTCGGAAAAGAGGTCACTCACGCCGAAAGTATGCTCTGGGCTCGATGAGTGAGGCGAGCGAGGTCTGGGGGACGGGCACATATGAGCGGTTCGCCGCGCGTCTCGCCCCGGTCCAGGACGAGCTGATCGACGCGCTGCGGATCGGCAAGGGCGACCGGGTGCTCGATCTCGCGACGGGCACGGGCGAGGTGGCGGTGCGCGCTGCGCGCTCGGGCGGCGTCGTGACCGGCATCGACATCGCCGAGCCGATGCTTGCGAAGGCGCGCGAGCGCGCCCGGGAGGAAGGCGCCGAGATCACGTTCGATCTCGGCGACGTGGAGTACCTCCCGTACGAGGACGGGTGCTTCGACGTCGTTGTCTCGAACTTTGGCGTCGTGTTCGCGCCCGACCACGCGAACGTTGCCTCGGAGCTCGCGCGGGTGTCGTGCCCCGGCGCCCGCCTCGGCTTCAGCGCCTGGAAGCCGACCCCGAAGCTCGGCGAGCTCTACCGCCGCTTCACGGAGGACCCGATCGAAGGGCGCGAGGTCTACGAGTGGGGCCGGGAGGACCACGTCGAAGACATGCTCGGAGACGATTTCGAGCTCGAGTACGAGGACGGCACGCTTTGGCTCGAAGCGGAATCGGGCGAGGAGATTTGGAACCTGTTCTCGGAATCGGCACCACCGGTGATCGCGCTCGTCAAGCAGCTCGATGAGGAGCGGCGCGAGGAGTTTCATCGCGCGTTCGTCGAGCTGTATGAGAGCTACGCGACGCCTGAGGGCGGAGTGCGTGCGCCGCGCCGGTATCTGCTCGTCCTCGGAAGGAAGAAGTAGTGGCTTTCGAAGAGCTCAAGGAACGGCAGGGACAGATGTGGGGCTCGGGCCCGTTCGAGCTGGTGGAGGAGACGATCGCCGACATGCACGCCGACCTCGTTTCGCGCCTCGGTGCGAGCGAAGGTGAGAAGTGGCTCGATGTCGGCTGCGGAACGGGGGGCATCACGGAGCGCGCCGCCCGCGCCGGCGCAGACGTCACCGGCGTCGATCTCGCGCCTGCGCTCGTCGAGACTGCGAAGCGGCGCGCAAGCGAGCAAGGCCTCGACGTCGATTACCGGGTTGGCGACGCGGAGCAGCTTTCGTTCGACGATGCGAGTTTCGACATCGTCTCGTCGTCCGTCGGCGCAATCTTCGCGCCCGACCATGCCGCGGTGGCACGTGAGCTCGCCCGCGTCACCCGCCCCGGCGGCCGCATCGGCCTGACCGCCTGGCGCACCGACGGCCGCATCGGCGACTTCTTCCGCGCGCTCGCGCCGTTCCAGCCCGCGCCTCCTCCCGGCGCCGGAAGCCCGCTGGCGTGGGGTGACCCCGAGCACGCACACGCGCGGGAGCTGCTCGGTGAGCATTTCGAGCTCGAGTTCCACGATGGGATCTCGGTGTACGAGGCTGAGTCGCCGGAGGCGAGCTGGGCGCTGTTCTCGAAGGCGTTCGGTCCGATCGTCTCGGCCCTGAAGCGGCTGCCTGCTGAGGAGGGCGAGCAGCTGCACCAGACCTACCTCGCGCTCGTCGAGGGCGACCGTGGCGATCACGGCGTCCGGCAGGAGCGGCTCTACGCGGTGATTCTCGGCCGCCGCACATGACCGAGGTCGGCGACCTCCTGCAACAGTTGATCCGGCTCGACACGACGAACCCGCCGGGGAACGAGACCCTGGCAGCGGAGCACCTCCGTGACTACCTCGAAGCGGCGGGAGTCGAATGCGAGCTCTACGCACGCGTCCCCGAGCGTGCGAACCTCGTCGCGCGCATTCCAGGACGCGGGTCCGGGCCGTCGCTCGCCCTGCTCTCACACACGGACGTGGTGCTCGCGGCAGCGGACGAGTGGGAGCGCGACCCGTTCGGCGGCGAGCTCGTCGGTGACGAGATCTGGGGGCGCGGCGCGCTCGACATGAAGGGCGAGGTCGCAGCCTCGGCAGTCGCACTCGCGACGCTGGCGCGCGAGGGCTGGCGCGGGGACGGCGACCTGATCTTCATCGCGGCCGCCGACGAGGAGGTCGGCGCGGGCTTCGGGCTGGAGTGGCTCGTCGGCGCCCATCCGGATGCGGTCCGCGCGGACTACTCCGTCAACGAGGGCTCCGGGGATCGCATCGAGCTGGGCGGCAAGGTCCTCTACCTCTGCTCGACCGCCGAGAAGATGAGCTCGCCGTTCGAGCTGCGCGTGCACGGAAGGAGCGGTCACGGTGCGATGCCGAGCATCGCCGACAACGCGCTCGTGAAAGCTGCGCCGCTCGTAGCGCGGCTCGGTGCGTTCGAGGCCGATCCGCAGCTGATCCCCGAGGTCGAGGGGTTCCTGGCGGCGCTGCTCGGCGAGGTGCCGCCTGCACCGGATGCGCTGGCGCGTGTGCGCGAGATCGCACCGCTCGCCGGCGAGTTGATCGAGCCGCTGCTCTGGATGACCGTCGCGCCGACGATGGCCCACGCCTCGGACAAGCGCAACATCATCCCCGCGCTGTGCACGATCACCCTCGACACCCGCATCCTGCCGGGGCAGACGCCCGAGCAAGCGGAAGCCGCGATCCGCGCGTGGCTCGGCGAAGGGGATTACGACCTCGTGAACACCGAGCGATTCGGCGGCACGCGCTCGGAGATCGGTGGCCCGCTCTGGGACGCCGTCCAGTCGTTCGTCGACGCGGAGGAGCCGGGCGCGATCGCCGCACCGATCTGCGTCGCCGGCTTCACCGACTCGCACTGGATGCGAGAGGCGTTCGGCACGGTCGCCTACGGCTTCTTCCCCTCGCGCGCAATGAATTCCGAGACGGCCGCGCGCCTGATCCACTCGGCGAACGAGCGCGTGCCGGTCTCCGACCTCGAGCTCGGCGTGCGTTGGCTTCGACACGCAGCGCAGCAGGTCTGCGCCTGACCATGCTCGAGCACTGAGCATGCTTGAACTGCATGAGGCCGACGGCGCGTTCGAGCAGCTCGAGGCGTATCTCGCGGAGGAACTGCGCGACGGTCTCGTCGCGGACGTGTACCTCGGCTACGGCCTCTCGACCGCCTTGCGGCGCAGGCCCGGGCCGGCTCCCGCCGAGCCATGCCCGTTGCCACTCCTCGCGGCGCAGATCAGGCCGAGTAACAGTCTGATGCCGGCGTCGTTCCGGCTCGGCGAGTGGGAGGCGAGCTGGGCACCGGAGGACTACGCGGCTGCGGTGAACGAGGTGCGCGCGGCGATCGCGCGCGGAGACGTCTACCAGGTGAACCTCGTGCAGCACCTTTCGGCGCCGTTTCGGGGAAGCCCGTTCGCCCTCGCCGACGCGCTCGCGCCGCTGCGGCCGCTCCATCCTCGGCCGCTCGTCGGTGACGGCTGGGCGATCGTCTCTGCATCGCCGGAGCTGTTCCTCGCGCGCCGCGGGGATCGTCTCCTGACGAAGCCGATCAAGGGCACCCGTCCGATTGGCGAGGACGTGGAGGACGCGAAGGACGCGGCCGAGCACGTGATGATCGTCGACCTCGAGCGCAACGACCTCTCGCGCGTCTGCGAGGTCGGTTCGATCCGCTGGCCGGAATTGATGGTGCAGCACGAGCTCGCCGGCGTCACGCATCTCGTCTCGACCGTTGAAGGTCGCGTGCGCCCCGACGCGACCCTTGCCGACATCCTGCACGCGATGTTCCCCGGCGGATCGATCACGGGGGCGCCGAAGATCGCGGCAATCGACCACGTCGCGCGGCTCGAGCCCGTCGGCCGCGGCGCCTCGATGGGTGCGCTCGGGACGATCCAGGCAGGCGGCGACTTCGAGCTCGCACTGACGATCCGCACCTTTGCGATCGCCGAAGGCCGCGCGCATCTCTGGGTCGGTGGCGGGATCGTGTGGGACTCCGACCCGGAAGCCGAGATCGAGGAGTCGTGGGTCAAGGCGCGTCCCCTGCTCGCCGCCGCTCGAGGACTGGTCCCCGCGTGAAGCTTCTCGCCGTAGCGGTGGAGGGACGCGGCCTCGTCGATCCCGCCGAGCCGGTCTTCCGCGCCGACGACGAGGCGCTGCTGCGCGGAAGCGCAGCCTTCGAGACGTTGCCCGTCTACGGCGGAAGGCCCTTCGAGCTCGGCCGCCATCTCGATCGCCTCCGGGGCTCGCTGCCCACGCTCGGGTTGGAGCCGCTGGCCGAAGGCGCCGCCGAGTCGCTCGTCGAGACGCTGGTCGGCGCGGCGGACGGCGACTTCGTGCTCCGCCTCTACCGCACCGAGTCGAGCCTCGTCGCCACCGCCGCCGAGGTTCCCCCGGGGATCGACGAACTGCGCGCCCGCGGGCTCCGCATGCACGTCGTCGAGACCGGCCTTCCTGCTGCACTCGTCGCGGGCGCGAAGGCGACGAGCTATGCGCTCGGGCTCGCCGCGCTGCGAGAGGCGGAGCGAAACGGGCGTGACGACGCACTGTTCGTCGCCGACGGGATCGTGCTCGAGGCGCCGATGTCGAACATCTGGTGGCGGAGCGGCGAGGTTCTCTCGACGCCCACGACCGGTCCGGGTGTGCTGCCGGGGGTGACGCGCGCCGTCGTCTGGGAGCTCGCGCAGGAGCACGGCCTCGAGGTGTGCGAAGGGCGCTTCCCGCTCACCGAGCTCGAGGTGGCAGACGAGGTGTTCACGACGTCCTCGGTGCGCGAGGTGATGCCGGTGATCTCGCTCGACGACGCCCTGGTGGGCGACGGCGCGCCCGGCCCCGGCGCTGCGCGGTTGCAGGAAGCACTCCGGGTACGCTCCCGGCGGTGACCGAGAGGGTCCGGCTCGGTGGGATGGCGCTCGCAAACGGCGTGCTTGTGCACGGCCCGCGGGCCTGGGCGTGCGCGGTCCGCCTCCCCGACGGTCAGCTGAAGGTCGTCGCGAAACGCAAGCGTTTCAGCGCCGGCGACGTGCAGAGCCCGCTCTTCCGGGGCCCCGCGCGCATCGCCGAGGTGTTGGCGCTGCTCCCGCAGGTCAAGCGTGCGCTCCCCGAAGCGGAGCTGCCGATGGAACGGCCGCGCGTGCTCGCTTCGATGATCGGCAGCGCATTCGTTCTCCGTGGGCTTCGGAACTCCGGGCTGCGACCGCTGACCCGGGAGCTGATCACCGGGCTGCTCTCGGTCGCACCCGCCGCGTTTGCGCTGCGAGGCGGTGAGCTTGCCGCCTACCACGGGGCTGAGCACGTCTCGATCGGCAGCTACGAGCACGGCGAGTCGCGTCCCAAGGAGCACGAGCGGTGCGGCTCGCACCTGCTCGGGCCGATGCTGCTGACGACGGCCGCGGGCAACCTGATCGCCGAGCAGGCGCCGAGGCGCTTCCGGCCGGCAGCCAAGATCGCCGGGCAGGTCGGCGCGCTGGCGGCGTCGGTCGAAGTCTTCGGCTGGATGACGCGAAACGCGGAGCACCCGCTCGCGCGTGCGCTCGCGAAGCCCGGACACGAGTTGCAGCACCGGCTCGGAACGCGTGAGCCCTCCGGTGACCAGCTCGAAGTTGCCGACGCCGCACTGCACGCGTGCCTGGAGCTGGAGCGGTGACGTCGACGCGCAAGCGCTTGGATCCGTCGATCTTCGACCTGCCCGTCGAGAAGATGCAGGCCGGTTGGTACACCGATGCGTACTTCAACCACGCACGGGCGACGCTGATCGAGGACGGCCGGCATCCGAACGTCGTCATGCAGGTGTTCCAGAAGCGGAACGCGTACCTCGGCGGGATGGACGAGGCAATCGCGATTCTCAAGCTCTGCGCCGACACGTTCGCCGATCTGACCGTGCATGCGCTGTACGACGGTGACTCGATCGAGCCGCACGAGTCGGTGATGACGATCGAAGGGGACTACACCGCGTTCGCGCACCTCGAGACTGCGTATCTCGGCACGCTCGCACGGCGCACCTTGATCACGACGAACACCGTGAACGTTCTGCGTGCTGCGAACGGCAAGCCGGTGATCTTCATGCCGGCGCGCCATGACCACCACCGTGTGCAGACGGGCGACGGGTACGCCGCATACGTCGCAGGGCAGATCGTCGGCGCGCCAATCGGCGTCACGACGGAGGAGCAGGCGTCGTGGTGGGGCGGCAGCGGGCTCGGGACCGTCCCGCACGCGCTGATCGCGGCCTACGGCGGCGACACCGTCGCGGCGGCCGAGCACTTCGCCAACTGGGCTCCCGACGACATGAACGTCACCGTGCTGGTCGACTTCGAGAACGACTCCGTCCGCACCGC
>JBKJQL010000115.1:0-11298 GCA_046594035.1 Gaiellaceae bacterium
CCCGCGGCGCCGGAACCCGGCGCAATCCTGCTCGGGATGACCGACATCTCGACCGCTGACGGCCTCGACCCAGCGTCCCTCGAGCGCGCGCTGACGCCACTGAAGCCGTCAGCGCTGATGCAGACCCTTGTGCCAACGCAGCCTGCGCCGACCAAGGATCTCGGCCGTTCCTAGTTAATTGCCGCCGTTGTTCGACGAATAGTCGCCGCCGAACTCGTCGTCACCGCCGCCGATCATCTCCTTGACCCACTTGCGGGTCTCGGGACCGGTGACCGGGTTGAAGAGGATGCCGAGCGCGATGCCCGCGACCAGCAGCGTCGTATTGCGGCCACCGTGTGCCTTTTTCCCCTGCAGCCGGTCGGCCGCATTGCGGAGATCATCGATGGCGTCCTTCAGCTTGTCGCGCACTTCTTCGTCGGTCGCGACGCGCGTAGCCAGGGTGACCGCACCGCGTCCGCCGATCAGCTCGCTGTAGAGCTCCTTCGCGGTCGAGAACGCACTCATCACGTCATCGCGGAGCTTTTCGTCCGACATCGCCCGCTCAACGTAGGGTTTGACGTTCTCTGCTGCGTCGTAGACCTTGTCTCTCGTTTTGGCCATGCTTGTTGAATCCTTTCGCATCGTTACCGCGCGCCTGATACCCCGGGTACTCCGATGCAAACAGGCGCTCCTGTTGGCCTCGGTGATTCTCGCAGGCTGTGGGGGGTCAGGGGCGGCCAAGCCGCAGGCGGAGCAGTGGCAGACCGTGGGCGGGGCGGGGTTCAGCTTCCAGGCGCCGGCAGGCTGGAAGGTCGAGCGCGCGAAGAGCCGCGTTTCGGCAAGGAGCGGCCCCGGGCTCGTCCAGGTCTCGACCTTCCGGCTGCTGAAGACCTACGACGACAAGCTCTTCGGCCGGGTGGCGGCCGAGCTGCGCTCACGCATGCAGGACATCGCGCGCCAGACGGGTGGGCAGCTGAAGGGCAGTCGATCGGTCGTGGCGGACGGCGTTCGTTCGCACGCCTACGAGGTGACGGCAGGTGCGCAGGTCGACGAGTACACGTTCGTCCTCAGCGGGAAGCGCGAGTTTCTGCTCCTCTGCCGCCGCACCTCCTCGGACGGCGTCGGCATCTGCAAGCAGCTCGTTACGAGCTTCGTGCGGCGCTAGCGGCGGCCTGGCGCTCGATCGTCCGCGCGCTCTGAGGGCGCGCACGGCGCTTGCCGGTGAAGGCCGCCTCGAAGACTTCCTGGATGCGGTCGACCGGAATGAACTCGAGTGCCTTGCGGGTCTCCGGCGGGAGGTCGTCGAGGTCGGGCTCGTTCTCGCGCGGGAAGATCACGCGCTTCAGACCGGCGCGCTGCGCGGCCAGGGACTTCTCGCGGAGTCCGCCGATCGGCAGCACCTGGCCGGTGAGCGTGATCTCGCCCGTCATGCCGACATCCGCTGCGACCGGCTCGCCGCGCACGAGCGACGCGATCGCCGTCGCCATCGTCACGCCCGCCGACGGCCCGTCCTTCGGCACCGCGCCGGCCGGAACGTGGATGTGCACGTCGTGCTTCGAGAACCAGTCGTCGGGGAGCCCCATCTCGGTTGTGTGCGAGCGCACCCAGGAGAGGGCGGCCTGCGCCGACTCCTGCATCACCTCGCCGAGCTGGCCGGTGATCGTCAGCCGTCCCTTCCCCGAATAGGCGGTCGCTTCGATGAAGAGCACGTCGCCGCCGACTGCTGTGTACGCGAGCCCGGTGGCGACACCCGGGACCGAGACCCGCTTGCGCACCTCGCCGGAGAAGCGCCGCGGGCCGAGCCACTCGCGCAGCCGCGTGTCGTCGACGCGCGCCTTCTGCGCTTTGCCTTTGGCGATCTGCGTTGCCGCCTTGCGGCACACGTCGGCGATGCGCCGCTCGAGGTTGCGCACGCCTGCTTCACGCGTGTACTCGCGGATGATCGTGCGCAGCATCGTGTCGGAAAGCATGAGCTGCGAGCGCTTCAGCCCGTGCTGCTTGAGCTGCTTCGGCAGCAGGTAGCGCTTCGCGATTCCGAGCTTTTCGTCCTCGGTGTAGCCCGAGAGCGAGATCACGTCCATGCGATCGAGCAGCGCACCGGGGATCGTGTCGAGCGTGTTCGCGGTGCAGATGAACAGCACCTTCGACAGATCGAACGGCAGGTCGAGGTAGTGGTCGCGGAACGTCTTGTTCTGCTCCGGGTCGAGCACCTCGAGCATCGCGCTCGCGGGGTCCCCGCGCCAGTCCGCGCCGATCTTGTCGATCTCGTCGATCAGCACCAGCGGGTTCGACGACTCCGCGTCGCGCAGCGAGCGAATGATCGATCCCGGCATCGAACCGATGTAGGTGCGGCGGTGGCCGCGGATCTCGGACTCGTCGCGCACACCGCCGACCGACAGCCGGATGAACTTCCGGCCGAGTGCGTTCGCGATCGAGTGGCCGAGTGACGTCTTGCCGACACCGGGTGGCCCCGCGAAGCACAGGATCTGGCCGGAGATCTCGTTGCGCAGCTTCGCGACCGCGAGGTACTCGATGATCCGGTCCTTCACCTTCTCGAGGTCGAAATGGTCGGTGTCGAGCACCTTGCGCGCGTGATCGAGGTCGAGGTTGTCCTCCGTGAACTGCTGCCACGGCAGCGTGAGGATCCATTCGAGGTAGGTGCGGATGACGCCGTACTCGGCGGCGGCGGGCGGCAGCTTCTCGAGCCTGCCAAGCTCGCGGTTCGCGGCCTTGCGCGCGTCCTCCGGAAGCTCGAGCGCGTCGAGTTGCTCGCGTAGCTCGTTCACCTCGGCCGCCTCCGGGTCGCCCTCGCCGAGCTCCTGCTGGATCGCCTTCAGCTGCTGGCGCAGGAAGTACTCGCGCTGACCCTTCTCCATCTCGGACTGCACCTGCGACTGGATCTTCGAGCCGAGCTCGAATACCTCCAGCTCCCGGTTCAGGATCTGCGAGACGAGGCGCAGCCGCTGCTCGACGCTGACCACTTCGAGGATCTCCTGGCGCTCTTCGGTCTTGATCGTGCGCAGCGTCGAGGCCACGAGGTGGCAGAGCGCGCTCGGATCGTCGACATTCGCGGCCGCGAGCTGCAGCTCCTCGGGGAGGTACGGCGCGATCCCGATGATCCGTGCGAACAGTCCCTGGACGTTGCGTGTGAGCGCTTCGACTTCCGGCGTCTCGACGAGCACGTCGGGGAGGGCGCTGAACTCTCCGAGCAGGTAGGGGTCGATGTCGAGCCGGTGCTCGAGCTTGATCCGCTCGATTCCCTGGACGAGGATCCGTAGCGTCCCGTCGGGCACCTTGATCATCTTGTGGACGAGCGCGACGGTTCCGATGTCGTAGATGTCCTCCCAGCCCGGCGCTTCGATCGAGCCGTTCTTCGCGGTGACGAGCGCGAGCAGGCGGTCGCCGGCGACGACGTCGTCGATCAATCGCACCGACCGTTCCTGGCCGATCGCAAGCGGCGACATCGATTGCGGGAACACGACGGTCTCCTTCAGCGGCAGGACCGGCAGCGCGGCGGGAAACTCGAGGTCGTGATCCGCGGGCTCTGGTGTGTCGAACGTGACGTCGCTCACACGCCCACGACCGTGATCACGATGCGACCCGTGTGCGGCTGCTCCACGACCGGCAGCTCGATCGTGAGCACGCCGTTCGCCAAGCTCGCCTCCGCGCGATCCGGGTCGACGTCCTCGAGCAGCCGGACCTGCCGCTGGAACTGACCCGTCTCGATCTCCATCTGCTGGTAGACGCGGCCCTGAACCTTTGGGCGCTTCCGCTCGCCGCTGATCAAGAGAACCCGTTCGCCGGCGACCACCTGCACCGAGGAAGGATCGACGCCCGGCAGCTCGACCACGACCGTGAGCACGTGGGGGTCGTCCGTGTGGAAGCAATCGACGTTCGGCCGGAACCCGTGGCGCATCCCCGAAAAACGCGGAACCTGCCAGAGGTCGGCGAACAGCTCCTCGATCTCCTCCTGCAGCTTGTCGACGTCGCGGCGCTGTGTCATCTGCCGCGAACCGTACCCGGGCGGGCGCTCTCCAGTCATCCGCCGTCCGTCGCGAGGCGCACGATCTCCGGGTGGACATCGTTCAGCCCCGGTGGGCGACCTGGACGTTCCTGCTCTATGCGGGCGGCTTCACGATCCTCGGCGCGGCTCTCGGTTGGCTCTCGTACTTCAGCTCGACCACCGGCAACGCCGGCTATGTCGCCTGGGCGCTGCTCGTCTTTGCCGCCTTGGCCGCGGTCGCCGAGCGGTTCAAGCGCACCGGGCATCCCATCACTGCGGGACTCTTCGCCTTCGCGGCCGCCGCCGCCTTCGTCGCGCTCGTCGGTGCGCTCTGGACGTGGTTCGGTTGGCTCTCGTACGGATCGGCGTCGAGTTTCGGCGGCTTCCACCTTTCGCGCCTGCTCGGCGAGCTGCTCTGGGTCGTCGCCGTCTGCGTCGCGTTGGTGCGCTTCCGCTTTCCGCTGCTCGTCGGGCAGCTCACGCTTTCGGTCTGGCTGATCGTCACCGACCTGATCTCCGGTGGCGGGGACTGGTCCGCAATCGTGACGCTGCTCGTCGGCCTGTGCTTCCTCGGCGTCGCCCTCCTCCTCGACCTCGGGGTGACCCGCCCTTTCGGTTTCTGGTTCCACGTCGCTGCCGGACTCCTGATCGGCGGCAGCCTGGTCTTCCTGATGCACGCGGGGACGGTCGAGTGGCTGCTGATCGCAGTGGCGTCCGTGGCCTACGTCGGGCTCGCCGGGATCTTCGGCCGCTCGAGCTGGGCCGTTCTCGGCGCCTGGGGCCTGCTGCTCGCCGCCGCCGGGCTCACCCGGGACTGGACCGCAATCCACGTTCCGCTCTTCGGGCCGAGCGGCACCGGGGACCGCGGGTGGGTGCCCCCGCTCGTGTTCGGCTGCGCCGGCGTCGTGCTCCTCGTGCTCGGTCTTGCAGCGGCTCGGCGGCGTGAGCCGACACCGGTCTGAGCAGTGTCTGAGCTAACGAATTCCGTACGTGGGCGACACGAAAGCTCCATACGTCACATGGAGGCTTGGGGCATGCGGTATCTCGCAGCAGCAATGGGTTTTCTGGGGGCGATCGTCCTCCTGCTTCCCGTTCACTAGCCTCCAGGGGTGAAATCGGCACCCGTCTTGCGCGGCGGTCCAGTCGCGCGAGCGGTCTGGCTCGTCACCGGCCTGTTTCTCTGCGCGGTCGGTATCCTGTGTTTCCTCGAGGCGCGACTCGGCCTCCCCCCGTGGGACGTGCTGCACCAGGGCATCGCGCGGAAGACGCCACTCTCCTTCGGCGCGGCGAACGAGGTGGTCGGAGTGATCGTGCTCGTCGTTGCCTGGTCGCTCGGCGCGCGGATCTGGATCGGGACGGTCGCGAACGCCGTTCTGATCGGCTCGTTCATCATCCTGCTCCAGCCGCTGCACGCGGTGCAGTCACTCAGTGACTGGCCACTCGTGCCTCGCCTCGCGCTGCTCGCCTTCGGTCTCGTCTGCTTCGGGGTCGGCACGGCGTTCTATATCGGCGCGAACCTCGGCGCCGGCCCGCGCGACTCGTTGATGCTCGTCGGTTCCAAGCGCACCGGAGTCCGGATCGGTCTGATGCGGGCGATGCTCGAGATCTCGGTGCTGGTCGTCGGTGTGCTGCTCGGAGGATCCGTGGGCCTCGGTACCGTCGCGTTCGCGACGTTGATCGGCCCTTCGGTCGAGGCGTCGTTCTGGCTCGTCACCCGCTTCCACCTGACATGAACCTCTTCGCCCGCCTGTTCCGTCTCGTCTGGGGCGGGGACGTCGATCGCGCGCTCCGCCCCGTGCTCGCCGTCAGCCTGGCGGGCTCGATCGCCGGCTCGGCTCTGTACCCGTTCATGGGCATCTGGGCGATCAAGGAGCTCCACGTCGCCCAGACCAAGCTGGCCTTCACCTATCTGATCGGGGCGGGCCTCTCGCTTCTGATCGGCTACGGCGCCGGGCACTGGTCGGACCGGATCGGCCGGCGCCCCCTGATCCTCGCGGGCTGGGGATTCCAGGCGCTCGTGCCGCTCGCGCTGCTCGCGATCGGGCACCACGTCTACGCCGGGCTGGCGCTCCTGGCGTTGCTGCCCGCCTTCGGGGCGCTCGGCGGCGCCGCCGACCAGGCGATGGTCGCGGATCTGGTCGCGCCCGACCGGCATGAGGCGGCGTACGCATCGGTGCGCGTCGCGGCGAACCTCGGGGTGACGATCGGTCCGCCGATCGGGGGCGTCCTGCTGATCGGCGGCCAGTGGAATCACCTGTGGCTCGGAACGCTCGTGCTCTCCGCGGCCGGGTTCCTGATCGCCTGGCGCTTCATCCCGCGAAGTGGCGCCTATGCCCCGGAAGGGCCGCCTGGGCGAGGATCGTTCGGAGTGATCATCCGCGACTCGGCGTTCCTGCTCTTCATGCTCTCCTCGGTGTTCGCGACGATGACCTACGTGGCGACGGAGACGCTGCTGCCGATCTCGGTCACGACGACGCACCACCTCGCACCGGCGGCCTGGGGCGTGCTGATGGTCGTCAACCCGTTGCTGGTCACGGTTTTCCAGCTGCGGCTGACCCGCTGGACGGCGGGCATTCCCGCGTGGATGAAGCTTGGTCTCGCGATGCCGCTGATGGGCGTGCCGTTCCTGTTGCTGAACGTGAACGGGTCGGCACCCGTGATCGCGTTCGTGATCCTGCTCTTCGTGCTGGGCGAAATGCTGTGGGTACCGACGTCGCAGGCAGTCGTCGCCGGGCTCGCCCCGGCGGACATCCGCGGTGCGTACATGGGAGCGTTCGGCAGCACCTGGTCGGTGGGGTGGGCGCTGACACCGTTCCTCGGGCTCCAGGTGCGGAGCGCGTACGGCGACGCGACGATGTGGATGTGCGTTGCGACGGTCGGTGTGATCGCCGGAATCCTCGGGGCGGTCGCCGCGCGCGGTCCCGACCACGGCGCTCCCGTAGGATCGGCCGCGTGAAGGGCCTGATCGCCGCCGGCGGAAACGCCACGCGCCTCGAAGAGCTGACGCGCGTCACGAACAAGCACCTGCTGCCCGTCGGGCACTGGCCGATGGTCTATTACCCGCTGCAGCTCCTCCAGCGCGCGGGGGTGCGCGAGGTGCTGATCGTCACCGGACAGCAGCACGCGGGCCAGTTCATCGACCTGCTCGGTAACGGCCGCGTCGACTCGCGGTCGGGCGGAGAGCGGATCTTCGACCTCGACCTGTCGTACAAGGTGCAGACCGAGGCGGGAGGCATTGCGCAGGTCGTCGGCATGGCGCGCGACTTTGCCGGCGACGACCAGTTGGTGGTCTGCCTCGGCGACAACATCTTCGAGAACGCACACACCGACGCGATCAACGCGTGGAACGACGGCGCGATGGTCTTCGTCAAAGAAGTGCCTGATCCGGAGAACTTCGGCGTGGTCGTCTACGACAACGACCTGAATGTCACCGACATCGTCGAGAAGGCCGGGGTCGTCGACATGCGCTACGACGCGCCGCCGTCCAACGACGCAGTCGTCGGTCTCTACTGCTACCCCCCCGATGTGTTCGAGATCATCGAGGGCCTTGCACCGTCGAACCGCGGCGAGCTCGAGATCACCGACGTCAACCGCGTGTACGCGCAGCGCGGCGACCTGGCCGTGCACCGCGTCGAAGGCTGGTGGCACGACGGCGGCAAACACTGGGGCGACCTCGCAGACATTGGACGCCGCATCGAGGAGACAGGCGCGAACGCGTGAGCCTCACATGGTGACGCGGGTCCCACTTCGTCGGCACGAAGACGAGCGCGGATGGTTCATGGAGTTGATGCGCGCGAGCGCGTTGCCGAAGCCGGTGCGCCAGGCGAACCTCGCGTCGTCGCGCAAGGGCGTCGTTCGCGGGCTCCACTACCACGAGCGCGGGCAGGACGATCTCTTCATCTGCCTGCAGGGGATGGTTCGCGTGGTCGTGCTCGACCGCGAGACCGGCGAGACGTTCACCGAGGACATCGGTGAGGACAATCCCGTTGCGATCTACGTGCCCGGCACGAAGGCGCACGGCTACGAGGCGCTCACGGACTGCCTGTTCTGTTACTTCGTGACGGAGGAGTACGACCCGGCGGAACCGGACGAGCACGGCGTGCCATGGAACGATCCGCGTGTCGCGCACCTGTGGAGCACGCAGACGCCGATCGTCTCGGCCCGCGACGCGGTTTGAGCTCAGTCATCACCGGCGCCGGGGGGCAGCTCGGTCGCGCGCTCGCCGACGCGTTTCCGGAGGCGCGTGCGCTGACGCGCGAGGACTGGGACGTCACCTTCCCTGCGCCCGATGGGCTCGACGCGGATCTCGTACTGCACGCGGCCGCGTGGACGAACGTCGACGGCGCGGAGGACGACCTGCAGAGCGCCGCGGCGGTGAACGTCGGCGGCACGCTGAACGTCGCGTCGCTCGAGGTGCCGCTCGTCGTGTGGTCCACCGACTACGTCTTCGACGGGACGAAACGCACGCCGTACCTGGAGTCGGACTCGCCCGCGCCGCTCGGTGCGTACGGGCGGACGAAGCTACACGGCGAAGCGGCGGCGGGTGAGCGCGCCTGGATCGTCCGCACGTCTTGGCTGTTCGGCCCGACCGGTAACAACTTCCTCCGCACCATGCTGCGGCTCGGTGCAGAGCGCGACGAGGTGGCGGTCGTCGACGACCAACGCGGATCACCGACATACGTCCGTGATCTTGCGCAGTCGACGGTGCAGATCCTCGACCTTCCGCACGGCATCTACCACGTTGCTGCGGAGGGCGATTGCACGTGGGCGGACTTCGCCGAGGCGATCTTCGAGGAGGTGGGCCTGACCACCCGCGTCCGCCGCATCACGGCGGCGGAGTTCGGCGCCCGAGCCCCGCGCCCGGCGTACGCGGTCCTGCGGAGCGAAAAGGGCGCCCCGGAGCTCGCCCACTGGCGCGAGGGCCTCCGCGCCTGCCTGGCCCATCCGGACATGTCCTCCCTCTGAGGCCTGCCAAGTCCTTTACGGACACTTGAAGATCGGTCGTTAGGCTTCCGCCATGCGCGTTCTCGTCACCGGTGGGGCAGGCTTCATCGGCTCGCAGTTCGTGCGCCGCCTCGCTGACCAGGGCGAGCACGTCGCGGTGCTCGACAAGCTGACGTACGCGGGCAACCGCGCGAACCTCGAAGGCGTCGAGCACGAGTTCTTCCAGGGCGACATCGCCGATCCCGACGCGGTCGCGCGCGCGGCCGAAGGCGTCGACGCGATCGTCAACTTCGCCGCCGAGACGCACGTCGACCGCTCAATCATGGGGCCGGCGGAGTTCATCCTCACCGACGTGCTCGGGACCCAGGTGCTCCTCGACTACGCGCGCCATCACAACATTCGCCATCTGCAGGTCTCGACCGACGAGGTCTACGGCGACATCCCACCCGACGCGGCTCCGTGCACCGAGGATGCGCCTCTTCGCCCGTCGAGCCCGTACTCCGCGTCAAAGTCCGGCGGGGACATGCAGGTGCTCGCATACGTGCGCACGTACGGCACCGACGCGCTCGTCACGCGTGGCGCAAACACCTACGGACCGCGTCAATACCCCGAGAAGTTCCTGCCGCTCTTCATCACGAACGCGTTCGAGGGCGAGCAGCTTCCGGTCTACGGCGACGGGCGCCAGAGCCGCGAATGGCTGCACGTCGAGGACCACTGCGCAGCGATCGAGATCGCGCTGCGGAAGGGCGGCGCGGGCGAGGTCTACAACGTCGGCGGGCAGGAGCGCGAGAACATGGAGGTTGTTCGCCGCATCCTCGACCTGACCGGCGCGAGTCCCGACCTCGTGCGTCACGTTGAGGACCGCCCCGGGCACGATCGCCGCTACTCCGTCGACTCGACGAAGCTGCGCGACCTCGGCTGGACGTCCCAGCACTCCTTCGACGCGGGCGGCCTCGAAGAGACCGTCGCGTGGTACCGGGAGAACCGTGAGTGGTGGGAGCCGATCAAATCCGGCGACTACAAGCGCTACTACGAGCAGCAATACGCCGCGCGTCTCTCGTAGAGGCTTGCTAACAGCGCTTCTGCGCGTCCTTGCGTAGCCGGTCGATCTCCTTGCGACTGCCCTGGATCGCCTCGGAGCGCTCGAGCAGCGTGATCACGTCCGTGCACTGGCCGAGCGCGCGACGCGTGTAGGCGAGGTTGTAGTCCGCGTATGCCTCGCTTGTCGAGCCCGTCCCGTTCAGCTTCTGCACTGCTTCCTCGAGCAGCGGCAGCGCACCGGCATAGTCACCGGCGCGCATCTTCGTGTAGCCCGCGTCGTTCAGCTGTGATCCGCTCCCGCCGCTCGAGGTTGCCGCTGTCGTCGTCGTCGCGGTGGTGGCCGCAGTCGTCACAGGAGTGGAAACCGGCGCCGACGTGACGGTCTGGCGGATCGTCGTGCCCGCCCCGGCCACCGTCCTCACGACGGTTCGCGGCGCGGCCTGCGGCTTCGAGTCGCGGGTCGCGAGCATCGCTGCGAGGACGCCGCCCGCGATCATCGCCACGACGAGCAAAGGGATCCACCAGCGCCGGGCGTTCGAAGACCGTGCAGCGACGCGCGTGGTCGCCGACGTGCGCGACACCGGTTCGATCCAGCCTGTGTCGCCTGCGTCGTCGTGCACCGCGCTTCGTAGTTCGCCGATGAAGTCGGTGGCATGCGGATACCGGGCCCCAGGATCCTTGGCGAGCGCGCGCTCGAAGACTGCGTCGAACGTCGCGGGCAGGTTCCGGTTCGCGGCGTGCGCGGAGGGAACGGGCGTGTTGACGTGCGCAAGCGCTTCTGCGGTCGGAGTTTCGGACTGGAACGGCCGCCGCCCGGTCAGGAGCTCCCACGCGACGATGCCGAGCGAGTAGCGGTCGCTCGCCGCCGTCGCGCGCTCGCCGCGCGCCTGCTCGGGCGAGAGATACCCGGCCGTACCGAGAACCGTGCCCGTCTGCGTGAACGAGGCCATGCCGGCTGCGCTCGCGATCCCGAAGTCGGCGACCTTGATGTGGTCGCGACCGTCGAGCAGCAGGTTGCCGGGCTTGACATCGCGGTGGACGATGCCGGCCGCGTGCGCGGCGTCGAGCGCCGCCGCGGCCTGGTCGAGCCATTCGAGCACCTGGGCCGTGTCGCAAGGCTTCTTGCCGCTGACTCGCTGCTCGAGAGATCCGCCCGCGAGGTACTCCATGACGATGATCGGACGTCCGTCGTGCTCGTCGACGTCGAAGACCGTCACGATGTTGTGGTTGCCCGAAAGGCGCGCCGCCGCCAGGGCTTCCCGCTTGAAGCGCTCTCGGAGGTCGGCGTCCAGCGAGAAGCGCTTGGCCAGGACCTTGACCGCCACTTCGCG
>JBKJQL010000240.1:0-3430 GCA_046594035.1 Gaiellaceae bacterium
CTGGAGCACGCTCCGCTCGACGGCCGCGACCGCGTCCTCGGTGTACGGGTAGAGGTCGAAGCCGAGCCGCTCCCCGTGCTCGCCGTAGCCCGCCCGGCGCAGCTCGACCGCGAGCTCGAGCGTCTCCATGAACGCCGTGGCGCCGACCATGTTGTCGTCGTCGAAGGTGCCCCAACCGGAGTTCGCATGCTGGTGGCCGAGCAGACCGTCTGCCGCGAGCAACGCCGCGTACTCGGCGAGGTTCTCGCCGTTCATGATCAGGTGCTGCCAGTCCATGTTCACCGATAGGTTGTCGATGCCCTGAGCGCGCAGCTTGTGGATCACGTGCAGCGTCATGCCGATGTTGCGCATGAAGATCTTCATTGCGGGCTCGGAGTTCTTGTGCTCCAGGAACACGGTCACGCCCTTGGACTTCGCGTGGTCGGCCGACTGCCCGATGCCGTCGATGAAGCGCGCCCACGACTCGGTGTACGGCGTCTGGAACGGGTAGTTGTAGCCCTCGATCCCCGGCCAGATGATCATGTGCGCGCCGATCTCGCCGGCGAGGTCGATTGCCTCGAACGTCAGTCGCAGCGCCTCCGCGCGCACCTTGTCGTCGGGCGCGCAGAACCCCCCTTTTGCGAACTGCGGGTCGAGGTGGAGGCCTGAGCAGACGCAGTAAATGCCGTGGCCGTCGAGCGCTTGTTGCACCTCTTCGAGGTTCTCGCGGTTCAGCTCCCACGGGTAGTGAAACTCGTAGTCGTCCATCAGGTCGCCAAGACCCTCGACCGCGGTTCGCACCTTCTGCACCGTCGAGGCGCCGGAGAGCTCCGGCTTGTACCCGCCGGGGTTGAAGCGCGTCGCCATGCCGCCGAACGCCCAGATGCCAAGACTCGTCTTCACCAGATCTCCTTTGTCGTAAGCCGGTTCGCCGTCTCGCCGTACATTACGCTCGTCGAAGTGATGATCACTCGCGAGGAGCACGACGCAGCGGTTGCGTACACAACGCAGCAGTTCGCAGCCGCCGGCATCGAACTGACCGACGCCGAGCGGCTACAGGTCGAGGTCGCCGACTTCGGGCTCGGTGAGTTGCGCGAGACGGGCCTGATGCTGCTCGTCTACGTCAACACCGACCGATACTGCGCGAAGGAGCTCGTGCTCTACGCGAAGCAGACGTGCCCGGAGCACCGGCACCCTCCGTTCGACGGCACGCCGGGCAAGGAAGAGACCTTCCGCTGCCGCCGCGGCAGCGTCGACCTGTGGGTCGCCGGAGAGCTGATCACGTTGCAGCCGGGCGCGCAGTTCACGATCCCGCCCGACACGCTGCACTGGTTCCAGGCCGGGGAGGAGGGCGCGGTCGTCTCGGAGTTCTCGTCGACGAGCAGGGACGACCTCGACGTCTTCACCGACCCGCGCATCGTGCGCAGTTCCACATCAAGCCTCTAACCGGCGTTCAGCGTCTTGATCAGCGCTGCGCGCGTCGCGGGACCGAAGAGGCCGTCGGCCGTCAGGTTCTGCGAGGTCTGGAACTGCTCGAGTGCGGTCTTCGTCGCCGTCCCGTAGTCGCCGTCCACCGTCCCCGCGTCGTAGCCGAGGCTTGCGAGCGCACGCTGCAGCACCTTGACCTGTGCGCCGCCGTCGCCAGGCTTCAGGGTCGTGGCGGGCGCCGGGACGCTCGCCACCGATGACGGCGTGATCGTCGGCGTGACCGGTGTGGTGGCGACCTGGGTGGTAGTGGCGGCCGGTGTCGGCTTGGAACCGCCCCCTGAGAAGGCGAGCCACGCGATCAGGACGATCAGCAGGAGCAGTACACCGCCCGCAATCGGCGCCCAACGGCCTGGAAGGTACTGCGCGAGCCGCTGGGCCGGCAGGCGCGAGCGCGGCTCGGGACCGATCCAGTCGTCAGCCGCGGCGGGTTGCGCGCGGCGCGAGGGCGCACGGTCGGGATCGGCGAACCAGTCGTCGGGGTCCATGCTCCGCGTGTCGCGACCCGCCATTCCGTGAAGAACCGTACCGCTACGCGGGCGCTCTGCCTAGAAGATCGTGCGGCGGTCAGCCGACGGCGAGCAGGTCGACGACGAACACGAGCGGCTCGTGTGCCTGGATCACGCCGCCCGCGCCCCGCGCGCCGTAGCCCATCGCAGACGGGATCCTCAGCTTGCGGCGGCCGCCGACCTTCATCCCCTGCACGCCGGCGTCCCACCCGGGGATCACCTGGCCCTTGCCGAGCTTGAACTCGAACGGCTGGCCGCGGTTCCACGACGCGTCGAACTCTTCGCCCGAACGGAAGGCGACGCCCACGTAGTGCACCGTCACCTTCTGGCCGCTCGTCGCCTCGTCTCCGTCGCCGACGACGAGGTCTTCGATGCCGAGTTCGAAGGGGATGTCGCCTTCGGGCTTGTCGATCTCTGGGCGTTCGAGGGCCATTGCGCCGCCACCTTAACGAACCGAAGGAGGATCCCTTCGGCGGCGTGGTGCCCGGCGCCTCGCGGCGCCGGGCACACAACGTCAGTTAGAGCAGACGATGCACGACCGGGTTGACGACCTGGAACGGCGCCAGCGTTGCGTCGACACAGCCCTTCGCGCCAAGTTTCGGCTGTCCGGGCGCGAACGCGCACCCTCCGCCCGGGGTGATGTCGATCGTCGGCGTCGATGCCTTGGCGCGTACCCAGTACGAGCCCTTCGCCACCTTGACGAGCGCGCTGTATGTGCCGTCCGCGCGCGTCCGTGTCACTGCGACGGGCCGCGCCAGGTTGAGCCGGCGCTGGTGGCCCGCGTACAACTGCACCCTGATGTTGCCGAGCCGCTTGCCGGCCACGGTCAGCGTGCCCTGGAAGCGCACCAGACGCGACGTGGCTGCCACACGACGCGTAGCGAGCGAGAGTCGCACACTCAGCGGCACGGCGGACGCGACCGAAACGCTCTGGTTGGGTGCGATCGACTTGCCGTCGGACGTAGCCAGGTCATAGAGCGCGCGCCAGGTGTACATGCCGGTGCTGACCGGGTTCACGAACAGCTTGCCGACACTGAAGTCGAACTCCGAGACGGCGTGACCGACCGCGGACGAGGCGCACCACTGGAACTTGTAGCTGCCGTACTTCGTGTCGACGCCCGAGGTGATCCGGTCGACGAACACGGGAACTTCGGCCGTCAGCGTGCCCTTGGTCTGGGCTGCCTTCACGAGCCAGACGGCGTCGTGAGCCGGGCCGCCGGCCGCGCAACCCGTGCTGGTGAATGCCTTCGGGTCGGCTGCGCTGAGCGTGCTGTTCAGGGTGATCCGGCTGCCGTCGGGCTGCGAGAGAAAGATCGTCGCCTTCCCGAGCGTCGTTCCGACCGGCGTTCCGCCGATACCGCCGACCGGGCGATAGCCCTGCGCGACGTACACGGTCGTACGATAGGTGTTCGGCGCCTGGACCGAGACGAGCGTGGTCGCCGAGAGCGATCCTGCGCG
>JBKJQL010000267.1:0-4367 GCA_046594035.1 Gaiellaceae bacterium
CGCCGAAGCGCGGCTGGATCAGCTCGAAGTACGCGAGGCACGGCAGGCAGTACCGCCGGCCGAACGTCAGGCCGACCGCGAGCTGCAACGCAAGCAGTGCGAGCAGCCACCACCAGCCGGTCGCGACGGCGAGCACGGAGAGAAGGCCGATCACCGCCTGGTTCGTCCGCGGCGCGCGCGAGTCGATCACGTGCAGGTCGGTGTAGGGGTCGGCAGACCGAAAGGCTTGAATCTGGTTCGGCTGCGCCGAATCAGGTTCAGACACCCGCTTCGCCGAATCAGGTTCAGACACTGTGAGCCTCGATGACCATGCCGGCGCCGACCGTGTCGTTCGTCGAATCGTCGATCAGGATGAACGCGCCGGTCGTGCGGTTCCGCGCGTACGGATCGACCGCCAGTGGCTCAGCGAGCCGGAAGCGGACGACACCGAGGTCGTTCAGCTCGAGCTTGCCGGGAGCTGCCCGATCGGTGAGCGTCAGGATGTCGACGACCGAGAGGATCTCCTCGGCGCGCGCGGGCACGATGCGTGTCGTGTGCTTGATCAGCAGGCGCGCGCGGTCCTCGAGCGGCTTGTCACTCATCCACGAAACGCGTGCCGTCAGCTCACGCGCTGTGATCGGCGGCTCCGCGGGATCGGCCAGCAGGTCGCCGCGCGAGACGTCGACGTCGTCCTCGAGCCGGATCGTCACCGACTGGCCGGGAAGCGCGTCAACGAGCTGCTCGCCCGCGGCGTCCACGGAGGCGACGCGGCTGCGCAGGCCGGAGGGAAGGACGACGACCTCGTCACCTGCGCGCCAGATGCCACTCGCGACCCGGCCCGCGTACCCGCGGTAGTCGTGGTGCTGATCCGCCATCGGTCGGATCACCCACTGCACCGGGAAGCGCCGGTCCTGCGTGTTGCGGTCGCCGAAGATCTCCACCGTCTCGAGATGCTCGAGCAGGGTCGGGCCTGCGTACCACGGCATCGAATCCATCCGCTCGACGACGTTGTCGCCCTTGAGCGCAGAGACGGGGATCGCGGTCTCGTCGCGCAGGCCGAGCTGCGCGGTGAGCTCGGCGAGTTCGCGCGCGATCTCGTCGAACCGCTCCTCCGAGAAGTCGACGAGGTCCATCTTGTTCACCGCGTAGACCACGTGCGGCGTCTCGAGAATGGCGGTGATGTAGGAGTGACGACGCGTCTGCTCGATCACGCCCTTGCGTGCGTCGACGAGGATCACCGCAACGTCCGCGGTCGAGGCACCGGTGACCATGTTGCGCGTGTACTGCACGTGGCCCGGCGCGTCCGCGAGCTGGAAGCGGCGGCGCGGGGTGACGAACGAGAGATACGCGACGTCGATCGTGATGCCCTGCTCCCGCTCGGCGCGCAGGCCGTCTGTCAGCAGCGCCAGGTCGACGTAGTCGTGACCGCGGCGGCGCGATGCGTCCTCGATCTGCTCGAGCTGGTCGACGAGGATCTGCTTGGTGTCGTACAGCAGCCGGCCGATCAGCGTCGACTTGCCATCATCGACGGAGCCTGCGGTGACGAGGCGAAGCAGCTCGGTGTCGAGGAACGCTTTCGAGGTAGCCATCAGTTCGAAACTCTCGAACCTGGTTCGGGACGAAGGGCTCGAAACTCATGAACCTGGTTCAAAGAGCGAACCAGGTTCGAACGGTTAGAAGTAGCCAACGCGCTTCCTGTCTTCCATCGCGGCTTCGGAGACACGGTCGTCCGCACGCGTCTCGCCACGTTCGGTGATCCGGGTGGCGGCGATCTCCGTCACCACGGCATCGATCGTCGCGGCCTCGCTGACCACCCCGCCGGTACACGTCATGTCGCCGACGGTGCGAAAGCGCACGGCGGCCCTGAACGGCTCCTCGTTCGGGAAGCGCTCGACGAAGTCGGAGACGGCGTACAGCATCCCGTCGCGCTTGAACACGTCGCGCTCGTGCGAGAAGTAGATCTTCGGCAGCTCGAGGTTCTCGCGCGCGATGTACTGCCACACGTCCAGCTCCGTCCAGTTCGAGATCGGGAAGACACGGATGTGCTCGCCCTTGCGAATGCGGGCGTTGTAGAGATCCCAGAGCTCGGGCCGCTGCGCGCGCGGGTTCCACTGGCCGAAGTCGTCGCGGAAGCTGAAGATGCGCTCCTTGGCACGGGCGCGCTCTTCGTCGCGCCGGGCGCCACCCATCGCAGCGTCGAAGGAGTGCTCCTCGATCGCGTCGAGCAGCGTCGTCGTTTGCAGCTGGTTGCGCGAGGCACGCGGCCCCGTCTGCTCCTGCACGCGGCCCATGTCGATCGACTTCTGCACGCTCGCGACGACGATGCGCTCGCCGAGCTCCCGCACGCGTCGGTCGCGGTACTCGATCACCTCGGGAAAGTTGTGGCCCGTGTCGACGTGCATGACCGGGAACGGGAACTTCGCGGGGCGAAACGCCTTCTCGGCGAGCCGCAGCATGACGATCGAGTCCTTGCCGCCGGAGAACAGCAGCACGGGCCGCTCGCGCTCCGCGGCGATCTCGCG
Organism: Gaiellaceae bacterium; assembly: GCA_046594035.1. Taxonomy (GTDB): domain Bacteria; phylum Actinomycetota; class Thermoleophilia; order Gaiellales; family Gaiellaceae; genus PALSA-600. The sequence continues at coordinate 2,502 of JBKJQL010000267.1, forward strand.
CATGATGTGGATCGCCTCGGACTCGAGCTCGTCGAGATGCGAGAGCGTGCGCCGGTCGGTGGTCATGCTCATGCGTGCGGCTCCTCGACGTGCAAACCGCACTCGGTCTTGTCGGTGCCCGCCCAGCGGCCTTCGCGTCCGGCGCCGGGGAGCGTCGAGTGGGTGTCGCCGATCGACGCGTACCCGCGGTCGTGGAGTGTGTTGTAGGGCAGCCCGCGCTCGCGGATGTAGGCCCAGCAGCGCTCGTCGCTCCAGTCGGCGAGCGGGTTCGCCTTCCACAGCTCGTGCGAGGCGTCCCAACCGAGCTTCGCCGCGTCCGCGCGCGTCGGCGACTGCTCGCGGCGGATACCGGTGATCCAGGCGTCGAGGTCGCCGAGCGCCCGAACGAGCGGCTCGACCTTGGCGATCGCGAGATAGAGGTCGCGCTTGCTGTCCCAGAGCCCCTCTTCCACAGGCGCTCCTTCGAAGACCTCCACCTTGGTGTCGTAGCGCTGCTCGACCTCACGCCAGAGCTCGTACGTCTCCGGGAAGAGGTGGTGGGTGTCGATCGCGAAGACGCGCGCCTTCGGCTCGATGTCGAAGAGCATGTCGAGCAGCACCGTCTCTTCCTTCTGGAAGGAGCACGCGAGCGCTACTGCGTCGCCGAACTCGCGCACGCAGAGCGCGACGATCTCCTGCGCGCTCAACGCCTCCACGGTCGCCGTATCAGGCAGCTGGAACTGGCTTGTCGCCAAGGAGCACCTCCTTCAGCGTGTCGCCGCGCAGACCGAGGCGCAGCGTCTCGAGCGCGATCACTTCCTCCGGCGGGATGTTCCCTAGGTTGACGTCGGCACCGAAGTGCTTGACGAACCAGGCCTGCGACGCCTTGGTCGGCGCCTCCCAGATCAGGTCGTGGAAGTCGATCGAGTGCTCGATCTCGGCGATCAGGCCGGTGCGCATCTGGCCATCGGAACGGAAGATGCCGGAGGTGCCGCCCTCGCGCGCCTCTGTGATCACCTTCCACGCGCCGGCTTCCTTCTCTTCCTTGATCCACTGCACCCACTCGTACGGTGCGTAGACGACCTCGGAGTCCTTCGAGCCGACCTCGGAGAGCACGGTGAAGTCGCGCGCGAAGTCGGCGATCAGCTCGAGCTTGCGCTCGCGCGGGATCTCGACCGTGCCGTCGGAGATCTCCACGTGCGTCAGGCCGAGGCTCTGCAACCAGCGCTTGTAGTCGTCGAACGCGTTCTTGACATAGACGACCTCGAAGAAGGTGCCGCCGATCACAACCGGCTTCTCTTTCAGCACGTCGAGCTTCTTCGCCAGATTCTGGGTCACGTACGAGGTCCCCCAGCCGAGCTTGACGATGTCGATGTAGTCACCCGACATCTCGAGCACGTCGGCCCAGCCGCGCGGACCGAGGCCCTTGTCGAGGACATGGCAGAGGCCGCCGTCACGCTTCAGGTTGAGGTCAAAAGCGGGCAATGAGCTCCTTTAGCTTGGCGTTGGCTTGGGTCTGGACGTCGTGGTAGAGCGAGTTGCCGTGCGCGTCGATCCCGACCGTCAGGGGGCCGAAGTCCTTGACGCGGAACTTCCAGAGGCACTCCGGCATCAGGTCTTCCCACATCACGTCTTCGATCTCTTCGATCTGGGTGGTCTCGAGCGCGGCCGCGCCGCCGACGATCGCGAAATAGACCATGCCGAGCTCGTGCATCGGCGCGATCGCCTCGTCGGGAAAGCCGCCCTTACCGCAGATCGCGCGCACGCCGTATTGCCGGCCGAGCGGTTCGGTGAACCGCACCATGCGCGCGCTCGTCGTCGTCCCGATGCAGATCTTCTCGTAGGTGCCCCGGCCCTCGGCGTCGGTGGCGACCTTGCGCACGTTCG
>JBKJQL010000167.1:0-3117 GCA_046594035.1 Gaiellaceae bacterium
CACCCGAGGTGAGACGATCCACGAAACGCCCGTCTCCCCGCTCGCTCCCTTCCGCGCTACGAGGCTCCACGTGACGCCCAAGGCAACCCCGTCGTCCGCGCCCGCCGCGCCGCCCCCCTTCCTCACGCAGCTCCGCGGCTTCGAGCGCCCCTTCTGGGCCGGCCACACGATGGAGCTCCTGGAGCGCCTCGCGTACTACGGAGTGCGCGTCGTCATCCCGGTCTACATCGCGAGCTCCGAGGACCCGGCGGGACTCCACTTCACGAACGCACAGAAGGGGGAGATCCTCAGCGCCTGGGCCCTGGTCCAGACGCTGGTGCCGATGTTCAGCGGCGGGTACGCCGATCGCTACGGCCGGAAGCCGACCATCGCGCTCTCGATCGCGATCAAGATCGCCGGCTACCTGATGATGGCGACGCAGCGGAGCTTCGGCGGCTTCCTGGCAGGCTGCCTCACGCTGGCCCTGGGCACCGCCATCTTCAAGCCGGGCGTCCACGGCACCGTGGCCCGGGGCACCACGCGCGCCAACTCGTCTCTGGGGTGGGGGATCTTCTACGAGGTCGTCAACCTGGGCAGCGTCTTCGGCCCGCCGCTGGCAGGGGCGCTCCACCGCCTGGCCTGGAAGTGGGTGTTCGTCGCTTGCGCCGCCATCGTGGCCTTGAACTTCCTGATGCTCCTCACCTACGAGGACGATCCCGGCACCGGCACCGGCGATCCGGTGCGCGTCTTCGTCCACTCCATGCGCACCTTCTTCCGCCCGCGCCTGGTCACCTTCGTCCTCATCATGAGCGGCTTCTGGCTCATGTTCATGCAGCTGTACGACTCGCTCCCCAACTTCATCGAGGAGTGGATCGACAGCGCCGACGTGGTGCGCGCCCTCGGCCTCCACGAGGGGCAGCTCGCGCAGATGACGCCGCGCGGCCTCCAGGTGCCGCAGGAGTGGATGATCAACCTGGACGCCGCGGCCATCGTCCTCTTCGTCGTTCCCATGTCGATCCTGACCGCGCGCATCCGGCGCCTCAGCGCCATCTTCGTGGGGACGTTCATCGCCGCGGGCGGCCTCCTCCTGTGCGGGAGCTCGATGAGCGGCGCGGTCTGCATCGCCGGCATCCTGGTGTTCGCCGTCGGCGAGATGGTCGGCACGCCCAAGATGTACGAGTACCTCGGCGTCATCGCGCCGCGCGGCGAGGAGGCGCTCTACATGGGGTTCACCAACGTCCCGGTGGCGGTGGGCTGGACGCTGGGGAGCTACTTCGCCGGCGTCCTCTACGACCGGAAGGCCGACAAGGCGAACCTCGCGATCCGCTACCTCCACGAGCACGCCGGGATGGTGGCGGAGGCGGCGGCCAGAATTCCACGCACCGAGGCGATGAAGCAGCTCGAGGCCGCGACGCACACGGACGCGCGGGGGGCGACAGCGCTCCTGTGGAGCACGTACCACCCCTACGTCTTCTGGTACGCGTTCGTCGCCATCGGCGTGGCGAGCGCCGTGGGAATGATGCTCTACGCGCGGGCCGCCCGCGCATGGACCACGGAGAACGCCTGAATCACGGTTCGTGACCAGGAGGTCACGAACCTAGATTCAGAACGGGTCAGGTGGGACCTGCGGTCTGGGCATTCATCGCATTTTGTCGCGATTTTCGAACGCCCGAGCTGCGATGAGCACGTCTTGCAGCCCACGACCGATCGTCGTCGCGCCGGGCGGCCCGTTCCAGGGTCCCGTGTAGCCACCGAGCTCAGCGAGCCAGCGCACGGCCTGTGCGAGCGTTGGTTCGCTGCCCCTCGTCGCCTCCCTCGGCTGTCGCAGCGCGAGAAGTGCCTCGATCTCTGTCGCGGACAGCTCCGAGCTCGCCGGTATGTCGGGCGTAGTACGGGCCAACTGGGTCAACCTCATCGCACGCGTAGCCACGGCGGCGAGAAGAGTAGCCCACTTGAAGATCGCGTCGCGCGAGCGAAGTTGCGTCTCCTCGACACGACAGAGGCCCCGCTTCCAGACACGATGGAACTCCTCGATGCGCCAGCGGAGGCAGTAGCCGCGCACGACGTCGAGCACCTGGGCGCGGGTGTCGATCGGGTGGGTCGTGAGGAGCATCCATTCGATGGTGTCGTCGCCACGGTGTCCGACCTCGCGCACGAGCACAGCGTGGAAGGTCGCGGGGAAGCCATGGTACCCGCCGATGACCAGGGGGAGCTTGACGGCGCGAATCTCGACCTTCGCAATGCGCGCCTGCTCTCGGCGAATCGCGACCTTCACGCGTCGGCGGTTTCCTCCGACGCGCTTGTTCATGATGCGCGGCGGTCGAGCGCGGACCGTGATGCTTCGTTTCGCGATCACCCGTGTGCCAGCGACCGCTGCCCACAAGCGTTCGTCGCGGTTCTCGATGCGGCGGTCGTGACTTGCTCGCACGGTGAGAAGCAAGTCGAGACGATGTGCGAGCGCGAGCACTTGCCAGCAATCGCCTCCGCGATCGAGCTGGTACCACGGCTTACACCCCGGCGCGTTCTCGGCCAGCATCGTGCGCGCTTCGACAATCGTATGGAGCCAGTGGTCCGTTTCACTCGGCTGCGCGGCGTCGTGACGGTCCCCATGCACCGAACGCTGGCGACGGACCCACATGTGCTGGGCGCAGAGGCCGAGTGTCGACCCGTCGTCGGCGATTGCCAGGGCGCTCATCACGTGAACACCGCGCGCTCCTTTCCCCCATGCGCCGACCGCACCGAGCCCCTTCGCATGCATTTGGTCGGTGAGTGTCAGCGCCGTTGCATCGACGGGAACGATGACTCGCGCGCGACTGAAGCATCGCCGTCCGGTCGCTCGTACCGTCGCGGCGCGAAGGGCGTCGGGACGAATCGCTGTATTTTCGAGCAATCGAAACGCGGCCTCGCGCGAAGCGCTCGACGCGCACGCCCGAGTAACCGTCCCAGCCGGTCGTGTCGCGATCTCTGCCGCGAGCCTCACAAGGCGGCGCGTTCGCCGCACATCGCCCAAGTCCGCCCCGCCAAACTCCGACTCCGCCCACACCGTTGCGCTTTGCATGCGCGTCGAACACGCGCCAAACACCGGAAATTCCAGGTCGAGATGTGATCAATACGCAGCCTGCGGTCCCCTCAAAACCA
>JBKJQL010000205.1:0-20896 GCA_046594035.1 Gaiellaceae bacterium
TCGCGCCGGGCGAAAGGCGCTTCTGCATCGTGGTCACGCGCTCGGTGCCGGGGATGAGCTCGTTCGAGAGCACCGGCCGAAGCGCGTAGAGGCCTGTCGGCCTGGGGCCCGTGACGACGTGGAGGGCAACCGGGCCGTGCGAGGTGAACTGGACGGCGCGCTCGTAGGTGACCCCGGGCATCAGCGTCGCGGCCGATTGGGCAGCAGCAGGCGCCGCTACGACAAGCGCGAGCACCACTCCGATGACGATCCTGTGCAGCACGACCCCGGTCGAGGCTAGCTGAACCTCAGGCGGGCTTTGCAGGGCTTTACCGAATCCGAACCCCGGCGGCGCGTCACCGACACCTCGACCGCTAGTTTGGACGTGTGACTGTCACGGTCTCCGACTCCCGCACCGAGCTCGTGGAGCGGCTGATGGCGCGATTCCCGCACATCCCGCGCGAGGCGGTCCTGAAGGAAGACCTGCTCCGCACCGGGATCGACTTCGCCGACTCGGCGCTGACCGAGAACCTCGAGGGCGAGGTCAAGCCGAAGTCGTACTTCATCTTCTCGTTCGACCAGAAGCCGCTCGCGCAGCTCGGCGAGGCGGCGAGGCGCCGCCCGCCCGAGGAGATCGCGCTGACCGGCGGGCCGTACGAGCTGCGTCGCACGATCGTCTCCGTCCGGGTCAACCCGGATTCGCCCTACCGGATCGCCCGCGACGAAGCCGGCAGCCTGCTCCTCTCGCTCGACGGGCGCGAGATCGCGACGGTCGGACTCCCGCCGATGCCCGAGTACTACCGCCACACGCTCGCGAACGGCAAGACGGTGATGGAGACCGCGCCCACGATCCAGTGGGGCTACCTGGTCTACCTGACCGTGCTCCGCCTCTGCCAGTACTTCGGAGCGAAGGAGGAGTGCCAGTTCTGCGACATCAACCACAACTGGCGCCAGCACAAGCAGGAGGGCCGCCCCTACACGGGCGTCAAACCGGTCGAGGATGTGCTCGAAGCCCTCGCGATCATCGACCGCTACGACACGGAGAAGACGAGCAAGGCGTACACCCTCACCGGCGGCTCTGTCACGAGCACGGTCGACGGGCTCGGCGAGGCCGACTTCTACGGCCGCTACGCCCAGGCGATCGAGGAGCGCTTCCCGAACCGCTGGATCGGCAAGGTCGTCGCCCAGGCGCTCCCGCGCGCGGACGTGCAGCGCTACAAGGACTACGGGATCACGATCTACCACCCGAACTACGAGGTCTGGGACAAGCGCCTCTTCGGGCTGATCTCACCCGGCAAGGAGCGCTACGTGGGCCGGGAGGAATGGCACCGGCGGATCTTCGTCGCGGCCGAGGTGTTCGGGCAGCGCTACGTGATCCCGAACTTCGTCGCCGGGGTCGAGATGGCGAAGCCGTACGGGTTCGAGACCGTGGACGAGGCGATCGCGTCGACCACGGAGGGGCTCGACTTCTTCATGAGCCGCGGGATCACGCCGCGCTTCACCACGTGGTGCCCGGAGCCGACGACGCCGCTCGGACGCGACAACCCGAACGGCGCGCCGCTCGAGTACCACATCCGCTTGCTCGAGGCCTACCGCGAGACGCTCGAGAAGCACGGCCTGAAGCCGCCGCCGGGGTACGGCGTCGCGGGCGCGGGCAACGCCGTCTTCTCCGTCAGCTCGTTCATGGACACCCTCGCGCCGGAGGAAGTAACGGTCGAGGAAGCCGTGCCCGCGTGAGCGACCGGATCACCGTCGACGAGGCACGCGACCTCTGGCTGAACGCGTCCGACGAAAAGCTGATGTCGCTCGCACAGGACGCGCGCGCGAAGTGGCACGAGCCGAAGCACGCCACCTACATGGTGATGCGGATCATCAACTACACGAACGTCTGCGTCGCCCAGTGCGACTACTGCGCGTTCTACGTGCTGCCCAACCAGGAAGGCGGCTACGTGCTCTCGCGTGAGGACGTCTTCGCGAAGATCGACGAACTGCTCGAGGTCGGCGGCGACCTCGTCGGGTTCAACGGCGGCTTCAACCCGCGGCTGCCGCTGGACTACTACTGCGACCTGTTTGCGGCGGTGCGCGAGCGCTACGGCGACCGCGTCGAGTTCTACGCGTTGACGATCGCCGAGTTCGTGTACCTGGCCGATCGCGCGGGGCTGTCGCACGCCGAAGCCGCCGTGCGGCTGCGCGACGCAGGCGTTCATTGGATCACGGGCGGCGGCAGCGAGATCCTGACCGAGGACTTCCGCAAACGGCACGCCAAGTTCAAGTACACGGTGCGCGAGTACTTCGAGGCGCAGCGCGCGATCGTCGAGGCCGGGCTGAAGACGACGGCAACGATGGTGATCGGCTTCGACGAGACGCTCGACGAGCGCCTCGAGCACCTTCAGCGCACGCGCGACTTCCAGGACGAGACCGGTGGCCTGTTCTCGTTCCTCTGCTGGACGTACAAGCCGTACGGCACGGAGTTCGCCGGCGTCGAGATCTCGGCGCAGGAGTACCGGCGCCACATCGCGCTCTCGCGGATCTTCCTCGACAACATCAAGCACGTGCGCACGTCGGTGTTGACGCAGAACGAAGATGCGTTCCGCGCGCTCGACTTCGGCGCCGACGACTTCGACCTTCCGATCGAGGACGAGGTGACGCAGAAGGCCGGCGCCACGATCGAGCTCGACCTCGAGGGCCTGCTGGCCGTGCCGCGCGCGCTCGGCTACACGGTCGAGTACCGCCGCGCCGAGCGGCCCGCCGCACTGACGGCGTAGAGCGGCGTTGCCGCGCGCACTGATTCTCGGCGGGACCGGCCTCGTCGGCCGCGCGGCGGCGCGCCACCTCGTCGCTGCCGGCTGGGAGGTCGACGTCACGGGGCGCGACCCGGCCCGTCTGGCGGACGGCGGCGGGCACTTCATCGCGGCCGACCGGCACGACGGCGCCGCGTTGCGCGCTGCGCTGGGCGACGGAGCCGACCTGCTCGTCGACTGCATCGCGTACACCGCCGCCCAGGCGCGGCTCCTGCTGCCGCTGCTGCCGCACGCGACGTCGACGGTGCTCATCTCGAGCAAGGCGGTCTACGTCGACGCCGCAGGGAATCACTCGAACTCCGATGTAGCGCCCGACTACGGCGGGCCGATCATCGAGACGCAATCGACCCTTTCACCGCGCGAGGACATCGACTTCAACTCGCGCGAGGGATACGGCGTGAACAAGGTGGCGGCGGAGCAGGTGCTCCTGGCGAGCGGTGCTCCGGTGACCGTCCTCCGCCCGTCCAAGATCCACGGCGAGGGCGCCGCGCCGGCCCGAGAATGGATGTTCGTCAAGCGCGTGCTCGACCGGCGGCCGGCAGTGTTCCTCGCGCGCGAGGGCACCGGCACCGACCACACGACCGCCGCAGCGAACATCGCCGCGCTGATCGAGGTCGTCGCCGCCAAGCCCGGCGCCCGCGTCCTGAACTGCGGGGATCCAACGCCGCCAAACGGCCGCGAGATCGCCCGGGTCGTCGCGAAGCACCTCGGTCACGCGTGGGAGGAGGTGCTGATCGAGGACGACTCACTCGGCGACCATCCGTGGAACCTCGAGCATCCGGTCGTCCTGGAGATGAGCGCCGCTGCCGAGCTCGGTTACGTCCCCGTCGGCGACTACGCGTCGACAGTCGCGGCCGAGATCGACTGGCTGGTCAACGAGCGCCCGCCGATCGACGACGAGTTCTTCGAGCGGTACCTGGACTACGCCGCCGAAGACCGGTACCTGGCAGCTCGCTGACGTTCAGACCGTCGTCAGGGCGGTGCGGCCACCCTTGCGCACTCATGAGCCCGACCGCCCGCAAGATGCTGAACAAGGTTCCGGAGGTCACCCTCTACTTCTGGGTGATCAAGATCCTGTGCACGACGGTCGGCGAGACCGCTGCCGACTACCTCGCCACGAACCTGAACCTCGGCCTGACCAACACGACCTACATCACGGGCAGCGTGTTGCTCGTGACGCTGTACTTCCAGTTTCGGTTGCGGCGCTACGTTCCGGGCGTCTACTGGCTCGCCGTCGTGCTGATCAGCGTGGTCGGCACCCAGATCACGGACAACCTGGTCGAGAACTTCGGAGTCACTCTCCCCACGACGACGACGATCTTCGCGATCACGCTCGCCGTCGTGTTCGCCGGCTGGTATGCGAGCGAACGCACCCTGTCGATCCACACGATCTACACCACGCGGCGCGAGGCGTTCTACTGGCTCACCGTCCTGTTCACGTTCGCACTCGGCACGGCGGCAGGCGACCTGACCGCGGAGCGCCTCAATGTCGGCTACGCGTGGTCGGTCGTCCTGTTTGCCGCCGTGATCGCACTCGTCACATTCGCGCACTACCGGCTCCGGTTGAACGCGGTGCTCGCGTTCTGGATCGCCTACATCCTGACCCGCCCCCTGGGGGCCTCGATGGGCGACCTCCTCTCCCAGGCACGGTCGATCGGCGGCCTCGGGCTCGGCACCACGGTGACGAGCGTGATCTTCCTCGTGGCGATCCTCGTCGTCGTCGTCTTCCTGAGCATCACGCGGAAGGACGCGACCGAGGCGCAGGAGATCGAGCAGGCGGCAGGGGTCCTCGTGGTCGCCCGGACGACCGCCCCGACACCGGCGCTCCTCGCGGCGATCCGAGCGCGCGCCGAACGCGGGCCCGCCCGGTTCCACCTGCTCGTCCCAAACTCGGCGGAACATGCAGAGCTGACCGGCGCGGAACGCGAGCGGAACCACAACGAAGGCGAGCATCTACTCGGGCTCGCCCTACCCCTGGTCGATCAGGCGGCAGGCGTCGAGGTGCACGGTTCCGTCTCCTTCCGTCACGATCCGATGGACGCGATCGAGGAGACGCTGCAGGGTGGGGACTTCCACGAGATCATCCTGTCGACGCTTCCCCACGGTATCTCGCGCTGGCTGCATACAGACCTGCCGAGCCGCGTCGCGCACCTCGGGCTCCCGGTGACGACGGTCGTCGCCGAGCAACGCCCGGCTCCCGCGGCGGCGTAACGAGCGCGCTCAGACGGTGGCGCCGGCGGCGGTGACGAACCGCAGCTCCGGCACCTCGTCGAGCTCACCGACGTCGCGCGCCAGCTCGAGGAACGTGTAAAGGCCTGCACGCTCGCGCGGGCCGAAGCGATAGCGCAGTTTCTCGAAGTAGCGCGCCAGGAAACCTGCGGGATACCCGTAGCGCTCGGCCGACTCGTGCGCGAGCTGCTCGGGGTTCGCGCGCGCGGCGCGCAGCGAGTTGACGAGCGCCTCTTCGAGCTCGGGCAGGTCGGGATGCGTCGGCTCGGGCGCAGCCCAGACCGCGAAGACCATCGGCAGTCCGGTGCGCTCCTGCCAAAGGCGACCGAGATCGTGGTGCGGCGTCGGGTCCTCGAACGCGGACTTGAGGGCCGCGTCGCCGATCAGGAGCTTCGCCTCGGCGTCCTCGCCCAGGGGCACCTGATCGGCATCCGGGAAGAGCACGCGGGTCAGGACGACCGACGTCGCCGACTCGGGCGTGACCGCGACGGTGCGGATCCGCTCGAGCGGCGTTTTCGAGATCAGCTGGATCGACTCGACGGCTCCGTCACTGGAGACACAGAGCCGCGGCAGCAGCCGGAGCGCGTCGGCGTTGCGCGCGTACTCGATCGACGAAATAGGTGCGACGTCGAGCTCGCCGGCGACGAGCTGCCGGTTGAGCTCCGTGGGGACGCCGACGATCTCGTCGACTTCCGCCTCGAGCCGAAAGAAGACCGGCGCCATGTTCACGTAGCCGATGCGGCCCAGACGAAGTGAACGATCAGCCGGCACGATCCACCACTGCGTAGGTCAAAGCTTCCAGTTCCTCTCGATGGGGTTGCGAGTCGAGGAACGATCTCGCGCGCGCAGCGTAGTCGAGGGCTGCCTCGCGGGAACGAGCGATTGCGTCCGTCGTTGCGACCCGCACGAGCGCACCGTCGAGCGGACCGCCGGCGAGCGCCGCGCGCACGACCTCGTCGGTCTGCGCCGCCAGGAGCAGGGGCATTGTCGGCGTTCCCTCGCGCAGGTCGGTGCCCGGGATCTTTCCGGTCTCCTGCGTCTGGCCCGCGCAGTCGAGGATGTCGTCGGCGATCTGGAATGCGATCCCGAGATGGGCGCCGTAGGCACCGAGCCGCTCGTCGCCACCGGAGCCCAGCAGGCACGCAGCCTCGATCAGCTTGCCGGTCTTCAGCGCGCAGCGCTCGAGGTACGAATCGATCGGCGTGTCGGGGTCGTTCGTCTGCAGCTTCTGCATTGCCTCGCCGCGCGCAAGCCCGAGCGCGGCGTCTGCGAGCGTCGAAACGGCACGCGCGTCGCCCGTCTCTGCGAGGACGCCGAACGCGCGCGCGAAGAGATAGTCACCTGCAGCCTTCGCCGCGTCCGCCCCGTACACCGACCACGCGGCAGGCAGCCCACGGCGCAGGCGCGCACCGTCGACCAGGTCGTCGTGCACGAGCGTCGCCATGTGCACCAGCTCGACCGCCACGCCTGCGGCGACCGACGGTGCGCCCGTCGCGGTGAGAAAGCAGAGGAGCGGCCGCAGCCGCTTGCCACCGGCGGAGAGCGCTTCGCCGGCGACCTCCTGGGCGAGGCCCGGCTGCGCGGCGACCGCACGCGCGAGCCCGGTCTCCACCTCGGCCATGTACGCAGCGACACCCGGCGTCGCGTGCACCTGCGCGAGCTGGCTCACTGCGCCGTCCCGGTGTGGAGGGCGACGATCGAGCCGGCCATCAGCTTGAAGCGCACGTCGGCGAAGCCCGCTTCGCGAAGCAGGTCGGCGAGGCGTTCGGCGGTGGGAAAGCGCTTCACGGACGCCGGCAGGTACGTGTACGCGTCGCCGCCGGGCAGCACCTTGCCGAGCGCGGGGATGATGCGGTCGAACCAGAGCGAGTAGAACGGACGGAGCCCGCCGCGCGGCTGGGTGATCTCGAGGATCGCGAGCCTGCCGCCGGACCGCAGTACCCGCCGCAGCTCACGCAGTCCGAGCTCGAGATTCTCGACGTTGCGCACGCCGAAGCCAACTGTCGCCGCGTCGAACGTCTCGTCTGCGAAAGGCAGCGCAAGCATGTCGCCCTGGATCCATTCGATCGACGCGCTCTTCTTGCGCGCGCGCGCGAGCATCTCCGCACTGAAGTCGAGACCGGTCACCCGACCAGCGCCGGCCTTCACGTCGGCGATCGCGAGATCGCCGGTACCGCAGGCCGCGTCGAGCACGCGGTCGCCCTTGCGCACTGCAGCCTCGGCTGTGAGGCGGCGCCAGCGCACGTCCAGGCCCGCGGTCATGACGCGGTTCATCACGTCGTACATGGGCGCGATGCGGTCGAACATCGAGCGCACCGAGTCGGGCGCGAGCGTCAACTCTGACCCCACCGCGGAGTCAGTGCGTGGTCGAGGCCGATCTGGTCGAGCACGCGCGCGACCACGAAGTCGACGAGGTCGTCCACCGTCTCCGCACCGTGGTAGAAGCCCGGCGCGAGGAACAGAACCGTCGCTCCCGCGCGGCGCACCGTGAGCATGTTTTCGAGGTGGATCGTCGAGAGCGGCGTCTCGCGGGGACAGAGGACGAGCTTCCGCTCCTCCTTGAGCGCGACCGACGCCGCGCGGTGGATCAGGTTCTGCATCGCACCGGAGGCGATCGTGCCGAGCGTGCCCATGGAGCACGGGCAGATCACGTACGCGTCGACTTTCGCAGAGCCAGATGCGTAGGGCGCTTTCCAGTCGTTCGGCTCGAAGATCGTGACGTTGTCGCCCAGGCCGTCGGTGAAGCGGGCGAGCGTCTCGTCGCGCGAGAGGCGCGCGTCGTTGTAGAGCTCGGTGGCGAGCACCTCGATCGCGGCGCCGGAGACCGAGACGCCGACCTCGGTATCGGCAGCGGCCAGCGACTGCAGCAACCGGCGCGCGTAGGGGGCGCCGGAGGCCCCGGTGATGCCGAGAAACACACGCATGGTCAGAAGAGTACGCGGCTAGATGGTTGATGCCGCGGGGGCGTGGGTGTGGGGGCGGATCCAGACCAAGCGGGCGTCAGGCGCCGCGTCTGGGCCGTTCCCAGGCGGGCGCAATCGTGGCATCAACCATCTCGGCTCAGTCGACTACTTCTTCGGGCCCTTGGAGGCCTCGAGGAAGATCGCGAGCTGCTTCAGGCGGTCGTCGCCGAGCCCGGCGAACGACCGCATAGCACTGCCAGAATTCACGCAGGACGGGCACTTGAGATGCGCTACCTGGAACGCGACGCCCTTGTTCTTCGCGCCTTCGGCCGAGAGGTCGGGCGCGCCGAGGTTCGTACCGCCGGCGCCCAGATAGACGTGGCAGTTCAGGCAGCCGGCGACCGCGAACAGCTTGGCTCCGGCGAGCGCCTGCTGGTTCCCGCTGAAGCCCTGCGTCGCCGCCCACTTCGGCACGAGCGCCAGATTCTCGACGCCGAGCGCTTCCTTCGCGGTCGCGCCCTTGTACGTCAGCACGCCCATCGAGATCACGACGAGGAACGACGCGACCAGGGCGACCGGCCGGCGCGTCAGGCGGCGCTCGGAGCGAAGGTCGATGAACGGAACCGCGATCAGGATCACGAGCAGCACGGTCGGGAGGCCGACGGTGCCGATCACGACCGTCTCCGGCCACTTGAAGACCCGCAAGAGATAGAAGAGGAAGTAGAAGTACCAATCCGGGCGCGGAACGAAATTGATCGTTCCCGGGTCGGCCGGCGCGTCGTAGAGCTTGCCGAGCCAGCCAGGTTCCACCGTGTGGTGGTCGCCCGGGGTCGAGTACTTCCAGACGATCGCAAGGCCTGCGATCACCGAGACGACGACCAGCGACATGATCGTGTCGTGAAGCATCGCGTACGGATAGAACGGCTTCCCGCGCTCCTTGACGTCCTCCTTGTACTGCTGGAAGACGCGGCGCCGCTCGACGATGCGCTCGTTCGCCATCAGCCGCGCTTCCCCGGCCGGGTCATGCCGCTACGACCGCTGCGCCCGCGCTTGACGATCGAGCCGGTGCCTGCCGCCTCTTTCGACCACGGGGGCGACGTGACGCCGAGCCGGATCACGAGGTACAGGTGCAGACCGATCAGCGCGAAGATCGCGCCGGGAATCATCAGCATGTGGATCGCGTAGAACCGCGACAGCGTGTCGTCGCCGATGTACGTGCCGCCCTGCAGGAACTGCGCAATGAACGGCCCGAGGAACGGCGCGGTGCCGTTCAGGTTGATGCCGACGACGGTCGCCCAGTACGCAGTCTGGTCCCACGGGAGCAGGTAGCCGGTGAAGCCCTCGCCGAGGCCCATCGCGAGCAGCAGCACGCCGATGATCCAGTTCAGCTCGCGCGGGTACTTGTACGCGCCGAACAGGAACACGCGTCCCATGTGCATGAACATCAAGATGATGAAGACGGACGCGCCCCAACGGTGCATGCCGCGCACGAGCCAGCCGGCGAAGACGTCGTTCGTGATGTGCACGGTCGACGAGTACGCGGTCTTCGGGTCCGGCTTGTAATACATGGCAAGGACCACGCCGGTCAACGCCTGAACCATGAACGCGGTGAGCGTCGCGGAGCCGAGCGTCTGGAACCAGTTGATGTCGCCCGGCACCTTGCGGAAGAGGAAGTACTTGATCCCGCCGACAAGACCCGAGCGCTCCTCGAGCCAGTCGATCGGATACAGGATCGCGTCCTGGACGATCTCCTTGGTGGATGCGGTGCGCTTCGCCATCAGTGGGGAGGCTGGATCGGGTAGAGCCAGGACTCGAGGCCGCTGACCGGTTCACCGGGGAAGGCGAACGTCCACTTGTGGATCTTCGCAGTCGCACCGGCGCCGTCGACGTGCGAGACCGAGAACGGCGCGCCGATGAAGAGGTTGCCGTTGCGAATCGAGAACGAGTAGCGGTCGAGCGCCCGCACGGGCGGACCTGCGGTGCGGTTGCCCTCGTTGTCGTACTGGCCGCCGTGGCACGGGCAGCCGAAGCCGGCGATCGAGATCGTCGGGATCAGCGTCACGTCACCGTTCTGCTTCTTCTGCGACTCCTCGAGCGGCCCGTTCGGCTGCACCGGGCAACCGAGGTGCGCGCAGTGGTTCGAGATGATCGAGAAGCTCGGCTGTCCGCCGAGCTGGCCGTTGTTCCGGACGTACGCGGTGCGCCGGGAGACCTCACCCTGCGCCGGGTCCGACATGTAGGTCGCGACGACGTATTTGCCCTCGGGGAAGTCGGTGAGCGGACCGATGTTGTGATCCTTCGAGCCCTGCTTGAGGAACGCGGGCGCGATCATGAAGCCGACGGCCGGCGCGGTGACGATGCCGCCGATCACACCGCCGAGCCCGAGCGTCGAGATCTCGAGGAACTTCGAGCGCGGATAGCGCTCCTCCGACGGGGAGAGCGCCATCGCGGCCGGGCCATCGTTCGCGGGGACGTTCGCGCCGGTCGGGCTCTCGGGCGGAACCTCCGGCGTATGCGCGAGTGCGGTGCCTGCGGTCAGGTCGCGCACCCAGAGAAACGCGAAGGCCAGCGCGATCAGCGCGCCGAGACCAGCGATCCACCAGGAGATGATGAGGCCGACCATGAGCACGACGACGCCGACGGCAAAGCCGACCGGCCAGAGGCTGGGGCCTGGGACGTGCGGATGATCTTCGTGCTGTTGCAAAGGCTTAGGCGGGATTCAAGCTGTCAGGGGCGCACTGGGTCAACGTCGTAACAGGCGCCGCGAACTCTGACGGATTCCGCCGTTCCACGCCTCGGGAACTGTTCAAGACATCCAATCTAGACCGTACTCGGCCCAGCGGCGGTCGACGAGGTCGCGCACCTCGTCGGTCATCTCGATCTCCAGCGGCCACTCCCGGGTGCCTTCGAGCGGCCCCTTCGCGGTGGCGTCGATCCCGATCTTCCCGCCGATGAACTGCAGCGTCGGAGCGTGATCGAGGTGGTCCAGCGGGCCTTCGGTGATCACGATGTCGCGCTTCGGATCGACGTTGGCGCCGACGTAGAACATCACCTGGCCGTAGTCGTGGACGTCCACATGCTCGTCGACGACCACGATGCCCTTCGTCAGGCTGAGCATCCCGAGGCCCCAGATCGCGTGCATGACCTTCTTTGCATGGCCGGGGAACGCCTTCTTGATCGAGACGATGCACAGGTTGTGGAACGCGCCGGAGACCGGCAGGTCGTAGTCGACGATCTCCGGCACGGTCATCCTCACCGCGGGCAGAAAGATCCGCTCCGTGGCCTTGCCGAGCCAGGCGTCCTCCTGCGGGGGCTTCCCGACGACGATCGACGGATACACGGCGTCCTTGCGCATCGTGATCGCAGTGACATTGAACACGGGGAACTGCTCGGCGGGCGTGTAGTAGCCGGTGTGGTCGCCGAACGGGCCTTCGTCCGCCAGCTCTTCCTTGTCGATGTAGCCCTCGAGCACGATCTCCGCGTCGGCGGGCACCTCGAGGTCGACGGTGACGCCCTTGACGAGCTCGAGCGGCTCGCCGCGCAGGAAGCCGGCCATCATGAACTCGTCGATGTGCTTCGGGAGCGGCGCGCTCGCCGAGTAGGCGCTGATCGGGTCGAGCCCGAGCGCGACGGCGACTTCCATCCGGCCTTCGGTGAACAGGTAGTCGGCGCGGCCGTCCTTGTGGATCTGCCAGTGCATCGCCGTCGAACGCGGGCCGAGCACCTGCATGCGGTACATCCCGACGTTGCGCTGCCCGGTGCGCGGGTCGCGCGTGATCACAGCCGGGAGCGTGATGAAGGGGCCGGCGTCGCCGGGCCAGCAGGTCTGCACCGGCAGGCGACCGAGATCGACGTCGTCGCCACGCAGGACGACCTCCTGGCACGCGCCCCGTTTGACGGTGCGCGGCCGCGAGTCGGCGATCGACTTCAGGGTCTTCAGCCCCCGCACCTTCGCAGCGAGGCCCTCTGGCGGCTGCAGCTCCAGGATGTCGCCGAGCTTCGCGGCGATGTCGTCGAGTGACTCGACGCCGAAGGCGAGGCACATCCGCCGCTCGGTGCCGAACTGGTTGATCAGGAGCGGATGCTGCGCGCCCTTCGGGTTCTCGAAGAGCAGCGCGGGGCCGCCCGCACGCACCGTGCGGTCGACGATCTCGGTCACCTCGAGCTTCGGATCCACCTCGGCGCTGACGCGGACGAGCTCGCCTTCGCGTTCGAGAAGCGCGATCCAGTCGCGCAGGTCGCGTGGAAGGGCCACGCGACGAGTGTAGAGGCCGGACATCGAGGTGGCCGGTGCGTAGCCCGGATCGTTGGCCGCGCATTCCCGCGAGCTCGAGCGGTTCGCGAACTGGTCGCGACTCTGTCGCGTCCCTGACACAACAGGGAAGAGGTCTCATCGCCGCAGGCGTCCTGCGGCCATGAGACCGAACCTCACTTGGTAGAGCGTGTGCGCAACGCCTCTGCGTCCGTGATCGTCGTCCGGCCGCGGCCGAGCTCGACGGCGCCTGCCGCCTCCTCCTCGCGCAAGACGCGATTCACGGTCGCGCGCGAGGTGCCCGCGGTCTGTGCGATCTCCTCCTGCGTGAGCGGGATCCTCCCCTTGAAGGCTTCCCCGAGCTCTAGCAGCCGGCGGCGCACCCGGACGTCCGCATCCACGTAATGGGCCTCCGTCAGAAGGTCGTTCACGCGGCGCAGCCGCTCCGCCAGGATCACGGCGAGCGAGCGGTCGACCTGGGGGCGGGCGCGGCGCAGCGCCTCGAAGGCGTCCCGGTGGAGCGCCAGGGTCTCGCCGTCGGAGAACGCCTGGACGGTCGCGCCCCGGCTCCGGTCCGAGACGAGGGCGAGCTCCCCGAAGGCATCGCCTGCCCCGACGATCGCCAGCAGCACGGTCTCGCCGGTCGGCGTGGTGACACGGACGGCGAAATGGCCGCTGACGACGAGGTGCAACGCATCGGCCGGATCGTCGCTCGAGAAGACGACCTGCCCCCGGCGATAGACCCGCCGCTTCGAAACAGCCTCCAGGCGCCTGACATCCTCGGGCGAGACCCCTGCAAGGAGGCGCCATTCCACGGGTGAAGTGTCGCACGCGCGACACACCCCGGAAGGCGCGCGGAGGCCCATCCGTCAGGTCGGCATGAAGTCTGGTTCCCAGCCCACCGCCACGAAGGGACACACCGTGAAGAAGCGCGCCTACATCGTCACCCTCGCACTCCTCGTCGCCCTGATGGTCGCCTCCGGCGCCTCGGCGAAGAAAGCGGCGCGGCACAGCGTCAGCAAGAAGGCCGAGCGGCACATGCTCGTCAAGCACGCACCGGACGCCAAGCAGTTCCAGGGCAAGGGCGCTGCAGCGAAGCAGTACCGCCGCGCAGGCCGCAACAACTTCTAGCTCGCGGGAGAGGCAAGGGACACGGGCGCCGCTTCAGGGCGGCGTTCGTGTTTCTAGTAGTTAGCGCCCGCGGAGCGCTTGCGCTCTGCACGGCGGTGGCTCGCGTAATGCGTGAGCTCGCCCAGTGCGATCACGACCAGGAAGATCAGACCAACGACGAGCATCCCGAGGATCACGTTGCGGCCTTCGGTGGCGGCATCGAACAGCATTACGCCGCGACTCTAGCGGAGTGCAGGTCGAGCGCGCGAGCCACAGCGTCGCCGCCTGGCTCCCCTCCGAGCGCGCGCGCCGCGGCCACCCAGGCATCGCCGTCCCCGCCGGACCCGTCGGCCCGCAACGCAGCGCAGCGGGAGATCAGTTCGGCCATCACGCGCACCGCGTCGACCCCTCCCGCCTCGGCGATCCGCACGAGGCCGTGCGCGTAGAGGTAGTCGCCGAGCAGCACCGCTTCGTCGGCGTCCGGCGCGGCGAAGAGGCGCGGGCTGCCGTAGTGCACGAGATACGCCTCGTAGACCGTCTCGATTCCGAGCGCGAAGTCCTCCGGAGCGAGCGTCGAGAAGACCGGCTCCCATTCGGGGGCGTCGCGCAGAGCGGCAGCCCACACCTCGCTCTCGGAGCTCGCGCCCGCAGCGATCGCGTCAACGACCGAGAACGTCACCGACAGCCTCGATCGTCGCGTCGATTTCGGCGTCGCCGTGGGCGAGTGACGGGAACAGGCACTCGTACTGGCTGGGCGCGATGTAGATGCCGCGGTCGAGCAAGCCGCGGAAGAGCTCGCCGTAGCACTCCGTGTCGAGCTCGGTGAAGCGCTCGACCGGCTCGTCACGGCCGGCAAAGAGCGTGAGCATCGCACCGACACGTTGCACTCGACCGAACTGCGCGAGCCCCGAGGCCAGGCGAGCGGAGCGCCGTTCGAGCTCGGGATAGATGTCGTCGTCGCGCAGCCGGCGCAACACCGAGAGGCCTGCGGCAGTCGCAATCGGATTCCCGCTCAACGTGCCCGCCTGGTAGACGGACCCGGAGGGAGCGAGCTCGCCCATCACGTCGGCCCGGCCGCCGAACGCCGCGAGCGGGAGTCCGCCGCCGACGATCTTTCCGAGCACCGTCAGGTCGGGTGTGACGCCGAGCAGCTCCTGTGCGCCGCCGCGGGCTACGCGGAAGCCCGAGATCACCTCGTCGAAGATCAGCAACGCGCCCGACGCCGCGCAGAGAAGGCGCAGCGCCTCGAGGAAACCCGGCGCGGGTGGAACACAGCCCATGTTCCCGGCAATCGGCTCGACGATGATCGCCGCAAGCCCCTCGCCGTAACGCTCGACCGCCGCTGCGGCGCCGTCGACGTCGTTGTACTCGCAGACGATCGTGTCGTTCGTGACGCCGCTCGGGACGCCGGGTGACGCAGGGATGCCGAGCGTCGCAAGCCCTGAGCCTGCACTCACGAGGAAGCCGTCTGCATGGCCGTGGTAGCAACCTGCGAACTTGATCACCCGGTCGCGGTGAGTGAAGCCACGCGCCAGCCGTACCGCCGACATTGCCGCTTCGGTGCCGGAAGAGACGAGCCTCACGCGCTCGACCGAGGGAACTGCGTCGACGATCTCCTGCGCGAGCTCGACCTCGCGCTCGGTCGGCGCCCCGAAGCTCGTCCCGTCGAGCGCCGCTTCGCGGACCGCCTCGACAGTCTCCGGATCGGCGTGACCGAAGATCAGCGGCCCCCACGACTGCACCCAGTCGAGCAGCGTCCGTCCGTCGACCGTCTCGAGCGTCGCGCCGTCGCCGCGGCGCACGAAGAACGGCTCGTCGAGCCCGACACCGCGCATCGCACGCACCGGCGAGTTCACGCCGCCGGGGATCACCTTCTGCGCCCGGTGCCAGAGCTCGGTTCTCGTCAAAGCCACGAAGCGAACTCTTTGGCCCAATACGTGAAGACGATGTCGGCGCCCGCACGGCGGATCGCCGTCAGGCACTCGATCGCAGCGGCACGCTCGTCGAGGTCACCTGCAGCCGCGGCAGCCTTCACCATCGCGTACTCGCCGCTCACGTTGTAGGCGCCGATCGGCAGGTCGAAGCGGTCGCGGGCAGCACGGATCACGTCGAGGTACGGGAGTGCAGGCTTGATCATGATCAGGTCGGCACCCTCGGCGACGTCCTGCTCGCACTCGCGCAGCGCCTCGCGGACGTTCCCCGGATCCATCTGGTACCCGCGCCGGTCGCCGAAGGCGGGCGCGCTGTCGGCGACGTCGCGGAATGGCCCGTAGAACGCAGACGCGTACTTCGCGGAGTAGGCGACGATCGGGATGTCGGTGAGCTGCTCGCGAATGGCGCCGACGCGACCGTCCATCATGTCGCTCGGGCACACGACGTCGGCACCCGCTTCGACGTGCGAGACGGCGGTGCGGACGATCAACTCGAGTGACGCGTCGTTGTCGACCTCGCCGTTCTCTTGCACGACTCCGCAATGACCGTGCGAGGTGTACTCGCAGAGACAGACGTCGGTGAGCAGCAGCAGCTCCGGGAACCGCGGGCGCAACGCGCGCAGCGTGCGCTGGACCACACCGTCTTCGATCCACGCGCCGGAGCCCTCGTCATCCTTCTCGTCGGGGAGCCCGAAGAGGAGCACCGACCTCACGCCGAGCTGCAACAGCTCCTCGCACTCCTGCACGACCGAGTCGACCGTGTGGCGTGCCATACCCGGCAGGCGCTCGTTCGGCAACGCCTCGGGCGCGACGAAAAGCGGCATCACGAGGTCGTCGACCGAGACCGAGGTCTCGCGCACGAGATCGCGAAGAGCGCCTGTGCGCCGCAGGCGGCGCAAACGGGTAACCGGGAACGCGCTCATACCCGCGTGAGCCCCGGCAAAGCCGGGGCCTTCGCTCCGTGGTCGCCTCCGTCAAGCCTACGGCTCATGTTTCTCGATGGTACGTGGCTCGACGAGCTCGACCGGGACAGGATCTTCGCTCGACCACGGCTCGAGCGTGATCCGGTCGGCGAAGAACTCCCAGATCGCACGGCTGACTGCAAGCAGCGGCAACGCGATCAACGCCCCGGGAAGGCCGTACAGCTCGGCGCCTGCGCCGAGGCCGAAGATCACGAGCAAGGGGTGCAGCCGCAGCGCGCTGCCCATCACGTTCGGCACCACGATGTGCCCTTCGATCTGGTGGATGCCGAGGAAGAGCAGCACGACCCAGAGTGCAGAGATCGGGTGCACGACGAGTGCGTACGCGACGGCGGGCACAGCGCCGAGCCACGGACCGAGGTACGGGATGATCTCCGTCACCGCGACCCACGCACCAAAGAGCAGCGCGTATCGCTGACCGTGCGGCAGCAGCCCGAGTGCGCCAAGTGCCCATAGTCCTATGCCCGCGCTCGAACCGATGATCAGGCTGAGCGCCGCCTGGCCCCGCACATACGACGCCAGCGCCTGCTCCATGCTCATCAGGAGCGGCCGCTCGCCCGGTCGAGCCGGGAAGCGCCGGTTGACCGTCCGGCCGAGACGTTGCAGGTCGAGCAGCATGTAGACCGAGACGACGAAGAGCAGCACGACGGAGAACAGCGTCTTGCCGATCGAGATCGCTGCACCCTCGACGAACGTGACGATCTTGTGGGTGTACTTGCCGACGTCGCGCTGCTCGATCTGGCGCACGAGCCGGTGGCCGCGCTTTCGCACCTTGACCGACTTCAGATGGTGACCGTTCAACCAGTGCTGCAGGCGGTCGACGTCGCGGTCGGCGGACGTCTGTCCGGTGGGGGCGCGAGCATCCGTGAAGTACGCGTTGAACCTGTTCGCCGCCGTCTTCGTCTCGCCGACGACCGCGGTGGTCACCGCCAGGATGATCAGCCCCAGCACCACCGCAAAGCTCAGGTACACGAGCGCGACCGAGAGGCCGCGGGGCAGGCGCACCCTCTGGAGCCCCCGGACGAGCGGATCCAGCAGCAGGGCCACGAGGCCCGCCACCACGAAGAGGAAAACGACGTGAGCGGCAGCGCTGGCCACGATCCACGCCAGGACGAGCAGCAGGGGAAGGCCCACCAGCTGCATCCAGCGCGGGACCTGAATCCTCGTGCTCACCGCAGCGATCCTACCCCTGCGGCACGCCTGCTCCGGCCCCCGGATTGGGACTGGTCCTTCGGGGTCGAGGCGCGTACGCTCGCGGGAGCGACCCGAGGATCCAGTGCCCTCGCGTTGAAACCCATTGATTCGTTCGCTACGGTGCCCCGGATGCCGCCCCCGGTGACAAACCGGCAGACCCGCGCGTCCCAGCGTCGCCACCTAGAGCGCGAGCGCCGGCTCCGCCGGCTCGCCGTGCTGATTCTGGTGGTCGCGATCGGGATCGTGACCCTGCTCCTGGCCGCCTTTGGCGGCTCGGGAACGCCCGTCCAGCAGGCCGCTCCGGCCAGCGCCTCGAGGCTCCTCCTCCCGGCCGGACCGCCACAGCCCCTGATCGTCGGGCGGCTCGGCGCCCTCCACCTTCAACTCCCGGTCAGCCAGTCTCGCGTCACCGCGATCGGCTACCAGGGCGGAAGCGTCGGGGCCCTCGCGCTCTCACCGCTCGGCACGCAGGTCAACCAGGGCCTCCTGAAGCGCTTCGTGCACAAGGTCTTCGGCGGCTCGAGCGGCCGGCCGCGCTGGTACCAGCTTCCCGGCGGCGAAGGCCCCGGCTCCTCGGCGATCGACGTGGGGGCGCCCACCGGCACCGACGTCTACTCGCCGGTCGACGGCCTCGTCGTCTCGATCGCGGACGTCGTGCTGAACGGGCGTGTGTACGGCTCGCGGATCGACATCCAGCCTTCGGGTGCACCGTCGTTCGTCGTCACCGTCTCGCACGTGCGCGTCGATCCGTCGCTCGCCGTCGGCTCTCCGGTCACGTCGGCGGGCTCGAAGCTCGGCACCGTCGTGGACTTCTCCCGCGCCGAGCGTCAGGCGCTCTCGCGCTACACGAACGATTCAGGGAACCACGTGGTCGTCGAGGTTCACCCCTCGCCGACCCTCTCCCTGAACTAGAAAGGCCCTTCTTGAAGATCCTCTTCGTCGCCGACGTGTTCGGCGCGCCCGGGCGGCGGGCGGTCGAAACGCGGCTGCCTTCTCTGCGCGAAGAGCTCGGTGCGGACTTCTGCATCGTCAACGGCGAGAACGCCGCAGCCGGACGCGGGATCACCTCGAAGCTCGCTGACAAGATCCTCGCGAGCGGTGCCGACGTGATCACGCTCGGCAACTGGACGTGGGGCCAGTCGGAGTTCGCGCCATACCTCTCCGGCACCGACCGTGTGCTGCGTCCCGCGAACCTCTCGCCGCGCACGCCGGGCGTCGGAATGGCGATTCACGACGGCGTCGCAGTGATCAACCTGCTCGGCGTCTTCTCGCTCGATCCATTCGAGAGCCCGTTCGTCACGATCGACCGCCTCGTCGACGAGGCGCGCGAGCAGACGCCCGTGATCGTGCTCGACTTCCACGCCGAGGCGACGAGCGAGAAGGTCGCGATGGCGCGCTACCTCGACGGCAAGGTGACCGCCGTGCTCGGCACCCACACGCACGTGCAGACGAGCGACGCACGCGTCCTGAAGGGCGGCACCGCGGCGATCACCGACGCCGGCATGACCGGCCCGCACGACTCGGTGATCGGGAGCGACGAGCACAACGCGCTCAAGCGCTTCCTCACCGGCATGCCGACGAGGCTCGAGCCCGCGACCGGCGAGGTGCGGATCGAGGGCGCGCTCGTGGAGTGCACCGCGGACGGCCGCGCAACGAACTGCACGGCCGTCCGGGTGGACGTCGAGAGCTAGCGCAGGATCTCGTTCGCAGCGCGCTGGCCGGTCTCGACCGCGCCCTGCAGATAGCCCTGGAAGTCCTGCGAGGTGTGCTCGCCGGCGAAGTGGCAGTTGCCGCTCTGTTCCTTCTCCGCCCCGGAGAAGCGCGTGTACTGCCCGACCTTCCAGTACGAGTACGACCCCTTCGACCACTGGTTGCCGGCCCAGTAATCGCGGACGACCTTGCCGTTCCACTGCGCCGTCGCGCCGGGTAGCACGGGCTCGACCAGCTTGAGGAACGCCGCCGCGGCCTGCTCCGGTGTCCCCTTGTTCGCGTTCAAGCCGGGTGTGCCTCCGGTGTAGTTGACGAGGAGCCCATTCGTGCCGGACTGCGCGCGCGTGACCTCCCACGTGTTCTGATAGCCGCGGTCCGAATAGGTCTCACCGTTCAGGCCCTGCGTGCGCCAGAACCGCGAGTTGAACTGGAGGTGCAGCTTCGAGTTCGTGCCCATGCCGAGCTCGTTGATCGCCCAGGTCTTCACCTGGTTGAAGCCGGCCCGCGAGAAGTCGATGCCGCGCAACACGGAGAACGGCAGGGTCAGCACAACGTGGTCGACTACCTTCGTGAACGAGCCTGCGCCATTCGCGAAGGTGAGCGTGTACGAACCGTCGTTGTTCAGCTTGATCGCGGTGAGCGGGGTGCTCATCGAGATCTGCGACGCGACCTTCGCGGCGAGCGCAGCCGTCACCTGGTCGTTTCCGCCGCGAACGTGGAACTTCTCGTTCGATTTGCCGAAAGTGCGGAACTGTCCCGGCCCGACGTACCCGAGCAGGTAGAGCATGTTCAACGAGCTCTGAACCTTCGTCTCGCCGCCGTACTCGATGTTGTACGCAACATCGAGCATCTGGCCGAGCTGTGAGCGGTGGCCGCCGGGCACATAGCTCTCGATCCACTGATAGATGGACATCTGGTCGAGCTCGCGCCCACGCTGTGTGCTCAGGTTGTAGAGCGTGGGGTAGCTCGCGGCACTGACGTCGGAGTGCAGCTGCTGCCAGATCACCTTTAGGTCGTCCGACATCTGCGCAGCGGTGTAAGGCTTCCCGAAGAAGTTGCCGATCTGCTCGGTGCCGTTGGTCTCGGCCTGGACGAGGTTGTCGAGCGTGAAGCCGAGCTCGCCGACGAGTTGCTTCATGTCGATGTGATTGCTGTCGATCAACTCGCCGCCGTGCTCGTACACCTGTCCGAACTCACTGCTGCCCGACCAGCAGCGGCCACCGATGCGTCCGGAGGCCTCGTAGACCTGCGCCGCATACCCCGCCTGCTGGAGGCGGTACGCGCAGACGAGACCTGCGAGGCCCGCGCCCACGACGGCGATGCGCGTCGACGGCGGCGGAGCGCCCTTCGCCCCCGCGGGGCTTGCGAGGCGCCCGAGCACGGACGCGCCGACGACCGTAGCGCCTGCGCCTTTCAGAAACCTCCGCCGGGTGGTCGTGCTCTCTTCCCCGGCGATCCGTGCGACGGCCTCTTCGACCGCGTTCGCGAGCGGTGTGCGCGCCATACCCCTCCCTCTGTCGTCTGACCCTCTCAGCGCTGACTCTGGTCGATTCCAGGCACTTGCGCAACCCGCACCGGCCAGATCAGCACGAGCAGCAGCGCGACGAGCGCGACGTTCCGAAGCAGGACCACGTCCGCGTTGTGGAAGGCGTAGACGTAGTCCCAGTAGCGCCGCGGGAACCAGACCTGCGTCAGGACGAGCGCGGCCGTCAGGAGGCCCGTGGCTGTGAGGCCGCGCTCGTCCTGACGCAGGTCTGGTTCCCGCGGCGCTACTGGGACTACGTCTACGCCTTCCACAACGCGGACG
>JBKJQL010000299.1:0-7200 GCA_046594035.1 Gaiellaceae bacterium
GATGCTGTGTCCTCGGTTGCCCCGGTAGAACACCGCTACCGGGGCGCCCTGCGTCCTTGCCTCGCACTCGCCGATCACACCCGGATCGACGAACCGCATTCAGTTAGAGCTTCTTAGCCGAGCGCCGCCGCGATCTCGTCGCAGGTGCCGACGCTCGCGACGTTCTGCATCGCGTAGCTCAGAGCCGCGTTCTGCCACTCGTCGTCGACCGTGGAGGTGCCGTCGGAGGCGACGACGGCCCGGTACCCCGCGTCCGCCGCGTGCCGCGCCGTGTGCTCGATCGACATGTTCGTCCACGCTCCGCTGATCACGAGCGTCTCGACGCCGAGCCCGCGGAGCAGGATGTCGAGTCGCGTCTCGTAGAACCCGTTCATCCGCATCTTCTCGACGACGTGGTCGCCGTCTTGCGGCTCGAGGCCGTCGACCGGTGCGGCTCCCCACGTCCCGCGCACGAGCGCGTTGGCGTCCTTCACGCCCTGGAAGAGCGGCGCGTTCTGCTTCAGCCCCGGCGCGCCCTGCTCGACGATGTACCAGACGTGGATCACGGGCACACCCGCCTTGCGGCAGGCCGCGGCGAGGCCGACGACGTTCTGCACGACGTTCTGGCTCGTCGCGTGGGCGGGTGCGCCCGAGTCCGCGAACGCGCCGCCTTCGATGATCACGTCGTTCTGCAGGTCCTGGATGATCAGCGCGGCTGACTTCGGATCGATGCTGTCCACGGTTCTCCCTTTCCTCTAGCGCATGTACGCGAGCTTGTTGCCGGCGACCTTCATCCGCACGCGGTACACGGAGGTCGAGGCGGGGATGAAGAGCGAACGCCAGTCGTCGTCGCCCCAGTTCACGTTGCCGACGTTCTCGGGAACCTCGATCACGCCGAGGTGCTCGCCGTCGGGCGCGAAGATCCAGACACCCTTCGGGCCGGTCACGTACACGTTGCCGCGCTCGTCGAGCTTCATGCCGTCGACGAGCTCGCCGGAGGCGAGGTCGCCGGTGCCGATCCCCTCGGCGAAGACGCGCCCGTTTGAGAGCTGGTGATCGGGGCCGACGTCGAAGACCCGGATGTGCGCGCGGACGGTGTCGTTGATGTAGAGCTGTGACTCGTCCGGGGTGAAGCACAGGCCGTTCGGCTGCTCGAAGTCGTCGATCAGCAGCTGCAGGTCGCCGCCGCCGGATGGGAGCCGGTAGACGCCCTGGAAGTCGAGGTCCTGCGGGCGCTCGAGCCCGAAGCCGGGCATCCGCCCGTAGGTCGGGTCGGTGAAGATGATCGCGCCGTCGGAGGCGACGATCACGTCGTTGGGGCTGTTCAGCTCCCGGTCGCCCCAGTGCGTCGCGAGCGTCTCCCGCGTCCCGTCGGGGCGTTCGCGAACGACGGAGCTCGTCACGTGCTCACACACGATCAGGTTGCCGCCCGAGTCACGCGTCATCCCGTTGCACTTGTTGCTCGGGTCGCGCAGCACCTCGACGCCTTCCTCCGGATGCCAGCGCCGGCGCTTGTCCCCCGGCATGTCGCTGAAGTGGAGCGATCCGTCATCCATCCAGATCGGGCCTTCGGTGAACGTGAACCCGGTCGCGACCTGTTCGACCTCTGCGTCTTCGTCGACCAGCTCGCGAACCTTCTCGGACAGCACCTTGACGGACATCCGGCTCCTCCCTCGTGATGATCCAGCTCGCGGCGAAGCTACAACCTCCGCCGCGCTCGCGCCAATCTTTCAGCGCTCGACGTGGATGCGGCCGGCGGCTTCGCGCAGCGGACCGCCGAGCCTCCCCGCGCGCAGCGCCATCGCCTCCGCGAGGATCGAAATCGCTGTCTCGGCCGGTGTCTCGGCGCCGATGTCCAGCCCGGCGGGACCGCGCAGGAGGGCGAGCTGGTCGTCCGAGAGGCCTTCCTCGACGAGCCGTTCGCGTCGCTTTTCCTGTGCGCGGCGGCTACCGAGAGCGCCGACGTAGAAGGCGTCGGTGCGAAGCGCGGCGGCCAGCGCGGGAATGTCGAACTTCTCGTCGTGCGTCAGGACAACGACTGCGGTGTCACGGTCCGGGCGGATCTGGACGAAGGCCTTGTCGGGCCACTCGACGAGCAGCTCGTCGGCGCTCGGCATCCTGTCACGCGTTGCGTACTTGGCACGGGCATCGACGCAGATCGTGTGCCAACCGACCGCTTTCGCCGCGGCACACAGCGCCTCGGCAGTATCGACCGCACCGACGACGACGAGGCGCGGAGGCGGTCCGAACACCTCCGCGAAGACAGCCGCGCCCGCGTGCTCCAGCTGTCCGTTCCGCCGAAGCTCCGGCGCGAGCGGCGCGAGCCCGAGCGAGTCGTCTCCCAAGACCTCCCCGCGGTCGAGCAGAACGAGCAGCTTGTTCCCGGAGCGCTCGCCTTCGAGCACGGTGAAGAGCACCGCGCGCTCGTCGCTGCGCGCAAGCTCGAGCAACCGGTCGGTGAGCGTCAATCGAGCCGCTCGAGGAACACGTCGATCTCGCCGCCGCATGGGAGCCCGACGCCGAGCGCCATCTCGTCGGTGATGCCGTAGCTCAGCAGCCGCGGCTCGCCGGAGGCGATCACCTCGAGTGCCTGAACCGCGACGTCGTTCTCGACGCAGCCTCCCGACACCGAGCCGCACATCTCGCCGCCTTCCGACACTGCGAATTTCGCACCGACGGGACGGGGCGCGGAGCGGCGCGTGGCAACGACGGTCGCGATCGCGATTCGCTCGCCGCGTTCGCGCCAACGCTCGACGTCTTCGACGATCTCCTTCACGCTGCATGCCTCCGTTCGATGCCGCCGAGGACTGTACCGAGCGCTTCGAGACTCGCAATGTCGTGGCCCGAGAGGAGCCGGTCGACGTAGGGGTGCGCTGCCTGCATGCCGCCGGCCAGCGGCTGGTAGTCGGGGTGGCCTTTGAGCGGGTTCACCCACACGACCGCGAATGCCTGCCGCGCGAGGCGGGCCATCTCGACGGCGACGCCGGCCGGATCGCCGCGCTCGCAGCCGTCCGACAGGATCACGACGACGGCGCCCCGTGTCCGCGCGCGCCGACCCCATTCGTCGTTGTAGGCCTTGAGCGACTCGCCGATCCGCGTTCCGCCCGACCAGTCGACGACACGCTGTGCCGCCGCCGCGAGCGCCGAGTCGGGGTCACGGTTGCCGAGCTCGCCGGTGAGTCGTGTCAGGCGCGTCCCGAAGGCGAACGTCTCGACGCCACGCCCGGAACCCTGCGCCGCGTGCAGGTAGAGCAGCAGTGCGCGGGCATACGCCTCCATCGACCCTGAGATGTCGAGCAGCAAAACGACCTTGCGCGGCGCCGAGGAGCGGCTGCGGTAGGCGCGGTGCAACGGGTCGCCGCCCGTCGCCAGCGAGCTGCGCACGAGCGCGCGCACGTCCAACGCGCCGCGCCGCCGGTCGCGGCGCAAGCGATGGGTCTTGCGCAAAGGGCGTGCGAGTGCAATCCGGCGGATCAGCGAGCGGGCGCGGACGAACTCCTCCGACGACATCGCTGCGAAGTCGCGCGTCCGCAGCAGCTCGTCGTGGCTCCACGCGCCCACCTCGATCTCACCGCCGTCGAGCTCCGGACCGGGTCCTGGCTCTCCGCCCTTCCGTCGCTGGCCGGGCTTCCGCGGCGGCTCGGCGCCCTGCCTCGGCGGGCCCGGGATGCGGAGGAACCACGCGGCGAAGGCGCGGTCGAACGTGTCGAGGTCCTCACGCCGCGAGACGAGGGTGTGCCTCAAACCCCAGTAGACGTCCTCCTGACGCGCGAGGTCGACCGAGTCCAGTGCGCGCAGGGCGTCGGAGATGCGCTGCGGGCCGACCTCGAGCCCGCCTTCGCGGAGCACGCGCCCGAAGACGACCACATGGCGGACGACAGCGTGCGGCCGCTCAGCCACGCGCGGTACCGACGAGGCCCGCCAGCGCTTCGTCGCGAATCGCGAGCAGGTCCTCGTGGTACTTGAGGAGCGAGCCGAGCGTCGCGTGCACGTTCTCGACGTCGAGCTCCTGCTGCCCGAGGGCGGTGAGGGCGCGAACCCAGTCGATCGTCTCGGCCAGCCCGGGAGGCTTCTGCAGGTCGAGCGAGCGCAGCTCGGCGGCGAAGCGCGCGGCTTGTTCGGCGAGCCGCTGCGGCACGCCGGGGACGCGCAGCTCGACGATCTCGATCTCCCGCGCGACGGTCGGGTGGTCGATCCAGTGATAGAGGCACCGCCGCTTCAGTGCGTCGTGGAGGTCGCGCGTGCGGTTCGAGGTGAGGATGACGTAGGGCCGCTGCTTCGCCGTGATCGTCCCGAGCTCCGGCACCGTGACCTGGAAATCGGAGAGAACCTCGAGCAGAAACGCTTCGAACTCCTCGTCGGCGCGGTCGATCTCGTCGATCAGGAGCAGGACGCGCTGCTCGGACTCGATCGCCTCGAGCACGGGCCGGCGGATCAGGAATTCGCGGCCGAAGAGCTCTGCCTCGTCGACGGTCCCGGCCTGCGCAGCCCGGATGTGCAGAAGCTGCCGGGCGTAGTTCCACTCGTAGACCGCGTGAGCGATGTCGAGGCCCTCGTAACACTGCAGCCGAATCAGCGGAGCGCCGACGGCAGCCGCGATCGCCTTCGCCGCCTCAGTCTTCCCGACGCCCGCCTCGCCTTCGAGGAGCAACGGCTTCTCGAGCGTGAGCGACAGATAGAGCGCAGTCGCAAGGCCCCGGTCCGCGAGGTAGGACGCCTTCGCGAGTGCGGAGTCGAGCTCGTCGATCGACGCGAACGCCACGCCCGCAGCGTAGCTTCGCCGCGCCTTGGACGCGGGCTTGCGACGCCGCTTATGATCAGCGAATGACCCTTGACGTGCTCTTTCCCGCGTCCGCTGATGAAGCGGCAACCCTGTACGGCGACGGCGAGGGAATCACGGTGTTCGCCGGCGGAACGATTCTGTTGCCGGAGATCGCGGCCGGACGGCTCAAGCCGAGCCGCGCCATGATGCTCCACAAGAGCGGTCTCGACGAGATCCGTGTCGAATCGGATCGCGTGGTGATCGGCGCGATGGTGACCGTCGCGGCGCTGACCGAGGCTCCCGGAGACGTGCTCTCCCAGGTTGCCTCCTACGTCGCAGACGGCGAGGTGCGCCGCAACGCGACGCTCGGCGGGAACATCTCCTCTGCGCAGGCCGCCGACTCACAGCGCGGCGACCTCGGCGGTCCGCTGATCGCACTTGGCGCGCGCGTCCGCTCGACGGGCGTAGGTGGTGAGCGGACCGAGCCGATCGAGGACTTCCTCGCGGGTGACCGCGGCGGACGGCTGGTGCTCGACGTCGAATACGACCGGTTCGAGCGCCGCTCCGGCACAGCCGGGCTGCGCCGGCGCCACGCGCATTCGTTTGCGATCGCCGGCGTGACCGCTTGCTCGCGCGCGGACGGAAGCGATCTGCGGGTCGCGGCGACCGGCGTCGGGCCGACGGCGATTCGCTGCCTCACGGTGGAGCAGAGTCGCAACGCCGACGACGTCCTGAAAGACGTGACGCCGGTCGACGATGCCGTCGCTTCGGCCGCCTACCGCACGGCCGTCCTCCCCAAGCTCGTCACCGAAGCCCTCGACCGCCTGGAGCAAGCATGAACCTGACCGTCAACGGCATCGAGCTGGAGATCGTGAGCCCGCCGCTCACGCCGCTCCTGCACGTCCTGCGGGACGAGCTCGACATCACGAGCCCCAAGGCCGGGTGCCAGCAGGGCGGCTGCGGCACCTGCACGGTGTTGATCGACGGCGAGCCGCGGCGCTCGTGCCTGACCGCCGTCGCGACCGTCGACGGCGCCTCGATCGTCACGATCGAAGGCATCGGCCAGGCCGAAGAGCTCTCCGCGGTTCAGGCCGCGTTCTACAACCATTACGCCGCGCAATGCGGCTTCTGCACGCCCGGCATGGTGCTGGCCGCAACCGCGCTGATCGAGCGCAAGGGCGGCCCGGTCGAGCGTGACGAGGTGCTCGAAGCGCTCGGTGGCCACTACTGCCGCTGCACCGGCTACGTGAAGATCGTCGCCGCGGTCCTGGCCGCGTCCCGCGGAGAGGTGGATCCGGTGAGCGACCTGCCCGTTCCGGAGCCCGGTGAGCCGCAGGTCGTTCCGAAGGGAAGCCCGGCATGAAGGCCGTCGGCGCACGTCTCCCTCGCTACGACGGCCTCGGCCACGTCACCGGCCGCACGCAGTTCGTCGACGACATTCGTGTCGGCAAGACCCTCTGGGTGAAGGCGCTCCGCTCGCCGCACCACAACGCGGCGATCACCTCGATCGACACGAGCAAGGCCGAGGCGCTGAAGGGTGTCCACGCGATCGTGACCTGCAAGGACGTTCCGAGGAACGTCTACGGGCACCTCGAGGGCCTCGGCGTCCCCGGCGACGAGCCGCTGCTCGCGGACGGAGAGGTGCGTTGGCTCGGCCAGCCCATTGCGGCCGTCGCTGCCGAATCGGAGGCTGCTGCCTACGCCGCCGTCGAGGCGATCCAGATCTCCTACGACGAGCGGCCCGCGCTGTTCGACATCCGCCAGGCTCTCGACCCGGACGCTCCGCAGATCCATCAGTGGGGCAACGTCTATCCGCACTACGGGCCGTTCAACCACCGGCGCGTCCGCAAGGGTGACATCGACCGCGCCTTCGACGAGGCCGACACGATCGTCGAAGGCGTCTACCGTCCGCAGGCGATCGAGCAGATCCCGATGGAGACGCAGGTCGGGCTCGTTGTCCCGGAGGCGAGCGGCCGGCTGACGATCTACTCGTGCACGCAGGCGATGTACTTCTCGATGGGAGTTGTCGCTGCGCATCTCCAGGTGCCGCTGAACAAGCTGAAGTTCGTCGGCGGCACGGTCGGCGGCGGCTTCGGCGGCAAGGTCGACTCCGCCACCGAGCCCTGCGCGGCGCTGCTGGCGCTCAAGACCAACAAGCCCGTGCGCTGGATCTTCACGCGCGAGGAGGAGATGCTCTGCGGCAGCGTGCGTGCCTCGTGGCACGTGGAGATGGCCGACGCGCTCTCCAAGGACGGCTGGGTGCTCGGCCGCAAGGTGCTGACGCTGCACGACGCCGGCGCCTACACCCGCTTCTCGAGCTACGGCGCGACGAAGCACTCGTTCCACCTGGCCGGTGCCTACACCGTCCCGGCTCTGCGCACGCGGGCCTACGTCATCTGGTCGAACCACGTTCCGACGACCGCCATGCGCGGCTTCGGCGTGACCTCGGCATCGTTCGC
>JBKJQL010000301.1:0-8316 GCA_046594035.1 Gaiellaceae bacterium
CGAACGACAAGGCCGAGACCTACGCGATGCTGCACCGGATCGGCGTTCCCGCGCCGGAGTTCCGCCGCGTCAACGGCGCGCGCGAGGTCGAAGCAGCTGCGCTGGAGCTCGGTTACCCGGACCGGCCGGTGTGCTTCAAGCCGGTCTTCTCCTCGGGGTCGCGCGGCTTTCGGATCCTCGACCCGACCGTCGACCGCGCGCACCAGCTACTGAACGAGCGGCCGGGCTCCGTTGCGATGCGGCTCGAGGAGGCGGTGGAGCTGCTGCCGGACGAAGGCGGCCCCGACCTGCTCGTGATGGAGCTTGCGATCGGCGGCGAACGGACGATCGACGGCTTCGGCGACGGCAAGGAGATCGTGCTCGGCCATGCAAAGACGCGCGAGGCGATGCGCGCCGGCCTCGCGATGTACTTCGTCACGCTCGACGATCCCGGGCTGATGACGATCGGCAACAAGCTGGTCGAAGAGCTGGCGATCGAGCACTTCTTCAACATTCAGCTCGTCGGCGACTACGTGATCGAGATCAACCCGCGCATCTCGACGATCGTGTACCAGGAAGACCTGAACATCCCGTACCTCGGCGTCAAGCGCGCCCTCGGCGAGATCTCCGACGACGAACTGCGAACGTACGCCTCCCGCATCCGCCCAGGCCGAACCGCCCTGCGCTACTTCGACCAGCTCGAGTTCGACCAGTGACCTCCCGAGACGCGCCCCTGCGGGCCAATGTCCCATCGCCAAACGACGCCACGAGAGTGTGACGGATGATCCACAAGGGACTGCAATGCCTGCAAACCGCGATGTCTTTGGCAGGTCCGACCACGCCAAACGACGAGACCAGTCGGTGACGGACAGGCCGCTTCGGATCACGCACGCGCCCGTCAATATTGCGGGCATTCCGTGGGAGAACGTGCAGGCGCTGCGCCGGAAGGGAGTCGATGCGCGGCTCGTCGTGTTCGAGCGGGGGAAGCTGCACCATGAGGCTGACTGGTCGCTCGACCGGCACGGGCCGCTGCCGCAGAAGCTCGCACAGCAGTTTGCGGCGTTCGCGAGGCTCGCACCGCAGACCGACATCTTTCACTTCTACTTCGGGCTGACGCTGATCCCGAAGTCGATCCAGTTTCCACTGCTGCACGCGCTGCGCAAGAAGAGTGTCTTTCACTACCTGGGCTCCGACATTCGCGGCAAGACGCCAGAGCAACTCGCCTACGGCAAGCGCGCGGACGCGGAGATCATCGGCTCATACGACGCGCAGCGATGGGTGCCCGAGGCCTACGTGATCCCGCCCGGTCTCGACTTGCAGCCGTTCACGCCGGTGCCGCCGTCGGACAACCCGCGCCCGCTCGTCGTGCACGCACCTTCGAACCGCGAGAAGAAAGGAACGGCGCAGGTGATCGCGGCGCTCGAGCAGCTTCCGGTCGACCTCGACATCGTCGAAGGCGTCCCGCACGAGGAAGCGCGCAAGCGCTACGCGCGCGCAGACATCGTGGTCGACCAGTTGAACGCCGGCTGGCACGGCGTGTTTGCACTCGAGTCGATGGCGCTCGGCAAGCCCGTCGTCACCTTCCTCAAGCCGGACGTCGTCGAGAAGAGCGCCGCGGGCTTCGGCATCCGCATCCCGGTCGTCCCCGCGACCGCGGACACCCTCGTCGAAGCCCTTCGCCCGCTGGTCGAGAATCCCGCGCTACGCAGGGAGATCGGGGCCGCGAGCCGCGCCTACGTGGAGCAAGTCCACGACATCGACCGCGTCGCCGACCGCCTGCTCGACGTCTACCGTTCGTTGTAGTTGTCCCTGACATTCCAGATCCGGCGGCTCGTGCGCCACTCGGCGATCTACGGCCTCGGCGGGATCCTCTCGCGGCTGCTCGCGGTCCTACTCCTGCCGCTGTACACGTCGTACCTCGGCACAAAAGGGTTCGGCAAGATCGAGATCGTCACCGCCCTGACCACCGTGCTGGTGATCGTGCTCGGCGCCGGCATCTCGAGTGCGTTCTTCCGGTTCTACTTCGACTCGAAGGACGACGAACGGCGCACGCTGATCGTGCGGACTGCATTCTGGTTCACGATGTCGATGGCGACTGTCGGGCTGGTGCTCGGCTTTGCGCTTGCTTCGCCGATCGCGCACCTGCTCCACTTGGGAAACGACCCATGGCTGATCCGCGCCGCAGCCGTCGGACTGTGGGCACAGATGAACTACCAACAGCTGACGAACCTCTTCCGCGTCGAGGAACGCTCCGTGCAGTTCGTGATCGCAAGCGTCGCGAACATCCTGATCACCGTCGGCGCCACCGTGCTGCTCGTGGTCGGGCTGCACAAGGGGGCAACCGGCGCAGTCGTCGGCAACTTCGTCGGCACCCTCGCCGTCTACCTCGTGCTGCTCGGCTACCGCCGCTACCAGCTCGGCTTGCAGTTCGACCGTCAGCTACTGCGCGAGATGAACCGGTTCGGACTGCCGCTCGTCCCGTCTGCGCTCGCGCTGTGGGCGATTACCTTCATCGACCGCATCTTCGTGAACGCCTACAACGGTCTCTCCGAGGCGGGCGTCTACTCACTCGCCGTGCGCGTCTCGAGCGTGATCGTCTTCCTGATGATCGCCTTCCGGCTTGCCTGGCCGGCGTTCGCGTATTCGATCGACGACGAGTCGGCGGCGAAGCGCACGTACTCGTTCGTGCTCACCTACCTCCTCTTCGTCTGCTGCTGGATCTCGATCGCACTCGGGACGCTTGCACCGTGGCTCGTCAAGATTCTCGCGCCGTCGGAGCCGGACTTCTATCGGGCCGACAAGGCCGTGGGCATCCTTTCCTTCGGCGCGACGGCCTACGCCGGCTACACGGTGCTCGCGATCGGAATCGGGCGCGCGCGCCAGACCCAGTTCAACTGGATCA
Organism: Gaiellaceae bacterium; assembly: GCA_046594035.1. Taxonomy (GTDB): domain Bacteria; phylum Actinomycetota; class Thermoleophilia; order Gaiellales; family Gaiellaceae; genus PALSA-600. The sequence continues at coordinate 2,882 of JBKJQL010000301.1, forward strand.
TCAGCGGGATTGCAGCCGCGTTGAACATCGGGCTCAACTTCTGGCTGATCCCGCGCTACGGGATGATGGGCGCGGCGATCTCGACCGCAGCCGCGTACGTCGCGTTGTTCGTCGGGATGACGCTCAACTCGCAGCGCGTGTATCCGGTGCCGTACCAGTGGCGGCGGGTACTCACGCTGAGCTCCGTTGCGATCGCGCTGACGGTGGTCGGGTACGAGGTGCGGTCGCTTCCGCTCGCGATCGGATTGTGCATCGCCTATCCGCTCGTGCTGCTCCCGCTCGGCTTCTACTTGCCCGCCGAACGCGCGAGGCTCAAGCGGCTCGTACCGCTCCGCGGCTAGCGGGGACGGCTGCGAGCGTGGCGCACGCCGGCGCCGATGCCGCCGGCTGCGACGAGTGCGAGCGCGATACCGCCGAGCACGAGGATCGGAAGCGGCGCACCTGACGCTGTGGCGACCACTCCGGTCGAGCCGCGGTCGTTGGTCGACGGCGGCTTCGCCGAGCTGATCGACGCGAGCGCGCTCTTGACGCTACCGGCGCCGATAGCGGTCGGGCCGTGGCCGACTTGAGCAGGCGCAGCAAGGCCCTCCGAGCGGCGCATTGCTGCACGCATCGCCCCACGCACGTCGTCACCGAGGCTCGAGTACACCGCCGCGTCGGTGGGGAGATGCTTGAGCGCGTCGCGATAGCAACCGACCGGATACGACGACGCGATCTTCCCGTCGGGATACCAGTCGTTGAACACCTTGTTGCGGCACGGGGTGCCTGCTGCGCTCGCGGGCGCCGGGAGGGCGACTGCGAGGAGCGTGGCAAGGAGGAGCAGCCGCTTCACCAGAATCATGTTCCCGTCGAGCCATAAAATTCCACCTCGTCGGCGGTAAGGCTTTCGTAAAGACTCAAACGGGCGCGAAACAGGCGTCGTGACAGGAGTCCGCAACGTGCAGGCTCGCGAGCAGCGCGCCGTGGCCGTCGAGGATCGTCAGTGTTCCGTGGGCAAGCGACGGCGTGATCACTCGACCGGCTCCGTGCTGCACGTTGTAGGAGCCGACGGGAATTCGCGTCGTTCGAACGACCCGCCCGGTCGCTCGAGAGTGAACGCGCAACGTTCCCGAGTCTCCACTCGTCACGTATGCCGCCGACGGGCCGAAGGTCACGTGCTGCGGTGCCGCGTCGGCCTGCAGCGTTCGAAGAAGCGTCCCATCCAACCGATAGATCGCGGTCTCGCCCGCGACGCCCGCCGTCACCCAGACGTCGCGCCCGTCGGGTGAGACGCCGACGTCGTGCGCGCGGAAGGGCGGGGTGACGAGCGCGGTGCGCGCAGGACGCCGCGGATTCGTCACGTCCACGACGGCGACCTGCGTGGACGATGTACCGAGCCCGACCCACAACGTCTTCCCCGAGGGATCGAGCGAGAGATGGCGCGGCCACCCCGGCAGCTTCACGCGGCCGACAATGTGACCGCGCAGGACGTCGACGACGACGAGCCCGTAGGCAGCGTCCGTGACGAAGGCGTGCACGCCGTCCGGATGCGCGGCGGCATAGCGCGGCTCGCCCGCGTCTTCGATCACATGCACCGTGCGATGCGCGTCGACGATCGAGACGCTGCCGAGCGACCAGTGCGCAACGACCGCGCGCGTGCCCACGCGCTCGATCGCGCGAGGACCGGCAGGCGTCGCGATCCAACGCACGACGCGGAGCCCAGCGAGGTCGACGACGGCGAGCCTCGACTCGTCGTCGCAGGTGACGAGCGCATACGGCGCCGCAGCGGCAGCCGCCAGCGCGGCTCGCACCCCAAAGGGCGCGGCAGCGGCCAGCGCGACGAACTCACGGCGATCCACGTAGACGGTACGGCCAACCTTGCGCGGCAGGTCCCGGTCGATACGTTGAACGGATGAGCCACCCGGACCTGCAGTCGGAGCAGCGCTACGTCGACCGGGCCTACGAGCACCTCGAGCGCATGCGGCAGGTCGTCGCGGGAGCGAGCGACCGGGTCGACGGCGAGGTCGCCCAGGCGGCGATGGACGCCTGGGCGGCGAAGCGGCTCCGCACCTACGAGGACGCCGAGCGCGGGCTCTGCTTCGGCAGGCTCGACGTCGAGACGATGCGGCGCGCCCTCTACATCGGCCGCCGCTGGGTACACGACGAGGAGCAGCGACAGCTTGTCGTCAACTGGCAGGCACCCGCGGCGCGGGCCTTCTACACGGCGACGCCACAAGACCCGCACGGCGTCACGCTGCGGCGGCGGTTCCGCACGGACGGCCGCAAGCTGCTCGACATCGCAGACGAGGCGCTCGACGGTTCGATCGTCGACGGCGCCGCGGTCGGCGACTTCCTGCTCGAGGAGCTCGAACGCACGCGCGACACGCGCATGCGCGACATCGTCGCGACCATCCAGTCGGATCAGTACCGGCTGATCACACACGATCCGGGGAGCCCACTCGTGATCCAGGGTGGCCCCGGCACCGGCAAGACCGCCGTCGGGCTCCACCGCGCGTCGTGGCTGCTCTACACCGCGCGCGAGAATCTGCAGCATCAAGGCGTCCTCGTGATCGGGCCGAACCGCACCTTCATGGAGTACGTGAGCCACGTCCTGCCGGCACTCGGCGAGGACAGTGTCGAACAGCGCGCGGTCGGGGAGCTCGTCGACGGCGTCGTTCCCTCGTTGCGCGATCCGCCCGCCGTGGCCGAGCTGAAGGCCGACGTTCGTCTTGCCGAGGTCGTGCGACGCGCTGCCGAGCTGAGGCTGGCCTCGGAGCCGGAGGAGCTGGTGATCCGACTGGAGGGCTCGTTCATCTCCGTGCGGCTCCGCGAGGTGCGTGAGCTGCTGGCCGAGACACGCGAGACGGGCACGACCGCGGCGGCGCGCGAACGGTTCCGCATGAGCCTGCTGCGACGCTTCTATGCGGAGTACGGTCGCGTGCTCGGCGGTGCCGCGGTCCGGAACTTCGACGAAGTCGAGCAGGCACTGCGTTCCAAGGGCTACCTCGACAGCGTGCTCAAGGCGGCGTGGCCCCTCGTCTCACCCGACCGCCTCGTCCGCTCGTTGCTCACGACACGCGCGACGCTCGCGGAGGCTGCGGAGGGCATCCTCGGCCCCGCCGAGCAGAAGCTCTTGCTGCGCCGCGGGCAAACGTGGTCGGACGGCGACATCCCGCTGCTCGACGAAGCCCGGGCGCTGCTCGACGCGCCACCTCGCGCGTACGGGCACGTGATCGTCGACGAGGCGCAGGACCTGACGCCGATGCAGCTGCGAATGGTCGCCCGCCGTGCGCGCGAGGGCGCGTTGACGATTCTCGGCGACGTCGCCCAGGCGACCGGCGCGATTCGGTATTCACGCTGGGAAGACGTCCTCCCGCATCTGCCTCACGGGAACGAAGCGACGATCGAGGAGCTGCGACATGCCTACCGGGTGCCGCGCGAGATCATGGATCTCGCGCTGCCGCTGCTCGACACGATCGCTCCCGATGTCGCCGCACCGATCTCCTACCGGACGGGAGCAGACCCGCCGACCGTGCGCAGGGTGGCGCCCGAGCACCTCCTCGCGGAGGCCTATCGCGAAGCGGCGCACCTCGCGGAGAGCGAGGGCCTGCTCGCGGTGATCGTCCCGGAAGCGCTGATCGCCGCGGTTCCGAGCGACGATCTCTGGAACGGCGTACCGGTGCTGACGCCTCGGGAGTCGAAGGGCCTCGAGTTCGACCACGTGGTCGTCGTGGAGCCGGCCCTGATCGAGCTGCGCGAGCTGTACGTCGCACTGAGTCGCCCGACCAAAACGTTGGTGGTCGTGCATGCGCGGGACCTGCCCGCCGAGCTCCGTTACGACCAGTAGTAGACGGCGAGCGTGATCCCGAGCGCGAGCCCGACGATCCCGATCAGTGCCAACGTGATCGCGCCGAGGACGATCGGCAGGGTCGCGGGGGCGTAGCCGTCTCGGGCGATCTCCTCGAGGTGGTGCTCCTCGGCGATCGCCTTCTGCACGAGTGAGGTCATGTGACGATTGTGACGCATTTCGTGGCGCTTGTCACGAGCGGGCGGACGGTGGGAGCCCGACAATGGAAGCGTGATCGCACAGATCCTCGGGCTCGGCCTGGCGCTGCTTCCGGCGCCGAATGCGCCGATCCCCCAGTCGGCCGGTCGTCTCGCGGCGACCCTGTCTCAGACAGAGCGCTCGCTCGACCGCGCGATCGATCGCTGGGGCAAGGCGAGCCCGCCCCCTCGCGACGTGACGCTCCTCGCGCTCTACGAGCAGCGCATGATCCGGGTGCTCGGTGAGCGCCCCGCGCTGGCGCGGGCCGTCGTCGAGCTCGAACCGTCGGCTGCCGACGATGTCGCCGCGCGTGTCGATCTCAGAGCGCTCGTCGCATCGGCACCCGTACCGCGCTCGTCCCCGAAAGTGGGTGCTGCGCCACCCGCTGCGCAACTGCTCGCGTGGTACCGCGAGGGACAGCGGCGGTTCCACGTTCGCTGGCAGCTACTGGCGGCGGCCAACTTCGTCGAGTCGGCGTTCGGGAAAGTGCGGAACACGAGCACCGCGGGCGCGCAGGGGCCGATGCAGTTCGAGCCGGCAACGTGGCGGGCGTACGGGCTCGGCGGTGACATCCACGACCCGCACGACGCGATCCTCGGCGCGGCGAATTATCTCGCTGCGAACCACGGGGCGACACGTGAGCGCGAGGCGCTCTATCACTACAACCCCTCACGCCTCTACGTCGATGCCGTCGCGCGCTACGCCAACCGCATCGCGCGCAATGAGCGCGCGTTCTTCCGGTACTACAGCTGGCAGGTCTACTTCCGCACGGCTGCGGGCTACCGCCGCGTCACCGGGCCAAAGTGATCCCTCTACAGTTCACGAAGACTCGACGTGCCGAACATCGTCCTCTACACCCTGATGTCGCTCGACGGTGCGACCGAAGATCCGCACCGCTACTTCCCCGAGACCGGCGACAAGCACGGCGCTCCCGTCTTCGACGAAGAACTGGCACGCCTCGAAGGGGAGATGCTCGCCCGGCAAGGCGCCGTCCTCCTCGGCCGCCACACCTACGACGAGTGGTCGCGCCACTGGCCCACCTCCGACGAGCAGCCGTTCGCCGACTTCATCAACGCGGTTCCCAAGTACGTCGTCACCTCGACCCCACTCGTAGGTGACTGGACGAACGCGCAATCGGTCTCGGGCCCGCTGCCGAAGGTTGTGGCGGATGTGAAGGCGCGCACCCACGCCGACGTCGGCGTTCACGCGAGCATCACCCTCGCGCAGTCGCTGCTCGCTGAAGGCCTCGTCGACGAGCTGTGCCTCGCCGTCGGACGCGTCCTCGACCCCGTCGGCCCCCGGCTTTTCGCAGGGCTACCCACACGCCTCGAGCTGGAGCTCGTCGAGGCCGCGTCGACCTCGAGCGGCAGCGTCTGGCTGCGTTACCGGCTGCCGAGCGGCGGCGGCTAGG
>JBKJQL010000199.1:0-24461 GCA_046594035.1 Gaiellaceae bacterium
GATTACGTCGCTGCACTCACGTCGATCAAGGCCGCGCTGCCGACGACACCACTCGGGATCGCTCTCGACGGGTCCGTCGATCCGGCCGGCGCCGCTGGGATCCTGGCGGGCGCGGCGGTCGAGTTCGTCGCGTTCCGTCCGGCGCCCGCCGTCACGAGCGGCGGCGGTTGGACACTCAGCGAGATCGGGGAGGTACAGAACGCGTTTCCCGAGGCAAAGCTCGTGATCGACGGCGTGCCCGCGCCCTACGCCGCCTCGATCAAGACGGCCGCTTGCACTCCCGGCCTGACGGAAATCGTGTTCGACCGCCTCGGTGACCTGACGCGTGCCGGCGTGCCGGCCGCGATCGGCAGCGCGCAACGCGGCACCTTCGTCTGCCCGGGCACCACCTTCGACGCTCAGCCGTTCGTGATCGAGTACCCGGAGGCCGCACCGATCGTCGTTTCCGTCAACTGCAACCGCGACTGTCTCTACCTCGTCACGCTCGACCGCGCAGACGGACGGCCGGCGAGCGCGCGCCGCGGCCGGCTCACCGGTGGGGCAGGCAGCAAGCCGACGGCGATCGCGCTGCCGAAGGTCAAGCTCCCGGCGGGCACCTACCGGGTGACCGTCCGGCTCGTCTCGCGCGTCAATCCCGGCGCCGTGACGACGTACACCGGCCCGCCGCTGACGCTGGGCTAGATGGTTGAGTCCTGCTTGAGCCGGACGACCGTCAGCGCGGCTTGCCGACGGTTCGCGACAGGTACGCCCACGCCATCGCGAGGTGACGCGCCGAGCGCTCGCGCTTCTGAAGCGCTTCTTCGTCGGGACTCCCGATCGCGTCGGGGCCGGCGAGCAGGGCGATCTGGCAGGCCCGCTCGAGGTGCGTGGCGGCGGCCACCGCTTCGCCGACATCGCTGCCGACGGTGGTGATCCCATGATGCGGCATGAGGATCCCGAGCCGCTCGCCGAGTGCGCCCGCGAGCAACTGGCCGAGCTCCGGCGTGCGGACGAGGTCGCCCGTCACGTCGAAGCGCGAGATGTCCGGCGGAACGAAGTGCGAGCCCTCGTGCGAGAGCGCCTTCAGCGGCCACCCGGTCGCCGCGAACGCGATCGAGTAGAGCGGGTGCGTGTGCACGACCGAGTTGATCTCTGGCCGCTGCCTCATGATCTCCGTGTGGATCGGGTACTCGACGTGCCGTCCCGCCTCGCCCTCAAGGATCTCGCCGTCCCACGAGAGCAGGATCACCGTCTCTTCCGTCACCTCGTCGAAGCCGAGGTTCGAGCCCTTGATCCAGACGCCGCGGTCCTGGTCGTCACGAATCGAGACGTGGCCCCAGACCATGTCGGCCTGACCCGCCGCCTCGAGCACGCGGCAGGCCGTGACGATCTCTGCGCGCGGGTTCACGCTTCCTGGAGTGCGTGGAGCAGGTGGCCCCACTTCTTCCGCGTCTCGGCCTTCGTCTGCGCGTCAGGCCCAATCGGCGTCGAGAAGCGGTCCTTCCACTCGAACGGCTTGCACGCGTCGATCAGCAGGCGCGAGTTGTAGCGCTTGTCGTCCGGATGGATCGCTGGATCGAGCGGACCTGACGTCATCCGCTCACGGATGTCGCAGTCCCTGATCGGATCCATGCGCGTCAGGATCGCCCACATCACGTCGTCCAGGTCGGTCACGTCGACGTCCTCGTCGACGACTGCGACGATTCTGCCCATGTAGTTGGAAGCGTTCAACGACGCCATCGCGTGCAACGTCTGCCGCGCATGCCCGGCGTACTTCTGCTCGATCGAGACGACGTTGAAGAGACGCGTACCGCCGACGGCGAAGCAGTTGATGTCGACGACGCCGGGAATCCCGGTGCCCTGGAGCTCGCGCAGCAGGATCGCCGCGCGCAGGTACTCGCGGTAGAGGTACGGATCGTACGCGGGCGGCTTGTTCGGCGGGACGCCGAGCATGATCGGGTCGTTGCGGTGGTAGACCGCCTCGACTTCCATCACCGGCTCGGCCTCCTGCAGCTTTCCGTAGTAGCCGGTCCACTCGCCGAACGGCCCCTCCGGCGCCATCTTGTCCCAGTGGATGTAGCCCTCGAGCACGATCTCGGCAGACGCGGGGACGGGAAGCCCGGTGATCGGCAGGTTCACGACCTGGTAGGGCTCGCCGCGGATCGCGCCGCACCACTCGTACTCCGACACGCCGAAGGGAACTTCGATCGTCGACGCCGCGAAGATCAGCGGGTCCATGCCGCAGACGATCGCAACGGGACACGGCTCCTTGCGGTCGAAGTACTTGTCGCGCATCTGACGGCCGTGCTTGCCCGGCGAGATGTAGATCCCGACGTTCTTCTTGTCGTGGATCATCACGCGGTAACACCCGAGATTCAGCCAACCGTCGTCCGGGTCGCGCGTGACGATCGCGCAGCCCGTGCCGATGTAGCGGCCGCCGTCCTCCGGATGCCATTGCGGCGTCGGGAACGTGTAGACGTCGACGTCGTCGCCGGTCTGCGTGTTCTCGAACAAGGGCGCGTCGCTGACGACCTCGGGAGCGACGGCGCGCGTCGACTCCGTCAGACGCAGGAACTCGTCCATCAACGGCCTGCGTTCGATGTCGGTTGGGAGGCCGAGGGTGAGCGCCAGCCGGCTGCGCGTGGCGTTGCCATTGACCATGACGCGTTGGCCCGCCGGATAACCCGGGATATCGTCGAAGAGCACGGCCGGGGACCCAAGCGTGTGGATCAGCATCTCGGAGACCTCGCCGATCTCGGACTCCCAGCTCGCGCCGTTGACGGTGCGAAGCTCGCCCATTTCGTCGGCGCGCTCGATCCAGTCGCGAAGGTCCGTGTAATCCATTGCTCTCCTAGTTCGGTTTGTTCGAGGACACATTCCAGGGCGTCAGGCGATCCTGCAGGAAATCGGTGACCACCATGATCAAGACGGCGATCAACATGATGAACAGGATCGGGACGAACATGTCCGCCATCTGGAAGAAGTTGCCGTAGTGCTCGATCAGGCCGCCGAGGCCGGTCTGCGTCGAGAGCACCTCGGCGACAATCACGCCGACCCAGGCTGACGAGAACGACTGGCGCGCGCCGGCGACCATGTACGGCGCCGCCGACGGCAGCACGATGCGCCGCAGGAGCTGCTTCTCGTTCGCGCAGAAGCTCTTGCCCACCTCGAGGAGGTCGAGCGGAACGTTCTTCACGCCGGTCATCGTGTTGACCATCACCGGGAAGACGGCCGAGAAAATGACGTAGGCAAGCCGGAACTTCAGTTCGAAGCCGAACCAGATGATCATCAGCGGCACGAATGCCACGTGGGGCAGCGCGTAGAGGAAGGAGACGTACGGGTCGAGCACGTTCTCGAACGGACGCCAGCGCCCCATCGCGATCCCGATCGGCAGACCGATCGCGAGCGCGAGCACGTACCCGAGCCCGAGCGCCGTCATGCTGCTGCCGAGCGGGCCCCAGATCGCTCCGTTCGTGACGACCTGGTCGTACGCGGCCACGGCGATCTCGCTCGGCGGCGCATTCAGCGCGCGGGACATGTGGTTCGCATACAGCTGCCACGAACCGAAGATCAGAAGCGCAGTCCCGATCCTGACCGTCCACACTCCGATCGGCCGGTAGAGGAACGGCCGCCGACGCTGCGCAGGCACCGGGGCGGCTAGGGGCGCGACGGCCATGCCAGCCTCCCTCGCGTCCACGGCATCGTGGCCCAGCGCTCACCGAACTTCAGCAGGGTCGAGAAACCGAGGCTGAAGAACCCGAGCACGAAAATGACGACGAACATCCGGTCCATCGCAAGGATCCGCGCGTCGGACGAGATCAGGTTCCCGAGGCCGACGACCGATGCCTCGATTTCGGCCACGATCGTTCCGATCAACGCGCGTCCGAGGCCGAGCCGGAGACCGGCGAAGATGTAATGCAGCGACCCGGGGATCACGACGGTTCGGAGGATCCGCAGCGGTGAAGCCGCGAACGCCACGCCGGCGTCGAGCAGGTTCTTGTCGACCTCTTTCGCACCCAGATACGTGTTGAGGGCGATGGGGAAGATCCCCGACATGATCACGACACTGACGCGCATCTCGAAGGTGACGCCTAGCCAGAGAATCAGCACCGGGATCAGCGCGAGCCGCGGCGTCGCGTAGAGGGCCGAGACGTACGGCCAGAGCGAGAGCTCGACGAGCCGTGAGCGAGCCATCAGCAAGCCGAGCGGGATCCCGAGCGCAGCGCAGACCACGTAGCCGAACCAGAACGCCGACATCGTGTCGCTGAGCGCGGGTAGGACCTCCGGAACGAACGAGTGGTAGGCGGCGCGCGCGATCGCAGTCGGATAGGAGAGCGAGAAGGTGTTGCGGCGACCGATCAGCTCCCACAGAACGAAGACGACGAGCACCGACACCGTGCGCAGGATCCACGGGCGCATCAGCCAGCGCGTGCTGCGCCGCGCGGCACCCTTGGCGGTGCCGGAAGAAATCGCAACGGACGTCATGCCAGCGCGAGCTCTTCCGAGCGCTGGATCTGCGCCTGCAGCAGCGTCCAGATCGCGCCACGCACCTCGGTGTACTCCGGGGTCGCGCGCCAGTCGTATTCCTGCCGGGGCTGCGGAAGCTGAATCGTGAACTCACCGATCGTCCTTCCCGGAACGCCCATCACGATGATGCGATCGGAGAGGAAGATCGCCTCGTCGATCGAGTGCGTGACGAAGAGCACCGTCAGCCCCTTCTCGGCGACGATCTGGTGCAGCAGCTCCTGCAGGTGCTCGCGCGTGAGGGCGTCGAGCGCTCCGAACGGCTCGTCCATCAGAATCAGCTTCGGCTCGATCGCCAGTGCACGGGCAAGCCCGACGCGCTGGTTCTGCCCGCCCGAGAGCTGCGAGGGATAGTGATGGAGCCGGTCCGACAATCCGACCAGGTCGAGGTATTCCTCGGCCTTTGCGAGGCGCTCCTTCTTCGGCACACGCTGCACCTCGAGCCCGTACGCGACGTTCTGCAACGCGGTGCGCCACGGGAAGAGGTTGAACATCTGGAAGACGATCGCCTTATCGCGCGACGGCTTCATGCTGGGCTTGCCGTCGACGAACACCTCACCGCCCGACGCCGGCAGGAGTCCCGTCACGATCCGAAGCGCAGTCGTCTTGCCGCAACCGCTCGGGCCGATGAGGCTGACGAACTCGCCCTGACCGACCTCGAGATCGAAGTCGCGCAGCGCCGGGGTCGTCGACCCTTCGTACGTCTTCTGGAGGTTCTTGATCTGGAGCAACAGTGCCTTCCCCGCATGGAGTGGCGGCGCGGGCGCCATCGCCCGCGCCGCCGAATCTCACGCGTGTGTTGTTAGCAGGTGTTGGTCTTCTGCTTGTGAGCCTTGAGGTACGCCTTGACGTACTTGTCGTTCAGCCAGTCGGCACGGCCGGGAAGCGGCTTGGGCAGCGACCCAATCGTCCAGTTCAGCTTCGCGAACTGCGTGATGTGGTCGAAGCAGATGCCACCGTTGATGCCGAAGAAGCCGACGTTCTTGAAGTAGTCCCACACCTTCGACTGCTGTGACCCGTCGAGCCCACCGCTCATCTTGTTCGCGTTTGCGAACGCGATGTACTTGAACTTGTTCGACGCCGCCCAACGCTCGGCGTTGATGAACGCGTTCACGACCTTCTGGGTCAGCGCCTTGTCCTTCAGGAAGTTGTCGCTCGCAATCAGGCCCGACTGGACGTACGGCCCGATCGTCTTGCCGGCATCCAGCAACTGGACGATGTTCGGGTTCTCCAGCGCGCGCAGCGCGAGCGGGTAGTGCACCGGTGCGATGTCGACACGCCCGGCAAGGATCGCCGTGAGACGTGCGCTCGAGCCCCCGATCGTCACGTAGCGGGGCGCGTTGGGATCGGCGCCGGCCTTCTGCAGGGCGATCTTGGAGATCAGATGCCCCGCCGAGCCCGGCGTGTCGATCGCGAGGGTCTTTCCCGAGAGGTTCTGCAGGGTGACGCCCTTCTGCGCGACGAGCACGTAGTCACTCGCCTGGTCGTTCGCGGCGATGATCTTGATGTTCGCGCCCCCGTTGACGACAGCGAGGATCGCCGTCGGCAGGGAACCGATGAACAGATCCGCCTGGCCAGCGATCACGGTCCGGAGCGCCGTGGCCGCACTGGAGATCAACTGGAAGTTCACGTTGATCCCGTTCTTCTTCATCAACTCCGCGAAGTACGCGACGTCAGCGCTCGAGAAATCGACGTCACCGGCTTCGATCAGGTTGACCGTGGGTGTGGCCGTGGGCCGTGCCATCGCGGACGTCGCGACGGCAGTAATGAGCACGGCGGTGGCCAGCACGATCAGGCCGATCCGCACGAAACCTTTCTGCATTGGGGTGCTCCTACCTTTCCTTGTTAGGTCCGACGCCGCAAAGGCAGCATTGGGCGGCGACTCTGACAGCATGATTTGTTGCTGTCAAGCCTTGGAGTGAAACTTTACGATCATTCAGTCTTCAAAGGGTCTCTAATAGAGTCACTGCTGGGCGTTTGCGAAATGCAACAAACTTTGTATAGTCGAGATCATGGCCGTCTCTGAGCCCGTCGCCGACCCCGCACGCCGCCTCGCGACCCGTCCGATCTACGTCGGCGGCGAGTGGACCACGACCGAGGATGAGGTCGCGGTCTGCTCCCCGGCGAGCCCCGACGAGCCCATCGCGCGCACCTACCACGCAGGCCCCGACGAGCTCGAGCGCGCGACCGTCGCGGCGCTCGCGGCAGAGAAGCCGCTCGCCGCCCTGCCGGCCTACGTCCGCGCCGACGCGCTTCGCGCTGTCGCCGCCGGGATCCTTGAGCGGCGAGACGAGCTCGCGGTGCAGCTCGCCCAGGAAGCCGGCAAGCCGATCAAGGACGCGACGGTCGAGATCGAGCGCGGCGCGCTCACGTTCCGCATCGCCGCCGAGGAAGCCGAGCGCGCCTACGGCGAGGTCCTGCCGCTCGACGTAAACGCCGTTTCCCGCGGCCGGGTCGGCATCGTGCGCCGCTTCCCGGTCGGCGCGGTGGCCGCGATCAGCCCCTTCAATCTGCCGCTCGGCCTGGCCGCGCACAAGGTCGCCCCGGCGCTCGCGGCCGGCTGTCCGCTCGTTCTCAAGCCGCCGTCGACGACGCCGCTGACCATGCTTTCGATCGCGGAGCTCGTCGATGCGACCGAATTGCCCAAGGGCTCGTTCAGCGTGCTCCCGATGCGGCGCCCAGTCGGCGACAGGCTCGTCACCGACGATCGCTTCAAGCTGCTCTCGTTCACCGGCAGCCCCGAGGTCGGCTGGGAGATGAAGGCCCGGGCGGGCAAGAAGAAAGTCGTCCTCGAGCTCGGCTCCAACTCCGCCGCGATCGTCGACGAGACCGCCGACGTCGAATGGGCGGCGGAGCGGTGCGCGTATGGCGCCTTCAAGTACGGCGGCCAGCTGTGCATCAGCGTGCAGCGGATCCTCTTGCACGAATCCGTCGAAGAGCGGTTCCTCGATGCGTTCCTCGCGAAGGCGAAGACGCTCCGCGTGGGCGACCCGCTCGATCCCGCGACCGACATCGGCCCGCTGATCGACGGTCGCGCCTGCGAGCGCTTGACGCAGTGGATCGACGAGGCGGTGAGCGCCGGGGCGACCGAGCTGCTGCGCGGCGCCTCCGACGGGATCTTCATGGGCCCGACCGTCCTCAGCGACGTGCCGACGACGCAGCCCATCTCCTGCGAGGAAGCGTTCGGTCCCGTGGCGGTGATCTCGCGCTTCACGCATATCGATACTGCCTTTGACGAAGTAAACGACTCGCGGTTTGGACTCAACGCGGGAATCTTCACGAACAACCTCGATCACGCCTGGCGCGCGTTCAACGAACTGCACGTCGGAAGCGTGATCGTCAACGACGCCCCGACGTACCGCGTCGACACCATGCCCTTTGGCGGCGTCAAGGACTCAGGGATCGGGCGGGAAGGCATCCGCTACGCGATCGAGGACATGACCGAGCCGCGAACGCTCGTGATGGCAGGAAGGAGCTGACTATGCGCGTCGTCGACGCAGTCGTCGACTGGTTCGCCGAGATCGGGGTCGAGAAGTACTTCGGCTACGCAGGCGGAGCTATCTGGCCGTTCATGGACGCACTCGTCGACCACCCTGAGATGCAGGGCATCCAGGCCAAGCACGAGTCGCACGCCGTGCATATGTCCGACATCTACTGGCGCTCGACCGGCCAGATCGCGCCGGTGATCGTGACGAAAGGCCCCGGCCTGCTCAACTGCGTCGGCGGCATCGCTACCGCGATGCACGACATGGCCCCCTTGATGCTGTTCGCCGGCTCCAGCTCGACCCACATCCTGGGCAAAGGGTCAATGCAGGAGATCTACTACAACGGCTTCGAAGACGCGATCAGCGTGCTCCGGCCCGTGACGAAGGGCGCGTGGCTCTGCGTGCGCCCCGACACGGTGATCGAGGTCCTCAACCAGGCGTACAAGGTCGCGACCTCCGGGAAGCCGGGCCCAGTCTTCGTCCAGCTGCCGCTCGACATCCAGCTCGCCGAGATCGAAGGCGAGATCGAGTCGCCGAAGCGCCGCGCCTCCGTTTCGCGTCCGCGCCCCGACAAGGAGACGATGGAGCGCGTGGTCGAACTCGTCGCGAACGCCGAGCGCCCGGTGCTGCTCCCCGGCGGCGGTGCCGTCCATTCGCGCGGCGGAGCGGCGCTCGTGAAGCGGGTCGCAGAAGAACTCAACATCCCCGTCGCGACGACGCTCGTCGCGAAGGGTCTCCTCGACGAGACCCACCCCCGGTCACTCGGTCCGGTCGGCCGCTCCGGGACGCCGCCGGCGGCGGAGGCGACGAGAAACGCCGACCTCGTGATCGCGGTCGGCGCGCGGTTCAGCGACAACCACACGAGCAACTGGCGCAGCGGCAAGATCTACAACCTCGACCGCACGAAGATCATCCACGTCAACGTCGACCACAGCGAGGTCGGTCGTAACTTTCCCGTCGAGGTCGGCATCGCCGCGGACGCAGGGGCGTTCCTGCAGGAACTGCTCGACGCAGGCATCAAGCCGAACTGGCAGGCCTGGGCCGACGAGCGCACCGAAGAGATGCGCGAATGGCGGGAGTCGATCGAGCCGGTGATCAACGCGGAGACGCATCCGGTGCACCCCGCGCGGATCTGCCACGAGGTCGGCGAGGCGATCGCGCGCCACGACGGCACGGTCTGGATCGACATCGGTGACGTCGTTCAGTACGCCGAGCCGTACATGACGATCCGCGGCCCCGGCCGCTGGCACATCGCCCCGGGCATGGCAGAGATGGGCTGGGCGGCTTCGGGCGTGCTCGGCGCGTCTGTGGCGCACCCGGACCGGCCCGCGATCGCCGTCACCGGCGACGGCGCGTTCAACATGACGACGCAGGTGCTTGCGACGGCGTTCGAGTACGGGCTTCCCGCCGTGTGGGTGATCCTCAACAACTGCGAGTTCGGGATCGAGCGCAAGGGCGCGACCAAGAACTTCGGCCGCAGCCACCCCTGGTACTCATTCACGCGCGCCGACACGGGCGCGCCGTGGAATCCCGACTATGTGGCGCTCGCGCGAGCGAACGGCGGCGAGGGCGTGCGAATCGAGAATCCGCTCGAGCTCGGTTCGGCGCTCGACGAGGCGATCACGTCGCGCAAACCGTGGGTGATCGACGTCGTGCAGGACACGAACGTCGAGACGTACTTCACGCCGAACGTCGACCGCGCCTATCCCAACGAGTGGGGCGCGAGCTACACCCACCACGGCTCGATGAAGCTGGCGTCCAAGTGACCGAGACCGCCCCTCCCGAAAGCGTGATCAGCGGCCTGCGCCGCCGCTACGACGAGCTCACCAACTCGCAGAAACGGATCGCGGAGACCATCGTCGAGGATCCGCACTTCGTCGCATTTGCAACCGTGGACAAGTTCGCGGCGCGGCTCGGCGTCAGTCCGTCGACGATCGTGCGCTTCGCCTACCGCCTTGGGCTTGCGGGCTATCCGGAACTGCAGGAACAGGTTCGCGAGCTCGTGCTCGCGACGCTTCGCGCGCCGGACGACTCGGGCGCGGCGGCGCATCTCGGCGACGGCGTCTTCGGTGAGTCGATCCGCCACGACATCGAGCTCCTTCACCGCACCGCACAGCGGCTCGACGAGGCCGATCTGCAGAAGGCGGTGACGCTCCTCGTCGATGCTGAGCGTGTGCGCATCGTCGGCGGTGTGACGGCTTTCAGTGTCGCCTACTACGCGGCGACGACACTCGAGCGCGTGCGGTCGCGCGTCGCGCTCCTCGATGGCAGCCCGGTACCGACCGGTCCGCTGCTTGAGATGGAGGAAGGTGACGTACTGCTCGCATTCAGCTTCCCACCGTACGCGCGCGGCACGCTCAGTGCGATCGACGCTGCGAAGCGGCGCGGCGCGAGTGTGGTCGCGGTCTCGGATTCTCCGATCTCGCCGGTCCGCAGCCGCGTCGACGTGCTGATCCCGGTCGCCGTGTCAGGCATCGGAACCCAGAACTCGCTCGTCGGCGCCATCTCGGTCGCCAGCGCACTCGTCAACGGGGTCGCGTCTCAGGCACCCGGCGCGCTCGAGCGCTACAGCGAGACGATCAAGCTGCTTGACGAGTGGGGCACCTACCTGCTGGCAGACCGGAAGGGCGGCGATGCTTGACCTGCTCTCCGACGTCTCTGTCGTCGAGATCGCGGGAGAACTGAACGGGTACACCGGTCGCCTGCTCGCCGATCTCGGCGCGCGCGTCACGCTCGTGGATGTCGGCGGTCTGACGCTCGCCGATCCCGAGCACCACTTCCTCCACCACGGGAAGGTTGCTGCGAGCAGCGGTGAGCTGCACGAGCTGCTTGGGCCCGCGAGCGTGGTCACGATTTCCGGCGGTGCCGACGGCCCGGCCGACGAGCGGCTGACGCCGGAGGCCCTGCGCGCTGTAGCGCCGAACGCGATCGTCGCGGTGGTGACTCCCTTCGGCCTCGACGGCCCGTGCGCCGACTGGGTGTCGACCGATTTGACGCGGCTCGCGGCGGGTGGACTGCTGTGGCTCGGCGGCTACCCGGACGGCGAACCGGTCGCGCCGTACGGCGAGCAGTCTTCGGTCGCCGCGGGGATCTTCGCGGCGGTTGCGATCCTCTTCGCACTGATCGATCGCGAGGGCGGCGGGCACCCCAGCACGATCGAAGTGTCCACCCAGGAAGTGCTGACGCAGGCGCTCGAGACGGCGCTTCCGGATTTCGAGCTGACGGGCACGATTCGCCGGCGCGTCGGAGCGGAGCCGCGCGAGGCGGCCACGGGGATCTATTCGTGCCAGGACGGCTACGTGAGCATGGTCGCCGGCCGACTCGGCACAGCCGATGCCTGGACGCGACTGCGCGAGTGGCTTGTCGAAGAGGGAACGCCAGGTGCAGAAGAGTTGTGGGCCGACGGATGGAATGAGCTCGGGTTCCGGCAGCAGCCGGCCTCGATCGCTCGCTTCGCGGAGATCTTCGGCGCGTTCGCCGAAACGCAGACGAAGCGCGAGCTCTACCACGAAGCCCAACGTCGCTCGATCGCGCTCGCGCCCGTCAACTCGCCCGCAGACGTGCTCGCGGACGAACAGCTTGTGAGCCGCGGCTTTTTCCGGGACGGCGTGCTTGCTCCGCCGTATCGGATCTCGGTTGCGGTCTCCGATCCGGTCGACCAGCCCGCGCCCGCTCCGACGTGAGGCAGGTCCTAGCCGGGGTCCGCGTGCTCGACTTCTGTTGGGTGGGCGCAGGAGCCCTCGTCACGAAGTTGCTCGCCGAGCACGGCGCGGAGGTGATCAAGGTCGAGTCGCGCGCGCGGCCCGACAACCTGCGCGTCGCACCGCCGTACCGTCCGGGCGCGGAGAACCTCGACGGCTCCGGCTATTTCGCGTCGCGCAACAACGACAAGAAGTCACTCGCTCTGAACATGAAGACCGAGAAGGGACGCGAGCTCGCGTACACGCTCGCCTCACGCGCCGACGTGGTCGCGAACAACTTCCGGCCGGGCGTCATGGAGCGCTGGGGGCTCGCCTACGACTCCGTCGCAGCCGTCAACCCGTCGGTCGTCTACCTGTCGATGCCGATGCAAGGCTCCGACGGCCCGAACAGCGGCTACATCGGATTCGGCTCGACGATCGCGGCTCTCTCCGGTCTCGTCCACCTCTCTGGTCACCCCGATCGCATGCCGGTCGGCACGGGCACGCACTACCCCGACCACATCCCGAGCCCCGGGCACGCGCTCGTCGCCTTGTTGGCGGCTCTCCGCCGCAAGGCCCGGACCGGAGAGGGCGCACATGTCGAGCTCTCGCAGCTCGAGTCCGCCGCCAGCGTCGTCGGCGCCGCGCTCATCGCCGCGGGGAACGGCGGCCCGGTGCCTACCCGTCGCGGCAACCGCGTCGGTGGCCACTGCCCGAGCGGTGTGTTCCCGTGCGCGGGAGAGGACAACTGGTGTGCGATCGCCGCGCGAACCGATGCCGAATGGCAGGCGCTCGCGCAGGTGCTCCAACTGCAGGACGACCAGAGGTTCGAGACGCTCGCCGGCCGGCGCGACCACGAGGACGACCTCGACGCCGCGGTCGCCGCGCGCACCTCCAACTGGGATCGCCGCGAGCTGGCGGCTGCACTGCAGGCGGTGCACGTTCCTGCGTCGCCCGTCCTTTCAAGCAGCGACCTGATCGACGATCCGCAGCTCGCCGCGCGCGGCTTCTGGCGCCGGCTCACCCATCCCGTGATCGGCGAGATGACCGCTCCCGCCGCGCCGTTCCAGCACGACGGCGAGCGCGCCGGCCCGGTTCGCAGCGCGCCGCTGCTCGGCGAGCACACGCACGAGCTTGCGGCGTCCCTGCTCGGGCTGACCGAGAGCGAGATCGAGCGGCTCGAGGCAGAGCAGGTGCTCTGGTGAGCCTGATCGTCGCGACCGACGGCGCGGTCGGCTGGGTCCGTCTGAACCGTCCCGAGAAGCGCAATGCGATCGACATGGCGACCCGGGAGGAGCTCGAGCGCGCCTTCGGTGATTTCGACTCCGACCCGTCGATCCGCGTCGTCGTCTTCACCGGCGAGGGAAGCGCGTTCTGCGCCGGCGTTGACCTTTCGGATGCGAGACCCGTCGGTCCGCTCGAAGGGAAGCCGCTGGTCGCGCCGCTCGACGCATTCTCGAAGCCGGTGATCGCGGCAGTGAACGGCCCTGCCGTCGGCGGCGGGTTCGAGCTCGCGCTCGGCGCCGACCTGCGGATCGCCTCGGAGTCCGCGACATTCGCACTTCCGGAAGTCCGGCTCGGCTCGCTGCCTGGAAGCGGCGGCACCCAGCGGTTGGGCGGCGCGACCGCCGCCAAGCTGCTCTTCACCGGCGACCCAATCGACGCGCACGAAGCGCAGCGCGCGGGAATCGTCTCCGACGTCGTCGCGCCCGACGAGCTCCTGCCGCTGGCCGCGAAGCTCGCGAAGCGCATCGCCCAGAACGCTCCCCTCTCGCTCCGCGCAGCGAAGCTCGCACTCCGCGCCGCGCCCGAGGGCCGCGAGCTCGAGCGCACGCTCTGGACCTTCCTCTCCACCACCGCCGACCGGGCCGAGGGGCGCGCCGCCTTCCGCGAGCAGCGCCCGCCGAACTGGACCGGAAGCTGATGTGGGGGAAGGCGTCCATCGCCGGCGTCGGCGCCTCGCGCCAAGGAAAGCTGCCCGACGAGACGCCGCTCTCGCTCGCGCACACGGCGCTCACGGCTGCGCTCGACGACGCGGGGATCGACAAGAACGACCTCGACGGCCTGCTGACGATGCCCGGCACGACGTCGCCCGAGGGGCCGAAGCACTACCTCACCCTCGGCGGAAACCTCGGGATCAATCCGAAGCTCGCCGGCTCGCTCGTCGCCGGCGGTTCGACGGCCGGGCAGCTGATCCAGCAGGCCGCGCTCGCGATCGACGCGGGGATGGCATCCGCCGTCGCCTGTGTCTTCGCCGACACGGCGCGCACCGGCGGCTCGAAGTTCGATGCACCGGCGGGACGCGGCGACTCGTGGGGAATCTGGGGCATGTTCGGCAACGCCGCGAACAGTGCGATGACCGCGCAGCGTCACATGGCGCTCTACGGAACGACGTCGGAGCAGCTCGGCTGGGTCGCCGTCACCTGTCGCAAGCACGCGTCGATGAACGAGCACGCGGTGATGCGCGAGCCGATGACGCTCGCCGACCACCAGGCGTCGCGTCCGATCGTCGACCCGCTGAAGAAGTTCGACTGCTGCCTGATCTCTGACGGCGCGGTCGCGGTGATCGTCACCTCCGCCGAGCGGGCGAACGACTGCCGGAAGGGTGGCGTTCGCCTCTGGGGAATGGGCCAGGGTCACACGCTGCAGACGTTCGAGCATCCCGAGTGGTGGTACCTGCCGCACCAGCGCGACGCGATCCAGCGTGCCTACGAGATGGCGGGTGTCGGCCCAAAGGACATCGACGTCGCACAGCTCTACGACAACTTCACGATCTCCGTGCTGCTGTGGCTCGAGCACGGCGGCTTCGTCGAGCCCGGTGAATCCGGGCCGTTCGTCGAAGGCGGCGAGCGGATCACCTTCGGCGGCGAACTTCCGATCAACACGGCGGGCGGGAACCTGAGCGAGTCGTACATGCAGGGCTGGCTGCACGTCGTCGAAGGCGTGCGCCAGATCCGGGGCGAAGGCGGCAGCCGTCAGGTAGACGGCGCTGAGGTCTGCCTCGTCACCGGTCGCGGGATGACCCTGAACACTGCGAGTGCCCTGGTGCTCGGCCGGTGACCGGTCCGTTCTGGGACGCGGCGCGCGCAGGCGAGCTGCAGCTTCAACGCTGCACCAACTGCGATGCGCTCCGTTATCCGGTCTCGGACATCTGCCCGGATTGCCTCTCGCTCGACCATCGCTGGGAAGTGGTCACCGGCGAGGGCGAGGTGTACTCGTTCGGCGTCTTTCGCCACCAGTACAAGCCGGACTGGCCGGTCCCGTACACCGTTGCGCTGATCAAGCTGGCCGAGGGGCCGACGTTGATCTCGAATGTCGTCGACTGTGAGCCGGAAGACGTGCGCGTCGGCATGCCCGTTTCCGTCGTCTTCGACGCCGGCATCCCGAAGTTCGCGCCACGCGGTGACCGCACTTGAGGCTCGGGCTGATCCTCCCGACGATCGGCGAAGGCGCGGGCAGCGAGCACCTGGACGCGGCCGCCGGGACCGCCGCGCGCCTCGGGTGGTCCGGCGTCTACGCCACCGACCATCTGATGGTGCCCGCCGGACCCGAGGCCGACGAATACGGCTGGGTGCTCGAAGCGACAACAGCGCTCACCTGGGTCGCCGCCCGGTACGAGTCGCTCCGCGTCGGCTTCAGCGTGATCATTCCCGCGATGCGCGACGCACCCTTGCTCGCGAAGCAGCTCGCGACGATCGACCACCTTACGGGTGGGCGGCTGACGGTGGGTGTCGGGTCGAGCGAGACGCACGACCTTGCCGAATACGAGAACCTCGGGAAAGCCGAGCGCTTCGCGCGCCGCGGCGCCTACCTCGACGAGACGATCGCGCTCTGGCGTCACCTCTGGTCGGGCTCGAAGGAGCCGTTCGAGGGCGAGTTCCATCAGCTGCGCGACTTTTCTTTCGACCCCCTCCCGCCGCAGGGCAAGGAATTGCCGCTCTGGTGCGGTGGCCGCGCCGACCGGATCCTGCGGCGCGCGGCCGTGCTGTGCAACGGCTACCACGCTGCACAGCTGAACGCCGAGCAGGTTGCAGAGCGGATCCCGAAGCTGCGCGCGTTTGCGGAGGAAGCAGGACGCCTGATGCCGACGATCTCGGTTCGCGTGCGCGTTCGCCTCGACGCCGAGCCGATCGAGAAGTACAGCCTCCACGGCAGTCCCGAGCGGATCATCCCCGAAGTGCTGGACTTCGCGCGCGTCGGTGTCGACGAGCTCGTGCTCGTCTTTCGCGAGCGCGACCCGGCCGACCTCGCAGCTGCAATGGAGCGCTTCCACACGAACGTCTTCGCGCCCGCACTCGACGAGCTCGGTCGCGCGCAGTGAGCATCGAGCGCGAGATCGCCGAGTGGGCGGCCACGCTCGACTGGAATCAGTTGCCTGGGGGCACGCGCGAGCGCGTCGAGACGATCCAGTTCGACGCGCTCGCGAGCGGCATGGCGGGCGCGACCCAACAGCTCGCGCGACAGGGGCAACAGGTTGGCTCGGCCTTCGCGGGCGACTCCGCCGCAGCCCGAACCTTCGCGCGAGCCTACGAGATCACCGCCGCAACGCTCTGCGACGTCTACCGTCCCGGGCTGTGCCACGTCACCCCGGTCGTCCTGCCGCCACTCGAAGCGCTCGGCGAAGGACGCGATCAGGACGACTTCTTCGCCGCGCTCACGGTCGGGCTCGAGGTAACGACGCGCCTCTGTCTCGCGCTCGACTACCCGCGGCTGCGCGAGCGCGGCTGGCATTCCCCGGGCGTGGCAGGTCCCGTCGGCGCAGCGGCCGCGGTTGCCCGCCTGCTCCGGCTCGACGCCGGCGGCATGCTGAGCGCGATGGCGCACGGCGCAGCGCAGGGCGCAGGAACCTTTGCCGGGCTCGGCACCGAAGCCGTGAAGTTCAACCAGGCCCGCGGCGCCACGGCCGGGCTGCTCGCCGGCCTTGCGGCCGAAAGCGGCCTCTCCGCCTCCCCGCTCTGGCTGACCTCCGAGGACGGCGGAATGGCGCATGCCTACGTCGACGGCGGCGCACCGGACGCGCTTGTGCGCGACCTTGGCACGCACTGGGAGCTCGAGCAGATCTCTTTGCGGCGCTGGCCTGCCGCAAGCTCCGTACAGTCGCTGATCGAAGTGTGTCTCGAGCTTGCCGTGCCGGTGGAAGACGTTGCGGCCCTCGCGGTCGAGCTGAGCCCGCGCGCGTACGAGGTGAGCGGCGACCGCGGCTGGGAATCGCCGCTCGCGGCGCAGCAGTCCGCGCGCTGGGTCGCGGCCTGCACACTGCTCGACGGCGACTGGTGGCTCGAGCACAGCGATCCGGCGCGCCTCGGCGATCCACGCGTCACCGCAGTTGCAGAGCGAATCACCGTCGCGTCGTCGCCAACGGTCGAAGGCGGCGGCGTGCGAGTGCACCTGCGGCGTACGAACGGTGACGAACTGCTCGTCGAACGCACCGGAGCGCCGGGCGATCCCGATCGCCCGCTTTCGCGCGCCGACGTGCAAGCGAAACTCTCACGCGCATCCACCCAGGTGGTTCCGGCATGAAGCGGTTGATCGTCGGGATCACCGGCGCGTCCGGTACGATCTATGGCGTCCGCCTGCTCGAACAGCTCCGCGACGTTCCGGTCGAGACACACCTGATCGCTACACGCTGGGCGCGCATCACGATCGAGCACGAGACCGGCCGTTCCTTCGCCGATGTCCGCGCGCTCGCGGACGTCACGTACTCGGAAGGTGATCAGAGCGCCGCCGTGTCGAGCGGATCGTTCGTGACGGACGGGATGATCATCGTCCCGTGCAGCATGAAGACCGTCGCCGCGATCGCGACCGGCTTCGCGCACAACCTGATCTGCCGCGCCGCCGACGTCGTGCTCAAGGAACGCCGGCCGCTCGTGCTCGCGATCCGCGAGACGCCGCTACACTCCGTGCACCTGAGGAACCTGGCGACGCTGAGCGACCTGGGTGCCATCATCGCGCCGCCCGTGCCCGCCTTTTATGCACGGCCACAGTCACTCGACGAGATGGTCGACCACACAGTGATGCGCCTGCTCGATCAGTTCGGCCTGCACACGGAAGCACCGACCCGGTGGGCCGGGCTTCCGGGCGATCCGTCCGAAGACTGACGTGCGCCTCCACGGTCCAGGCTCCGCGTGGCGGGTTGCGACGTCGCGCAACTTCGGCCCGTACTTCATCGGAAACGCAGCCTCTGCGAGCGGGACGTGGTTTCACAACCTCGCCGCGTCGATCCTCATGTACCGGCTGACCCACTCGCCCCTGCTGCTCGGCGTGCTCAACTTCAGCCAGTTCTTCCCCGTCCTCCTGCTCGCCCCGTGGGCGGGCCGCTTCGCGGACAAGTACGACCGGCGCAAGCTCTTGCTGGTCACGCAGCCGTCGGCGGCTGTGATCAGCGCCGCGCTTGCCTACGTGGCCTGGACGGGCCACGCGACGGCGCTGGCACTCATTCTCTTCTCGTTGGGCCTCGGGTCGTTGAACGCGTTCACGAATGCCGCCCAGATGGCGATGATCGGATCGCTCGTTCCTCGCGATGACCTGCCGCAGGCGGTGGCGTTGAACTCGATGACGTTCAACCTCGCGCGGGCAATCGGACCGGTCAGTGCAGCCGCCGTAATCGCGGGCTTCGGCACCGCACCTGCATTCGCCGTCAACGCGGCGTCGTACATCCTGTTCGTCGCCGCCTTGCTCGTCGTTCGCCCCGCGCCCCAGGCGCGGGCCAAGCGCTCCTCGTTCATGGACGGCCTGCGGGTCGTCCGCGCGAACCGAAAGCTGCTCGGATACCTCGCGGTCGTGATCACCGTCAGCTTTGCGACGGACCCGATCAACACCGAAGGCCCGGCACTCGCGCACGAGTTCGGCCTGAGCTCGACCTGGGCGGGAGCGATCGTGGGCCTCTTCGGCGTCGGAGCGGTTTCCGCCGGCATCCTCGTCGGCGGCAGGATCGCAACGCGCGGCCGCACGGCGATCACACTGGCAGTGATGGGGATCGGAATCGTCGGTCTCGGCGTCCTGCCGTGGTTCGCGGTCGCCCTGGTGTTTGCCGCGACGGCGGGCTTCGGCTACCTCAGCTCGAACGCCGCCGCGACGACCCAGCTGCAGCTCGGCGTCGACGAGACGCAGCGCGGGCGCGTGATGGCGCTCTGGTCGGTCGCGTTCCTCGGCATCCGCCCGATCGCCAGCCTCCTGGACGGCACGCTCGCTTCGACGGCCGGGGTGCGTGTGGCGACGGCGGTGATGGCGACGCCTGCGTTCCTCGTCGCCGGAGGGCTGTTCCTCTCGAGCGTCCGCTCGCCGCGGGTGCAGCACGACGTTCCACAGAACCTCCCTCGGTAGCCCACCAGCTGCTGGTAGCTCCGTGGTGACGAGCTACACTGGCCCGCCGCTGACGTTGGGCTAGCGCGGCTTGAGCCGGACGACCTGGACGCCCCAGGCCTCACCTGAAGCGAACAATTCGTCCGGGTCGACCTCGCCGAGCCAGCCGATGAAATGCGTCTCCGGGTCGTCCTCGGTCGACCCGTAGACCGCGGGCCTCCCGGCGTCCATCGAGCGGCCGGAGTCGTCGCCACGCTCGAGCGCCGCCAAGCGTTCCTCGACAGCGCTGCCTTCTGCGTACCCTTTGCCCATAGAGGGAGCGTACTCGGGTGCGCGACTCTCAAAACGGAGCAGTTCAGAGAGCAGGGGCCGGTAGCTCAGTTGGTAGAGCAGGGGACTTTTAATCCCAAGGTCGTAGGTTCGATCCCTACCCGGCCCATTGAAAAGCGGCGAGGCCTCACCCTAGGCGGCTGCCCCGACACATTCGAGCTCGAGGCGATCCGAGCTGGCTGTCGGAACCTCGATCCGTCTCCGTCGGCCATGTTGCACCACAAGATCGAGCGTCGGATCGACGAAACGAAAAGGTCGTTAACGCGGCCAGCTCATGCCGAGGCTTTGCGAATATTCCTCGCGTTTCACTGTGTGCCAATCGGGACGACGACGTGGAACGGAAGCCGGAGATCGCAGACGGCCGGCGGATCGAAACGGCGAGTACGCAGCGGCATGTTCCACCACTCACTCTCGCGGAAAGCTGCTTCCAGCTCTCGAAGCGAACCGTTTACAGTGTCGTGGTGAAAGGAATCGTGGCCGTCGCGGCTCTGGTTGCGGTCGCGGGGGCACTCACCGTTCAGACCCCGGGCTTCGCAGGCAGTGCGCACTTCGCTCTCACGCGAGCGCTTGCGGACGGCACCGCGCAGATCGACAAGAACCACTGGCAGACCGGCGATGTGTCCTGGTACCACGACCACTTCTACGCTGCGAAAGGGCCGGGGCTCGCCTTTGTCTCGCTGCCGCTGTTCGTCGGGTTGAAGCAGCTCGGGCTGGCGTGGGATCAGTCGCCTCCGCCGGGCACGACGACTCTTGTCGGCATTCCTCGGGAGGCGGTCTGGCCGTACACGCTGCTCGTAGCGGCACTTCCCGCGCTCGCACTGCTCATCCTGGTCGGAGGCGTGGCAGAACGATGGGTTCCCGGCACCGGCGCACCCGTCGCGCTCGGGTTGGGCCTCGGCACGATCATCTTTCCGTACTCGACGCTCTACGCGCCCCACGTCCTCGGCTCGGCGCTCTCGTTCGGCGCGTTTGCCCTCCTGTGTCAGGCGCGCGGCCACCCACGCTCCGTCCGGCTCGCGGCCGCTGCGGGCGTGGCTGCAGGAGGTGCGGTCGTCGTCGACTATCCATACGGCGTCGTGATGGTGATCCTCGGTGTATACGTCGCGACGTGCCTGAGGCCGCGGCTGCGGTCGGCCACCGCCTACGGGGTAGGCGCCGCCGGCGGCGTGCTCCCCCTGCTCATCTTCAATGCGTGGGCGTTCGGCAGTCCCCTGCACCAGGCCTACGTGGGCGCCGTTCTCAACTCGGGTGAAACGGGGCACGACCAGCTGGGCGCCAACGCTCAGGGGTTCTTCGGAATCTCGATGCCTCACTTTGGTCCGATGATCCAACTCTTGCTCCTGCCGAAGGGTCTCTTCACTGCAACGCCGATCGTCGCTGCCGCGCTCGCGGGGCTCGTTCTTCTGTATCGACAGCACCGGGCTGAGGTGACTCTGATCGCGTGCGTGGCCATCGCGTATCTCCTCTACAGCTCTGGGCGTTCACTGCCGGGCGCGGATGCGATGCCCAGTCACGCAGTCATCTTCGGAGGAGATACCCCGGGGCCTCGCTTCCTCATTCCGATGCTCGTCTTCGCAGCGCTCGGCATCAGCACCGTCTTCGCAGCGTTCCCTCTCACGATGATCCTGCTCGCGCTGATCTCGTTCGGGACCGTCGTGGTCGCGACCCTCACCGGACCGATGACGAGTGACGACTCGACGCGCGTGTGGTTCACGCTGGCGTTCCACAACAGGTTCGCAGAGACGGTCTTCACGCGACTCGGCGGCGGGACAGGATGGCTCACCGTCGTGCCGACATTGATGCTGTGCGTCGCTGCAATCGCGATTGCCGTGCGAAGAACGACGTGGCGTCACCTGCTGGCATCAGAATGGCAACTCGCTGCGGTCGCAGTCGCCGCGTGGGCAATCGTCGCTTGGCTCGCGCCGCTCGTACTGGACGCACAACTGCACTGGCTCCTTAGGGATCTGACAGCACTAGGTTTGCTGCTCGGAGCGTTTGCCTGTGTGATCGTCGTGGCGCGGAGACGAGGCGGTTCCGGCGACATGCCGGCGCGAAAAACTGCCACAAGCCGCTCGCGCAGCACGCCGATCTTGCGAAGGTCGTAGGTTCGATCCCTACCCGGCCCATCACGAAGAGCAGGCGCTGACCTTCAGCGCTCCTCGAGGATCAGGACGATCAGGTTTCGTGGGCCGTGAACGCCCTCGACGCGCTGGAGCTCGATGTCGGACGTCGCGGACGGCCCCGATACGAACGTCAGTGGACGAAGGGCCCGGTCCCGCAGCGCATCGAATGCCTGGGGCACGGTCTCCACCACCTGCGAGGTGCGGACGACACACAGATGCAGGTCGGGCACGAGCGTTAGCGCGCGACGGCCCTCGCTCGGCCCGCCGGAGAGCACCAGCGTCCCGGTCTCTGCGATCGCGAGCGTGCACCCCGTGACGACGCCGTCGAGCGCGTCGAGCTCCTGCGGTGTCAGATCGTAATCCTCGACGAAGCCCGTCGGCCGCCACTCGCGCGGCAGGCCGGCCGGCACACCGACGCGCCCCGGGGCGAGCTGGGCGATCGCCGACTCGAGCTCCGCAGGAGCAACGCGCCGCACGGTCGCGCGGTAGTCACAGACACGCTGTGCGAAGAGCTCGACCTGCTCCGGCTGCGACCGCGCGCCGTGCCGGTGGTAGTCCCTCGTCACGGGCTCCGGTGCGGATCCCGCAGCGAGTGCGTCCCGCACCGCCGCCAGGATGTCGTCACGCGCCGCGGTCACGGCTCCACCATTCGCGGAAGGTCTCCTCCGGCAGCGGCTTCAACTCGCGGGTGCGCGTCCAGGTCGCAAGCGGGCCGGGCAGACGCCGGGCCGCGCCCTGGAAGAGGCGCGCCAGCCGCTGTGCACGCCGGTAACGCCGCGCACTGCCAAACGCGCGTGCGACGCCCCGCATGACCGCACGCTCGGGCGTGGCGCCTGCCTTGCGGACGACCTCGGCGCGAAGGTGCAACAGCACGGCGGGAATGTCGATCTTCACGGGGCAGACCTCGTAACACGCCCCGCAAAGACTGGACGCGTACGGCAAAGACTTCGCGTTCTCGACCCCGAGCAGCTGCGGCGTGAGGATCGCGCCGATCGGCCCCGGATAGACCGAGCCGTACGCGTGTCCGCCCGTGCGCGAGTACACCGGGCACACGTTGAGGCAAGCGCTGCACCGGATGCAGTGGAGCGCCTGACGTCCGATCTCGTCGGACAGGACTCTCGTCCGGCCGTTGTCCAGCAGGACGACATGGAACTCCTGCGGGCCGTCGCCCGCAGTGACCCCGGTCCAGAGCGACGTGTACGGGTTCATGCGTTCCGCCGTGGCCGAGCGCGGTAACAGCTGCAGGAACACCTCGAGGTCGGCGAAGGTCGGCACGAGCTTCTCGATCCCGAGCACGGTGACGAGTACCGGCGGGAGCGTCGTGCACATCCGTCCGTTCCCTTCGGACTCGACGACGACGACGGTGCCGGTCTCGGCGACGCCGAAGTTCGCTCCGCTGACGCCGACCTTCGCGCTCAGAAACTTCTCGCGCAGGTAGACGCGCGCCACCTCGGCCAACTCTTCCGGATCGTCGGAAAGCGGGGGCTCCGCGATCGTGCGCAGGAACAGGTCGCGGATCTCGGTGCGGTTGCGGTGGATCGCCGGCACCAGGATGTGCGACGACCAGTCACCGTCGAGTTGCAGGATCAGCTCCGCGAAATCGGTCTCGATCGCGTGCACACCGCCTCTTGCGAGCGCCTCGTTGAGCTCGATCTCGTCGGTCGTCAAGGACTTGACCTTCACCACCTCCGACGCGCCGTGCGAACGCGCGACGTCCAGGACGACCGCGTTCGCCTCGGCCCCGTCGCGCGCCCAGTGCACGTGCCCGCCCGCGGCCCGCACCGAGGCTTCGAACTGCAGCAGGTAGTCGTCGAGCCGGTGCATGACGTCGGCCTTGATCGCCCGACCGGCG
This sequence comes from Gaiellaceae bacterium, assembly GCA_046594035.1. Taxonomy (GTDB): domain Bacteria; phylum Actinomycetota; class Thermoleophilia; order Gaiellales; family Gaiellaceae; genus PALSA-600. Next base: position 23,276 of record JBKJQL010000199.1, read on the forward strand.
TCGCGTAGCTCCTCCCAGTCCGGAACCTCTGCGACGACGCGTGCCCGCTTGTCGCGGATGGTCGCGGTCGCATTGCCGAGATTGCGCCGCAACTGCGGGTCGCCGAGGGCAATGCGCGCCGCGTCGGGAAACGACTTCACGACGCGAGGATCTCGGCGAGGTGCATCGTGCGAACGTTGCCCGGTCGACGTCCCAGTCCTCCCGCGATCTGCATCAGGCACGAGTTGTCGACGGCCGTGCAGAACTCCGCGCCGGTCGAGAGGACGGCACTGCACTTGTCAGCGAGCATCGCGGTGGACGTCTCCGCGTTCTTGACCGCGAACGTGCCTCCGAAGCCGCAGCATTCGGCTGCCGCGGGCAATTCGACGAGCTCGAGCCCGCGCACGGCGCGCAGCAGCCGTAGCGGGGCGTCCCCGACTTTCGTCACGCGCAGCGAATGGCAGGTCGGGTGGTAGGTGACACGGTGCGGGAAGTACGCGCCCACGTCCTCCACCCCGAGCTGAGAAACCAGGAGCTCCGAGAACTCGAACACGCGCGGTGCGATCGCGGGCCGGAACTCGCGGATCATTCCGACACACGACGACGATGGTGACACCACCGCGTCGAAGCCCTCGAAGATCCGCTCGAAGCGCTCGGCGAGAGCAGCGGCTTCGTCTCGATACCCGCTGTTGGCATGAAGCTGGCCACAACAGGTCTGTTCGTGCGGAAACTCGACCTCGTGGCCGAGGCGCTCGAGCACGCGCACGACGGCGCGCGGCGCCTCCGGGAACAGGGTGTCACCGAGACAGGTGACGAAGAGTCCGACCCGCACTGCGATTTCACTGTACGCCACTCCACGAGCATGTAGCCCGACTGGCGGACCGTTGTGAAACGAACTTTCTGAGGAGATTCCTAGGTTGCCCTCCGGGTGCTGTTAGGTCCGGCCACGAAGCTCTCCCTGTCGCTTGACTCTCCCTCTCGCGACCGGGGGCGGACGCAGAACCGCCGTCCGACTGACACGGCCGCGGGCGGCAATTGCCGCCCGCGGCCACACACAGCTAAGCTCCGCTCAGGCTGTCGAAGACGTCGGCCACGGTCCTCGGAGACCTCGGGCAGACGCCCGGGGTCTTTTTTCGTCCTGGAAGGAATCACGTGCCGCCCGCGCCCCGCCCTCGGATCGTCGTCGCCGAAGATCAGGCGTTGATCC
>JBKJQL010000225.1:0-9806 GCA_046594035.1 Gaiellaceae bacterium
CTCGCCGCGCTTGCGCGCCGCGGCGACGCACTCCAGATGCGCATGCCGCCGCTTCGAGACGTCACCCTCGGGCGCGATCAGCGCGTGCTCGCTCGTTGCGTGCAGCATCCCGTCGCAGAACGGGCACACGTAGCTCGCCGCTTTGAGATTCTGCGCGGGCCGCATCGCCCACCATCTGACGCTCACTCCGCCGACGATACCCTCGAGCGGTGCGGCGCTACCTCGCGAGCCTGAACCCGCAACTCTCGCGGCAACTGTGGACGCTCCTGTCGGGGAGCTTCTTCAACGCGCTCGGTAACGGCGTCGTCTTTCCCTTCCTCCTGATCTACCTGCACAACGTGCGCGGGATCTCGCTGGGGGCCGCCGGGCTCGTGCTGGCGGCGACGTCCGTCGCCGGCCTCGCGGCCGGGCCGCTTTCCGGGACGCTGATCGACCACCTCGGCCCGCGGCGCGTCCTCGTGGCGTCGATGGTCGTCTCCGCGCTCGGCTTCGCGTTCGTGCACTCCCTGCCTGCCGCGTTCGCCGCGGCAGCCTTCGCAGGCCTCGGCAACGGATCGTTCTGGCCGAGTCACGCGACGATGGTCGCCGCACTGACGGAACGCGAGTCGCGCCACAACGCCTACGCCATGCAGCGCGTGCTGAACAACCTGGGTATCGGCGTCGGCGGTGTGGTCGGCGGGCTGATCGCGACGACGTCGCACCCGAGCTCGTACGAGCTGCTGTTCCTGATCGACGCGCTGACATTCGGTGGCTACATCGTCGCGCTCTGGTTCGTGCCGTCACCTCCGCGCGTTCCGCGCGAACTGGACGCGCCCGCTGCGGGGTACCGCCAGGTGCTGCGCCACAAGACGTTCCTCGCGTACATCATCCTGAACGCGTCGCTGGTCGCAGTCGGCTTTTCGCTCCTCGGCGACATCTTCCCCGCGTTCGCGAAGAACACTGCGCAGGTCAGCGAGCGCGGCATCGGTCTGTGCTTCCTCGCCAACACGCTCGTGATCGTGGTCGCACAACTGCCCGTCGCGAAGTGGCTCGAGGGCCGGAGACGCATGGCTGCCTACACCGTCGAAGGAACGCTCTGGGCCGTCTCGTGGCTCGTCGTCTTCGCGGGCGGCTGGTGGTTCACCGGCTCCGCAGCCACCGCCGTCTTTGCAATGGCGTTGACGGTGTTCGGGCTCGGAGAGTGCTTCCACGGCACGATCCAGAACGCGTTGATCGCGGACCTCTCGAAGCCCGGCCTGCTCGGCCGCTACCTCGCACTCAACGGTTTCGGCTTCCAACTCGGTGGCGCAGCCGGCCGCGCAGCGGGAGGATTCGCGCTCGCGCTCATGCCACATGGCGTGTGGTTGATCGCCGCGGCCGCCGCATTCACCGCGGGCCTCGCGGCGCTCCTGCTCGAGCGCGTGCTCCCGGAAGCGCTGCGGCGCACACCGAGCCTTGGGGTCGAGCCCGCGTGAAGTGGCTCCGGTCGTTCGATCCCCGGCTGCCACGCGAGGTCTGGCTGCTGCAGCTCGGCGGAGTGATGAACTCCTTCGGGAACGGGCTCGTGCTGCCGTTCCTGGTCATCTACCTCCACGACGTGCGCGGCTTCGGGCTCGGAGTCTCCGGCCTCGTGATCGCCGTGTCGGCCGCAGCGCAGCTGTCCGCAGGGCTCGTCGCCGGCCCGCTCGTCGACCGGCTCGGGCCCCGCCGCGTGCTCGGCGCGGGCCTCGTCCTGCAAGGCGTCGGCTTCGGACTGTTCCCGCTCGTGCACAGCCCCTGGGAGGCGTTTCTGCTGATCGCGGTCGAAGGCGCGGGCAGCGCCGGCTTCTGGCCGAGCCAGTCGACACTGATCGCGCGGCTGACGCCTCCCGCCCGCCGCCATGCGGCCTATGCGCAGCAACGCGTGACGATGAACCTCGGCATCGGCCTCGGCGGTCTCTCGGGCGGGCTGATCGCGAGCGTTTCCCACCCATCATCGTTCACGCTGCTCTTCCTGATCGACGCCGTGACGTTCCTCGCGTATGTCGGCGTGCTCGCGTTCGTGCACGACCCGGGCATCGCGGACGAGGAACGTTCCGACAGCCCGGCCTCGTATCGCGCGGTCGTCCGCGACCGCTTGTTCGTGCGGCTCTGGGCGCTCAACTTCCTCTTTGTGGCCGCCGGGTACTCGCTCATCAACCTCGTTCCACAATTCGCGCGCGACCACGGGCACCTGAGCGAAAGGCAGATCGGGATCGTGTTCTTCGTCAACACCGGGTTGATCGTCCTCGCGCAACTGCCGATCAGCCGCGCGATCGAGGGCCGCCGCCGCCTGCGCGCGCTCGCGCTGATGCCGTTGCTGTGGATCGTCTCGTGGCTGATGGTCGACGCCGGCGGCTACTGGTTCACGGGCACCGCGGCGTTCATCCTGATCACGATCGCGCTCGGGATCTTCGGGATCGGCGAGTGCTTCCACGGCCCCGCGCACCAGGCACTCGTCGCCGAGATCGCACCCGACCACCTGCGCGGCCGCTATTTCGCAGTGCACTCGCTCTCCTGGGGGCTGGCGGGGACGGTCGGGCCTGCGGCCGGCGGCTTCTTGCTGGCGTCCGGGCCGTTCGCGCTCTGGATCGCAGCCTCGATCGTCTGCCTCGTGGCGGCGGTGGGCGCGCTGCGCACCGAGCCACGCGTGCCCGAGCAGTTCCGGCGCATCCCGAAGACCGATCCCGCGCCGCCGGTGATTGACGTCGCAGGCGCAGGGTGAGCGGGAAACCCCGGTAGGATGGCGAACATGCCGGTGATCCCTGTGATCGAGGATCCACTCAGTACCGATGCCGAGCCTGCCTCGCATCCGGCGCACCCGTGCGCGCGACACCGTGGTCACCGCCTCGGCGCCGCCGTCACCCCCCGCTGAGCTCAGCGGGGCCGGTCTCACCTGGATCCACCTCGACGCTCCGTCGCTGACCTACGCGCAGGAGCTCTCGGACCGGTTCGGCTGGCACCCGCTCGACGTCGAGGACGTGATGTCCAAGCGCCAGCGCCCCAAGGTCGACGATTACGCCGACGAGGGCTACCTCTTCGGCGTCCTGCATTTCCCGGTCTACGACCGCGCGATCCAGCGCCTGAACGCGGCCGAGCTCGACGTCTTCGTCGGGCCTGACTACCTCGTCACGCTGCCGACCGTCGAGCTGCTTCCACTCACACGGCTGTTCCGGCGTTGCGAGGAGGACGAGACATTCCGCGAGCAGTTGTTCTCGAAAGGCTCGGGCCGGCTGCTGTACGAGGTGCTCGACGATCTCTTCGACTACTGCTTCCCGATCCTCGACAAGATCGGGCACAAACTCGACTCGCTCGAGGACGACGTGTTCGAGGGGCGCTCGGAAGAAGTCGTGCGCGACATCTCGAACGTCAAGCAGGAGATCATCAGCTACCGGAAGATCATCAAGCCGGAGCGTTCCACCCTGCGCGTGCTCGAGCGTCACGTCGAGCGTTTCCTGCCGGAGGAGCTCGAGCTCTACTTCGACGACATCGTCGACGCGGCGGAGCGCATCTGGGACATCCTCGACAACTACAAGGAAGTCGTAGAGGCACTCGAGGATACGAACGAATCGGTGATCCAGCATCGCCAGAACGACGTGCTGCGCATCCTCACCGTGTTCTCCGTCGTGCTGCTGCCGCTCACGCTGATCACCGGCTTCTTCGGGATGAACGTGCACTTCCCGGGATTCGGGACTGCGTGGGCGTTCTGGGTGATCTTCGTGGGAATGGTCACGGCGCTCGTCGGCCTGCTCGCGTTCTTCCGCCTCAAGCGCTGGTTGTAGATCCGAGCGCGGCGCGAACCGCGTCGTCGAACCCCGTGCGCTCGTGGCCGGCGAGCGCCCAGATCTCGTCGTTGTGCGCCAGCGTCGGAACGCGCAGCCCTTCGATCAACGGACGTGTGACCGCGGCGTTGACCGGTGTGACGAGATGCAGCCAGAGCGACGACAGCCAGGGCGTGAGCAGCGGGACCTCGATCATCACCGGCTTCCGGCCGCGGATCGCCGCGGTCCGTTCCATCATCGCGCGGTAGGTCATCACCTCGGTCCCGCCCACGTCATAGGTCACGCCGAAGGACTCCTCGCGCCCGGCTACGGCCACGAGCGCCGCGACCACGTCGACCAATGCGACAGGCTGGGTCTTCACCGACACCCAGCGCGGGCACACCATCACCGGGAGTCGGTCGACGAGCGCGAGGATCGTCTCGAACGCGGCGCTGTCTTTTCCGACGATCATCGCGGCGCGGAGGATCGTGACGGGCACGACGCCCGCGGCCAGGATCGACGCGGTCTCGGCCCGGCTGCGCAGGTGCGGCGAGAGGTTCGCATCCTGCTCTCCCAGTCCGCCGAGGAAGACGATCTGCTGCGCGCCGGTCGCAGCCGCAGCGTCGGCAACAGCGTGTGCGGCGGCGCGGTCGGAGGCCTCGAAGTCCGGTTGTCCGAGCGAGTGGACAAGGTGGTAGACGACCTCTGCGCCCTCGAGCGCGTCACGCATCGCGCGACCGTCTGACGCGTCCGCGGCGACGACATCGTCGGCGCCTGCGACGGACGAGCCGCTGCGGGAGATCGAGGTGACCCGATGGCCTGCGGCCGCTAGAGCCCCGACGAGCGGGCGGCCGATCGTCCCGGTCGCCCCGACAACAGCTACGCGCATGCCCGCGCCGCCTGCTGAAGGAAGCGCCGCCCGACGACATCGTGGAACCACCGCTCGATTCGGAAGAGCCGGCCTCGCAGACGCGGTGCGAACTCCTCGAGCGAGACGATCGCCTCGCCTCCTCGTGTCGACCAAGTGATCGCGCCGTATGGATGCCGGGCGAACACCCCGCCGACGATCTGCCGCCGGTCTCCGACAGTCGGCCCGAAGGCGATCAGCGCGGGCCAGACCCCGAAAAGCCGAATCGCACCGCGCGAAAAGCGCACGACCCCGAACGTGGCCGAGCGCACCTCGCGCCAGTAGAGGCGTTGGAGTTCCTCGCTCGAAAGGCTGCCGCCAACCGGAGCCCTCTGCACCACGTCGAACGTACCGTCGTCGTTGCGCGTGGTCGCGGTCTCCATGCACAGAGAGTAGTTACGCTCCGCGCATGCCGAAGCCGCTGTGGGCGCCTTGGCGCCTCGAGTACGTCCAACAGGCCGACGAACTCAACCGCTGCATCTTCTGCAAGCCCGAGGAAGAACTGCTCGTCCACCGCGGCGAGCACGCGCTGATCGTCCTGAACAAGTTCCCGTACTCGTCCGGGCACCTGCTGATCGCACCGTACCGGCACCTTGGAGAATTCGGGCTGCTGTCCGACGAGGAGGCGCTCGAAGTCCACCGGTTGGGCGCCCGCGGAGTCGAGGCGCTGCGTGTCGAGTACGCGCCACACGGTCACAACCTCGGCTGGAACCTCGGCCGCGTCGCAGGCGCAGGGATCGAGGATCACGTGCACCTGCACGTCGTACCGCGCTGGAACGGCGACACGAGCTTCATGCCCGTGCTCGCCGACGTGAAGGTCCTGCCGGAGGCGCTCGAACGCACCGCCGAGCGTCTGCGCCCGCACTTTTCCTGAGCAGCGGCTAGAGGGGCGCGGGCTCGTACTTCGCGCGCGCAGCAGCGAGAACGCGCTCGGCGTGACGCGGCATTCGGTCGCTGACCCACATCAACATCTGCTCGGAGACCGGCGCGCTCTGCGTCTGCGCGCCCTCGCGAACAATCTCCTGGACCATTCGGGCGCTCGATTTGCCCAGGACTTCTTCGAGTGCTAGATGCACTGCGTGATCGAGACGCGCCATGTCGTACACCGGCCGCACGTGCGTGTGCGCACTGCAAACCGCCGGAAGGAGTCGCTGCGACTCACGGTCGAAGACGTCGAGGCGGTAGCCGCAGAGCAGCGAGAAGCGTCGCGTCTTCGCCAGGTCGTTCCAGAGCTCTTCGAGCGCAGCAGCCGTGTCGAGCTCGCCGCGCGCAGTCAGCAAATCGACCATCTCACCGAACGCACGGACGCGCCGGTTCGGGAAACGCTCGGTCAGACCGTCGATCACCTCGCCCACGACGCGCTCGAATGCGGCTGCGGAAAGCTTGTCGTCCTCGAACAGGGACGCCAGCGTTTCTTCCGCATCGAGCGTGGTCAGCAGCCCGGCCTCGAGGAGCACATCCGCGTCCCAGCCTGCTCCGGCGAGGAACCGGTTGAACGTCGTTTGATGGTCCCGCGTCGCGACTACGACTGCGGGCTCACCGGCGGCGAAGCCGGTGGCGAGGTAGGCGGCGACGGACTCCGCGAGCTCGTCGAGCTCTGCGTAGACCTGCACGGCATGCCCTCCGTCAGCCGGCGTCCGCAAAAAATCGACCCAGCTCGCCTCCATCTCCGGGCTCACAATACCCTCGACTCCCGGGTTCATGTGTCTGGCGTGGCTAGTGGAGGCCGGTGTTGCCCTTTTCGGCGTTGCGCTTGTCCTGGCGCTTCTCCTTCAGGGTCTTTTGGGCCGGCTTCTTGTCGCCCTTTTTCGGCTTTTGCGCGCCTTTCATGAAGGATCTCCTCCTGCGGCTGGGCCGCGATTCCGCTCGTTACCTCGGTCGGCGCGCATTGTACGCCTGACCTCGGATCAGATCGTCACGGCTCCTCTCGGCGCAGGCGCTCCGGTGGCCGACCAGGGGACGGTGAGGCGGGCCTGCCCTCGGCGGGCCTCGGCCCCCAACTGGGTGCGCAGAAACGACGTGTTCGCGCCGAGCGGGACGAACGCCAGGCTTTTACCGTCGTGACTGCCGACGACCGCGACATTCGAGTCACTGCGCTTGCACAGGCTGACCGCGATCGCGACGAGCTGGGACATCCTCAGGGGAGTCGCGAAGGGCGCGACGAGCGTCGCCCTCCCGCTCTCGAGCGCCTCATCGAGACTGGGGCACAGCGCCGCGATCACGCGATTCTCGCTTCGGTCCCACGAGTAGAACTGTTCTGCGGCAAGCATTGCGGTTGGCCTCCTCACTCGTAAACGACAACACCTCGCCGCCAAGAGGTTCCAGCACAACCGCAGGTTCTCAACGTACGCAGACCGGAGCTGCTCGCATCCCCTCTTCGGGGTAGCTCACGGATGAGATCGCCCTGCGCCCGGTGCGTGGAGCACAGCGGATTCATGATCCGGCCCGAGAGACGCCCAAACCCGCCTGTTGAGCGGGTTTGCGCGCATTCATCGGAAGCGGGGAACGGGATTCGAACCCGCGACCCTCAGCTTGGGAAGCTGATGCTCTACCAACTGAGCTATCCCCGCGTTCAAACGCAATTCTACCCGGCGCAAGATTTGCTGGCTCACGGCATCTACAACCTCACCAAACCGACGGGAGGCGCCATGAGCGCTCTATGGGGGACAGCAGCGAAGAGAACGGGTGGCGGCCTACTCGGCCAGAAATGAGGGGTTCTGACCGAGGGAGGGGCGCGGCGCCACAGCCGCCGCCCCTCCCCCGTCGGTTCGCACTGAGCTAGACGGTTGATGCCACGTTACGCCCGCCTGGGAACAGCCCAGACGCGGCGCAGGACGTTCGCCTCACCCTTGAACAGCCGTACCGGCTGCCCTGCGGGCGATTCGACCGTCCTGCTTGGTCTGGATCCGCCCCCAGACCCACGCCTCGTGGCATCAACCATCTAGGCGGGGACGCTCGCGCCCTCGTAGACCTCGATGAAGCGCAGGTACCGGCGCGCGATGTCCGCGACCGCAGCCGCACGGTCGAAGCCGGACGGATCTGCGGCGTACGCCTTGACCGACTCGGCGAAGATCGACCGCCCGATCGCGAAGCCGGTGTAGCCGTCGAGCCCCGAGCCTGCGCGCAGCCACTCGTCGACCTTCTCGTCGGAGGCGCCGCGGCCGAGCACGACGCACGACACGCGGTCGCGGCCCTCGCGGCGCGCGAGCGTTGCGATCTCGGCGCACGCCTCCCGATCCGAGATGCCTTCGATCTTCCAGATGTCCGGCTCGACACCCGCGTTCTGCAGCTGGAGAATCGTCTCCATCATCAGCTGCGGCCGCACCTCGACGTCGTAGCGATCTTCGCTGCCGTCGAGCTGCTCCAGCTGCGCCGGCTCGGCCGGGACGAGCAGCTCGAAGAGGAACTTCCGGTGATGCTCGTGCAACCACTCCGACAGGCGCAACAGCCTCGCGGTCTGGCGCTCGTTCATCTCCCGATCGCCCTCCGGGTTGTACCGGACGAGAACCTTGTTGAAATCGGGGTCCCACTCCTCGATCTTCTCCCCGAACTGGTCGCCGTACTCGAAGTCGAATTCGTTCTGACCCGACTTCTCGACGGGCATCGCCAGCTTGTAGCCGCCGGCCTTCGCCTCGCGCGCGACACTCGGACCGTACTTCGCATCGACCAGGATGCCCGCGGACTCCCTGGGCGCACCCTCCTCGACGGCGCGGCGGAATCCCTCCCAGATCAACGTCTTTGCGCCCGGCACGAGCTCGACGTCTCCGACCATCTTCTCGAACGACCCTCGATGGTCGAACGCGAGGATGTAGAGACGTTCGTCGTAGCCGAGCTCGTTCAGCCCGATCGTGCTCATCAGTACTCCCTTCCGGTGAAGTGCGTCAGTTTGCTGAGTTTGTGTCGCGCCTCGATCCGGCGAACGGTGCCGGAACGGGAGCGCATGACAATCGAGTCGGTGATTGCGCCGTCGGTCACGTAGCGGACGCCGCGGAGCAACGCGCCGGTGGTGACGCCGGTCGCGGAGACGAAGACGTCGTCACTCCGCACGAGGTCGTCGGTCAGCAGGACGCGATCGAGGTCGTAGCCCGAGTCGATCAACGCCTGGCGCTCCTCGTCGTTGCGCGGCCAGAGCTTGCCCTGAATGCCGCCGCCGACGCACTTGAGCGCCGCCGCCGTGATCACGCCCTCGGGTGTGCCCCCGATGCCGTAGAGCAGGTCGACGCCCGTCTCGGGGCGCGCGGCGGCGATCGCCGGGGCGACGTCCCCGTCCCTGATCAGGTTGACGCGCGCGCCTGCCTGGCGCAGCTCGCCGATCAGCTGCTCGTGCCGGTCGCGCTCGAGGACGACTACGCGAATGTCGGTCACCCGCCGGCCTTTGGCCTTCGCGACCGCGTTCACGTTCTCGGTCGGACTGGCGTTGATGTCGATCACGGCGATCGCGTCGGCGCCGGCGGCGATCTTCTCCATGTAGAACGCGCCCCCGGGGAAGAACATCGAGCCGCGCTCCGCCGCGGCGATCACCGCGATCGCGTTCGGCTGGCCGAGTGCGGTCAGGCGCGTGCCCTCGAGGGGATCCACGGCCACGTCGACCTCAGGGCCTCCGGCACCGACCTCCTCGCCGTTGTAGAGCATCGGCGCCTCGTCCTTCTCGCCTTCGCCGATCACGACGACGCCGCTCATCAGGACCGTGTCGAGCATCGCGCGCATCGCGTCGACTGCCGCCTGATCGGCGGCAATCTTGTCGCCACGGCCGATCCAGCGGCCGGCGCCCATGGCGGCGGCTTCGGTGACGCGGACGAGCTCGAGTGCGAGGTTGCGGTCGGGGCGGGGCGTACTCACCGACACTGATCCTACGGACTTGTCCGGTGATGCACTTCGTTGAGCGGGTGCGATAGACGAGTGCGATGCAAGGACGCAGGCTTTTCCGATAGTGGTTCTATCGGTAAAGCCGAGGACGCCGCAGCGCGCCGTCCAGCGCGGCCGCGCGACTCAAGTTCATCGCCGGGCAAGCCCGTATCGTGACCGGGTGCGCCTCGACTGGGAGATCGCAAAACGCGGCTGGCGCCGCTATGCCGCCTACCCCTGGGCGACGGCGGCAGGCATGTTCACGAACACGATCTTCGGCTTCATCCAGGCCTACA
>JBKJQL010000017.1:0-3438 GCA_046594035.1 Gaiellaceae bacterium
TGCCGGCGCTCAAGTTTCGCAGCAACGTCGGCCTCGACCTCAACCTCACCCACAACAAGGCGTTCAACCGGAACTTCGGTGACGACAATGGGGGCGGCAGCACAGTGGACCAGGGCACCGGCCGCCAGAACCGCCCGACCGGGCTGAACGAGGATCGCGGCCAGGAATCGACGGTCACCTGGAACAACACGCTGAATTACGCCAACAACATCGGCCACCACGACATCACAGCGTTAGGCGGGACCGAGTACATCACCAACTACTCGTCGTCAATCGGCGGCTCGCGCCAGCGATTCGACTTCGTGCGCGACAACTTCCAGTACCTGAACTACGGCGGAACGGCCGACCAGAATAACGGCGGCTCGGCGTCCGAGTGGAAGCTGTTCTCGCTCTTCAGCTCTGCGACGTACATGTACGACACGCGCTACATGCTGACCGGGACCTTCCGCGCCGATGCGTCGTCGCGGTTCGCGGTGAAGAACCAGTGGGGATACTTCCCGTCGATCTCCGCCGGCTGGAAGATCTCGAACGAGCGCTTCCTCCAGGACGTCAGCTGGCTGTCCGACCTCAAGCTGCGGGCGAGCACTGGAAAGCTCGGCAACCAGGAGATCGACAACTACGCCTTCCTCACGCTGCTTCGCCGGCAGGGCGACCAGTACCTCGTCTCGCGCTATGGCAACCCGGACCTGCGCTGGGAGACCACCACGCAGAAGGACGCCGGGCTCGATGCGGCGGTGCTCAACGACCGGCTCTCGATGTCGTTCGACTACTTCGTGAAGAACACCTCCGACATCCTGCTCCCGATCTCCCTCCCATCGATCGTCGGCAATGTCGCGCCGACGATCGTCAACGCCGGTGAGGTGAGCAACAAGGGCATCGAGCTCGCGCTCGGCTTCAAGAACCGGGTGCAGTCGGTGAACTACGGACTGCGCGGCAACGTCGCGACGGTGCGCAACCGCGTCGAGAAGCTCCATCCCAACCTGCCGAGCATCTCGGGCGACGTCTACCGCACGCAGGTCGGGCACCCGCTCGGTGCGTTCTACGGCTACGTGATGGACGGCATCTACCAGACGCAGAGCGAAATCAACACCTACCTGTTCGGGACGACCAATCCCCCCGACCAGCCGGGCGACATCCGCTTCAAGGACCTGAACCACGACGGAAAGATCGACGACAACGACCGGACCTTCATCGGCAACTCGATTCCGAAGGTGTCGTACGGATTCAACATGTCGGCCGACTTTCACGGCTTCGACCTCGGCGTGTTCTTCCAGGGCGTCGGCGGCGTACAGAAGTACAACGACGCGAAGCAGATCACGGATTACGACAGCCGCCCGTTCAACCACAGCGTCGCGGTGCTCCGTGCGTGGCACGGTGCGGGGACGAGCAACACGATGCCGCGGACGACCTTCAACGACAACGGCAGCAGCAAGAAGTCGAGCATCTTCGTCGAGGACGCGTCGTACGTGCGGCTCAAGAACCTCGAGATCGGGTACGCGTTAGGCGATGGTCGGCGAGTCTACGTGTCAGGGCAGAACCTCTTCACGGCGACCAACTATACCGGCCTCGATCCCGAGTCCACCGACATCCTCGACCGGGGGACGTACCCGCAGTCGAAAGCATTCCTCATCGGAATGAACGCGCGATTCTGAGCGACTGGTGGGGACATCCTTGAACATGCAGGAGCAATCATGAGAGCTACAACGAGCAGTGCGACCCGCGGCAGCGTGAGAGATGGCCTCGTCATGGCCACGCTCGTCCTGTCCGCGCTGAGCTGCACAGACCTTCATAACGATCCGGTCGGCCTCATCACGCCGGAGCAGATCAGCACCAAGCCGACGATCAACTCCGTGCGACTTTCGGTGACGTCGTCGTACCAGATGCTGGCCAGCACCCTCAACCTGCTGAACGAATGGCGCTGGGACCTGGGGACGGTGTTCCGCGACGACTTCATCGTCAGCGACATCGCCTCGGATGACGTGCAGAAGAAATGGAACCCCGACGGCGACCAGGCGTGGATGGACCAGGTGCAGAGCTTCAACTTCACGGCGTCGAACCAGGCGTTCAACGGCCAGTGGAGCTACGATTACGAGGGGATCTCGCGGTCGAACCTGGCGATCAGCTACCTGACCGATCCCACAATCTCGGCGAAGACCGGCATTGACGCCGCGCTGAAGAACCGGCTGCTCGGCGAGGTGTTGTTCCTGCGAGCGTTCTATTACTTCGACCTCGTCAACAACTTCGGCGACGTCCCACTGCTGCTGAAACCATTGCAGAACTTCGCCGAGGCGTACAGCGTCGCGAAGCGCGAGTCGAAGGACAAGGTGTACGCGCAGATCAGCGCCGACCTCGCGCAGGCGAAGACGCTACTGCCAAACAGCGCGCGTTCCGATCCCGCCGAGCCGTGGCGTGTGTCGCGCGGAGCGGTCCTCGCGATGCAGGCGAAGGTTGCGCTCTACAACGCGAAGTGGGCGGAGGTGATCACGATCGTCAACGAGCTCGAGGCGACGAACTTCTACGCGCTGAACGCCCGCTACTTCGACGCCTTCGACGTGGCGAAGGAAGCGACGGAGACCGAGGTGATCTTCGCCTACGATCACCAGTCGGGGAAGAATCCGCGCAACGGCAACGGGTTGTGCGCGCCGCTCGACTGGGGGTTCATCGCCCCGACGGCGAACTTCCTCGCCGAGTTCGAGCCTGACGATCCGCGTCGCGCCTACACGGTGAACGTCGCCGACAAGGCGGTCTACAAGCTGCTCGGCGCGACGAACACCGTCTATAAGGGCAACGACGACGCGCCGAGCAACAAGATCTACATCCGGCTCGCCGACGTGCTGCTCTGGAAGGCCGAGGCGTACAACGAGACGGGGGCGTACCTGCAGGCGATCGCGATCATCAACACGATCAGGGCGCGGGCGCGGAACGGGGTGACGATCGACGGCACCCTGGCTCCGGCCGGCACGCTGCCCGACCGGAACACCGCGTCAACAGACAAGGGCCAGATCACGGCGTGGCTCATTCACGAGCGGCGCGTGGAACTCGGCTTCGAGTCGCAGCGGTTCAACGATTTGAAGCGGTGGAAGCTGGCGAAGAGCGTATTGACCGCGGTGGGCAAGAACTTCCAGGACAGGAACTACCTGTATCCGATCCCGCAGGGCGAGATCGACAAGTCGGGCGGGAGCATCACGCAGAACTCGGGATATTGAGGGAGGGAAAGGGTTTGCTGCGACGTCGCGCGGTCGGGCGGTGCGGCGCCGGCGGCGTTGATAAGGGTGTGGCGGTGGGTTAGGTTGACTCACTGTCCGCGGGGTAGTCCGGCGGACGGGACGTAGCGCAGCCCGGTAGCGCACCTGAATGGGGTTCAGGGGGTCGCGGGTTCAAATCCCGCCGTCCCGATTGATTTACAACGAGTTACGCGAGCAGACGGGACAGGCGTGC